>NZ_JBVHWK010000004.1:175320-349061 GCF_055569445.1 Streptomyces sp. NPDC029122 | reverse complement strand
CCCCCCCCCCCCCCCCCCCCCCCCCCCCCCCCCCCCCCCCCCCCCCCCCCCCCCCCCCCCCCCCCCCCCCCCCCCCCCCCCCCCCCCCCCGCGCCCGTGTGCCTGACGGTGCCGGTCAGCTCTCGGCGGAGGCGCGGCGGCGGTTGGCGACCACGAGGCCGGCGCCCGCGGCGAGCGCCGCGGCGCCGGTGCCGGCGATCCACGTCTCCGAGCCGGCGCCCGTGCTGGCGAGCGCGCCGGAGCCCGCGCCGCCCGCCGGGGTGACGTTGCCGTTGCCGCCGGTGCCCTTGGCGGCCGCCGGCTGGACCCCGCCGGCGGTGCCGGTGCCGGTACCCGTGCCCGCGTTGCCCGAGCCGCCGGTGTTGCCGGTGTGGCCCGAAGCCTGGTCCTTGGCCCGCGCCACGTGCTGGCCGGTCTTCAGGAACGCGGCCCGGTCCTCGGGGGTGCCCTTGAGGGCGGCGAGAGCGGCCTTCTTCAGCTCCGGGCCGGCGCCGTTCACCATCCTCGAGATGTCGACCTGGTTGTCCTCGTCGCGCAGCACGTGCTGACCGTTCTTCACGAACTCGCGCAGCTGCTCCGGGGTCGCGTTGTTCTCGAGGAGCTTGACGATCCCCTCCTTCAGGCCCGGTCCGGCGCCGTTCAGCATCGAGAAGAGCGCGACCCGGTCGTCCACGGCGCGGATCTTGTGCTGGCCGGTGGCGACGAACTCGCGGATCTGCTCGCGCGTGCCGTTGCTCAGCAGGTCTTTGACGGTCTGGGTGATGCCCCTGCCCGCGCCGTTCAGCATGCGCAGCATCTCGACGCGGTCGTCCTGGAGGCGTGCCGCGTGCTGGCCCTCCTGCAGGAACGCGGTGATCGATTCGCGGGTGTTCACACGCAGCGCCTCGCGCGCGGCCTCGCGTACGGACCTGCCGCCCGCTTCGCTGATCTGGACGACCCGTACGCGGTCGTCCTCGAGCCGCTGCTGGGCCAGCTCGACCGTCAGGAAGCGCCGCATGTCCGCGGCCGTGCCCTTGAGCGCCTTCTCGGCCCCTTCGCGTACGCCGCGACCGCTCGCCGGGTCCTTGAGGATCCGCTCGATCTCGGCCCGGTCCTTCGCGGCCTCCGGGCTCTCGGCCGGGGTCTTCGCCGGCGTCGTCGCCGGGGTCTCCGCGGGCTTCGCCGGCTTCGCGGCCTGCGGGTCCTGGTCGGGTGCGGTCGGCGACGACGGGGCGGCCGACGAGGCGTCAGCGGCGAAGGCGGGCGAGGCGAGGAGGACGGCCGGGGCGATCGCGGCGGTCGCCACGACGGACGCGATCCGGGGCAGCTTCACAGGCAGGGTTTCCATTCTTCACACGTGTGATGATCAGCAGCCCGTGCAGCATAGATCGCAAGTCGGTGTTCAATGCATCGATTTTCCGACGAAGGGTCATCGGGCCCGGCGTCACATCTCCACGGCCACCCCCTCGCGGGAGGACCTGCGGGCCGCCTCCAGCACCGCCAGGCAGCGCGCCGCCTCCTCGGCCGTCACCGGCGCCGGACCGCCCGTGCGCAGGGCCGCCGCGACCGCCGCGTAGTAGGCGGGGTAGTCACCCGGAACCGTCGGCACCGGGAGGCCGCCGCCCGTCAGCGGCGACTCGCCGGAGCCCAGCCGGCCCCACAGGTGCTCGGGTTCCTCGCCCCACGGCTGCCCCCCGTCGCCCGGCCGCAGCCCCTCGCGCAGGGCGGCCTCCTGGGGGTCCAGGCCGTACTTGACGTAGCCGGCGCGCGAGCCGAGTACGCGGAACCGCGGGCCGAGCTGGGCCGCGGTCGCGCTGACGTAGAGGTGGGAGCGGACCCCGTTCGCGTGCGTGATCGCGATGAAGGTGTCGTCGTCGGCCTCGGCGGCCGGGCGGCGCACGTCGGTCTCCGCGTAGACGCGTACCGCCGGGCCGAACAGGACCAGCGCCTGGTCCACGACGTGGCTGCCGAGGTCGTACAGCAGGCCGCCGATCTCCTCCGGGGCTCCGGACTCGCGCCAGCCGCCCTTGAGCTGCGGGCGCCAGCGCTCGTAGCGGGACTCGAAGCGCTGGACCTCGCCGAGCTCGCCGTCGGCGAGGAGGCGGCGCAGGGTGAGGAAGTCGTTGTCCCAGCGGCGGTTCTGGAAGACGGAGAGGAAGGTGCCGGTGCGCTCGGCGAGGGCGGCCAGTTCGTACGCCTCGGCGGCGGTGGCGGCGAGCGGCTTGTCCACGACCACGGGGATGCCGGCGGTGAGGGCGGCCGTGGCGAAGGGGACGTGGGTCTTGTTGGGGGAGGCGACGACGACCAGGTCCGGGGCGTCGGGCCGCTGCCACAGCTCGTCGGCGGAGGCGGCGATCCGGACGTCCGGGTAGGCCTCGCGGGCCTGGGCCTGCCGGCCGGGGTCGGAGGTGACGACCGTGTCGAGGAGGAGGCCCTCGGTCGCGGACACGAGCGGGGCGTGGAAGACGGAGCCGGCGAGTCCGTAGCCGATGACCGCGACGCGCAGCGGGGCGGCGGGGGCCGGGGTGGCGGAGGCCGGGGAAGAGGGGGCCGGGGAGGAGGGCGAGGCGTTCATGGAACCACTTTGGCAACAGCGTTGCGTAAGTGCAAGGAGGGTGGACAATGGCCGGGTGAACAGGGGTGACGGGGAGGGCGAGAGCGGCACCGCCGGCAGCGGGCGGGCCGGGGTGAACCTGCCCGCGCTGCGCGGGCACAACGAGGCGCTGCTGCTGGACCTGCTGCGCGCCGCGGGGGCGCCGGGGCTGGGCCGGGCGGAGCTCGCCGCCCGGACGGGGCTCACCCCGCAGGCCGTCAGCAAGATCACCGCCAGGCTGGCGGCGGAGGGCCTGGTGGCCGAGGCCGGACGCGGCGCCTCCACCGGCGGCAAGCCGCGCACGCTGCTGCGGCTGGTGCCCGGCGCTCGGCACGCGGTGGGGGTCCACCTGGACCGCGACGAGCTGAGTGCCGTCCGGGTCGACCTGGCGGGCGGCGTGGTCGCGCGGTGGAGCGGGCCGCTGGACTTCGGGGCCGGCCCCGAGCTGGTGGTGGATTCGGTCGTACGAGCCGTCGCGCGGGTTTCCGGTGAGCCGGGAGCGGCACCGCCGCTGCTCGGGGTGGGCGCCGCGGCGCCGGGCCCGCTGGACTGGCGCAGCGGGGTGCTCGGGAGGGTGACGGGGTTCCCGGACTGGGCGGGGTACCCGTTGCGGGAGGTACTGGCGAGGCGGCTGGGGTTGCCCGTGGTGCTGGACAAGGACACCAACGCCGGTGTGGCGGCGGGGGCTCCGGGCGGGCCCGGCTCGGGCACCTCCGTGTACCTCCACGTCGGCACCGGGCTCGGGGCGGGGCTGCGGCTGGACGGGGCGGTCCACCGGGGCGCGCGCTCGGCGGCGGGGGAGTTCGGCCACCAGGTGCTGCGGCTGGACGGCCCGCCCTGCCGGTGCGGGGGGCGCGGCTGCCTCGAGGCGCTCTGCCTGGCGGCGGTGGCCCGGGGCGACCTGGCGGAGGCGGCGCGGATCCTGGGGGAGGGCGCGGCGAACCTGGCAGCGCTGCTGGACGTGGACCGGATCCTGCTCGGCGGGCGCGTCGTGGACGCGGACCCGGAGCCCTTCGTGGACGGGGTCCGCGCGGCGCTGGCGTCCCGCGTCCTGCTGGAGCACCCCCCGTCGGTCGCACGCGCCCCGGCCGGGGTGGCGGAGGGCGCGGCGGCCCTGGTCCGGGGCCGCGTCTTCGGCTGGACCTGACCGGGGGGCTGCCGTTGCCCTGGCGGGGCGGGGCGGGGTCCGGGCGGCTCGGCCGGGCCGTTGCCCTGGCGGGGCCGGGCGGGGTGCGGGTGGCTCCGCCGGGGCCGTTGCCCTGGCCCGGGCCGGGCGGGGTGCGGGTGGCTCCGCCGGGGTCGGGCCAGGGGGCGGACCGGGTGCGGGTGGCTTCGCCGGTGCCGGTCCAGGCGGAGGTGGTGGGGCCGGGGCCAGCCGGGCGCCGGGCGCGGGTGGCGTGCGGCGGCTGGGCCCGGGGGCCGGCCCCGGGCCTTCTCCGCACTGCGTCCGGCGGGTCCGGCACCACCCGGCCGGGCGGCGGCGTCCGCTTCTCGGGAGTGTGCGGCTGCTGGGCGTTGGGTCATGCCCCTCCCCGCCCTTCCACCGTTCCCCGGGACTCCGCCCCGGACCCCGGCCCCTCTTGGGCCGTTCCACGGACTCCGGGCTGTGCCTGGATCCCCGGGGCTGTTGCTGGATCCCCGGGGCTGTGCCCGGATCCCCGGGGGTGTGCTCCGGCCCCCCCGGGCTGTGCCCCCGGATGCCCCGGGCTGTGCCCGGACCCCCGGGCTGTGCTCCGGAACTCCCGGGCTCTGCCCCTGGACCCCCGGGCTCTGCCCGGACCCCCGGGCTGTGCTCCGGATCTCCCGGGCTCTGCCCCCGGCCCCCCGGGCTGTGCCACGGATCCGGGGTTCTGTTCCCGGCCCGGGGCTTCGCCCCGCCCCCGGGGGGGGGCCCATCCCCATGCGGCGCCCATCCCCATGCGGCACTCCCCCATGCGGCACTCCCCGGGGCGACGCCCGCGCGGGCGGCACCTGGGGCGGTGCCCGCCCGGCGGCACTTCCCCGCGCGGCACCGCCATCCCGGCCCGCCGCCAGCCTCGCGTTTGACCCCGGCCGCCGTATGGGCGTAAACCGGGAGGGCTTGGGCGTGGGGTGGATGTGGGGTCGCGCGGGCGTGGCAGGGTGCGGGAGGGCCGGGGTGATTGTCACCTCGTCCGATCATCGTTCCGTCCGGCGAGCAGCGAAGGTCTGCCATGAGACTGCGCAACGCCCTTGCCCTCACCGCCCTCCTCCTGGCCCTCAACACCGCGACCGCCGCTGCCGACATCGGCAACGGCGGCGGTGCGCGCCCCGCACCCGCTCTGCCCTCCCGCGCGCACGCCACCTGCGGCGACGGCAAGGCCACCGCGTTCCCCATCGGGGCGCGGATCAGGGGTGGGCCGGCGGTCTACCGGGCCGGTGCCGGGCCGCAGACCTGGCTGCTCGACCTGACCAACACCACCAGCGGCACCTGTACGGCCATCCACCCCGTGGTCGTCTTCACCGATGCCGCCCGGGCGTTGCGCCCCGCCCACCTCCGGATGGAGTTCGAGGCCCCCGGCGGCCCCTTCCCCGTCACGCTGGAGCGCTCCGACCGCGACGAGATCATCGCCGTGTTCGACGGCGGGCCCGGCAGCGGAAACGGCAGCGGGAAGGGTGGGTACGGCGGCAGCCGGTTCGCCGGGTTCTCCGTACCGGCCGGGGGTTCAGCGACCGTCAAGGTGCGGCTGGCCTTCGCCCCCGACGCCCCCCTGGGCGAGGTCGTCGCCGACGCGGCGCTGGTCCAGCGGAAGGCCGACGACGGCGAGTGGGTCGGGGAGGCGGGCGGGTACCGCTTCGCCGTGGCGGGGCCGCAGGACCCGGCCGAGGCGGGTTCGCTCGCGCACACCGGGCCCCGCGAGTGGGCCTACGGGTCCGCCGCCGTCGCCGCCGTCGCGGCCGGGGGCGGGCTGCTGCTCGGGGCCCGGCGGCTCCGCGCCTCCGCCTAGCGACACACCCCCGGCCCCCCTCGTGCCCCCCTGGCGCCCCCGCCCCCTCGGCGCGACCGGCCGCGCGGGCCCGCTCGTCGACCGGCCGCGCGGGCCCGCTCGCCGGCCGGCCGCGCGACCGGCCCGTCACCGCCGTCGCCACCGGCCCGCCGACTCGCCCGCGCGCGGACGTCACCCCGCCGCACCGGGCGGCGTACCGCTGAACCCCCGACGGCGGCTGCCCCCGCCCCGCCCTGTCCGGGCCGTGGACGCCCTCCCCTTCCGCGGCCCCGCACCGCTAGGGTGGTACAGACCAGAGGCCCCCGAGGTCAGAGGCCCCGCAGAGCGGAGAGACGTCCCGTGGCAGAGCGCAAGCCGATCGAATCCTGGCTGACCGACATGGACGGGGTCCTCATCCACGAGGGCACCCCGATCCCCGGCGCGGATGCCTTCATCAAGCGGCTGCGCGAGTCCGGCAAGCCCTTCCTGGTGCTGACGAACAACTCCATCTACACCCCGCGCGACCTCCAGGCCCGGCTCAGCCGGATGGGTCTGGACGTGCCCGTCGAGAACATCTGGACCTCGGCGCTCGCCACCGCGAAGTTCCTCGACGACCAGCGCCCGGGCGGCACCGCGTACGTCATCGGCGAGGCGGGCCTGACCACCGCCCTGCACGACATCGGCTACATCCTGACCGACCACGAGCCCGATTACGTGGTCCTGGGCGAGACGCGCACGTACAGCTTCGAGGCCATGACCAAGGCCGTCCGGCTGATCAACGGCGGCGCCCGCTTCATCTGCACCAATCCCGACGAGACGGGTCCCTCCACCGAGGGCCCGCTCCCGGCCACGGGTGCGGTCGCCGCGCTGATCACCAAGGCGACCGGCAAGAAGCCGTACTTCGCGGGCAAGCCCAACCCGCTGATGATGCGTACGGGTCTCAACGCCATCGGCGCCCATTCCGAGTCCAGCGCGATGATCGGCGACCGTATGGACACCGACGTGCTGGCCGGCCTGGAGGCGGGCATGCAGACCTTCCTCGTGCTGACCGGTCTCACCACGGTCGAGGACACCGAGAAGTTCCCGTACCGGCCGACCAAGACGGTCGATTCCATCGCCGATCTCGTCGGCCTGGTGTAGTCGCGCATTAGCGCGTACGGCTGACACGTACGGGCCAAGAGAGCGCCGCTCCGGATGCGGAGCGGCGCGCCGCGCGTGAATCTCCTTGTTGAGGAGGTTCACCATGCGCTGTTCTTTGATCGCTCTGCGTGTCGCAGGGGTCGCCGTCGCCCTGACGGCCTTCA
Organism: Streptomyces sp. NPDC029122; assembly: GCF_055569445.1. Lineage (NCBI taxonomy): Bacteria > Bacillati > Actinomycetota > Actinomycetes > Kitasatosporales > Streptomycetaceae > Streptomyces > Streptomyces sp. NPDC029122. The sequence continues at coordinate 342,240 of NZ_JBVHWK010000004.1, read as the reverse complement.
CCGCCGTGACCGCCCCCGCAGCCCTCGCGAACGAGTGGGACCGCGGCGGTGTCTCGGCGGAACCGAACCCGGCCGCACCGGGAGCGCACGTCAAGATCCGCGTGCGGGGCTGTCACGGTGACTGGGGGGCGGCCCGTTCCCCCGTCTTCGTGTCGGACGTGCGCCTCTCCTCCCGCCACGGGGACGGCCGGACCCTCTGGGGCGAGGCCACCGTCCGCTCGCACGCCGCCCCGGGCTGGCACGAGATCCGCGTCAAGTGCGAGGGCGCCGACGGCCTGCGCGGCTCCATCGAGATCCGCCACCGCGACCACCACCACCGCCCCGACCCGCACCGTTCGCCGGTCTGGCCGGTCCACGCGGGCGGCGGCGGGATGTCCGCCGAGGTCGCCGGGGCGACCCGGTTGGCGACGGCCGCGAAGAAGAGCCACGACGGCGACGGCCCCGGGCTGCCCCACACCGTGATCGGCGCCGTTCTCGCCGCCACGGCCACCCTGGCGGTCGCGGGCCGGGCCATCACCCTGCGACGCCGCCGCAACGGCGGATGAGCGAGCCCAGGGGCTCCGCGACCGGCCGGCTGCTGACCTTCGCCGCCTGGACGGTGCTGGTGATGGGCCTGTGGCTGTGGGGCAAGGAGATCACCGGGGTTCCGCCCGGTCCGGCCGCGGACCGGGCCGGCGGGCTGCCGGGGCCGGTCCTCCCGGCCGCGCGGCCCCCGTTGCCCGGGGCGATGCCCGCGCGGGTCGACGTACCGGCCCTGGGCGTCCGGGCGCCGGTGATCGCCCGGGGCCTGGACGCGCAGGGGGCGATCGATCCGCCGCCGTACGAGCTCCCGGGCACGGTGGGCTGGTGGGGCGCGGGCCCGGAGCCCGGTGCGGTGGGGGCCGCGCTGATGGTGGGGCACGTGGACACCAAGTCCAAGCCGGCGGTGTTCTACGGCCTGAGCTCCCTCAAGCCAGGCCAGAAGATCCGCGTGGAACGGGCGGACGCCACGGTCGCCGAGTTCACCGTGGAGGACGTACGCGTCTTCGAGCGCGCGGGCTTCGACCCCCACGAGGCGTACGGGCCCCGGGTCGGGGGCCGCGCCGAACTGCGGCTCGTGACCTGCGGCGGGAACTACGACAAGGCGGCCGGGCAGTACGCGGCGAACGTGGTGGTCTCCGCGTACCTCACGGGCGCGGGGGCGAAGCCGGCCGCGGCGTCGGTGTAGCCCGTCCGGGTCAGCCGGGCCGTCCGGGTCCCTCGGGCCATCCGGGCCGTCCGGGCCGTCCGGGTCCTCCGGCCCCAGGGCCCGCCCGGCCGGGCCAACGGCAGAACGAAGAAGACCCCCGTGGCTTTCGCCACGGGGGTCTTCTTCTCGTCTGTGCGCCGCCAGGGACTCGAACCCCGGACCCGCTGATTAAGAGTCAGCTGCTCTAACCAACTGAGCTAGCGGCGCCTGCTGACAGGCAAAACTCTACCCCACCTCGAGAGGTACGCGTGACCAGCCGCGCCCGTCCTGTCCGATTAACCCATGTTTAGGAGGTTTGTCGTGCACGATATGTCTGGTCGAGCCGAATCTGATGCCCCGACAGATGCGTGCCCGGCCGACCAGTGGACGAGCAGGGGAGTGGACGGAACCGCATGACGATGCAGCCTCCGGTGCATGTGCAGATGCCGGCGCCGATGACGATGCCGGTCTTCGAGGAGTACGAGCCCGCCGGCGACTGCGTGTGCCTCGGGTGCGCGCAGCGGCGCCGCACCCTCGCGCGCGGGCGGGCCATAGCGCTGCGGGACGGCGGACACCCGGCCGTGCGCGGGGCCCGCCGGGCGCTGGTACTGGCGACCGCGGCCGGTGTGGTGCTGGGCGGCGGCGGGTCGGCGGCGCTGGCCGCCGCCAGGCCGGTGCCGGGTCCGGGGCCGGTGGCCCTGGACGACCGGGACGGCGCGGACGGTCCGGGCTCCCCGCAGGGCGACCGGGCCCCGCTGCACGGACGCCCGGCCCCGGGGCCGCGTCCCCCGTCCCCGTCGACGGGGCGGCCGGGCGCGCCGCCCGCCGTGCGGGCCATCGACCGGGCCACGATCATCAACCGTGCGAAGACCTGGCTGGACGCCCAGGTTCCCTACAGCATGACCGCGTACTGGTCGGACGGCTACCGGCAGGACTGCTCGGGGTACGTCTCCATGGTCTGGAACCTGGGTACGAACGAGTGGACCGGCAGCCTCGACTCCTTCGCCACGAAGATCACGAAGGAGGAGCTGCTGCCGGGGGACATGCTGCTCTTCCACAACCCGGCGGACCCCAACAACGGCTCGCACGTCGTCATCTTCGGCGGCTGGGTCGACGAGACGCGCACGCACTACGTCGCGTACGAGCAGACCCGCCCGGCGACGCGGAAGCAGGCCACCCCGTACGGGTACTGGAAGAACTCCGAGAAGTACCTGCCGTACCGGTACAACGGCGTGACCACCGGGGTCCTCCCGGACACCCCGGTACCGGACACCCCGGTGCCGGGCACGCAGGTGCCGGGCACGCAGGTACCGGGCGCCCCGGTGCCGGGCGCCCCGCCGGCGAGCACGGCCGCCTTCCCCGGCGCGGCCAAGTTCGGCCCGGGCGCGGACAACGAGCACGTCGCCGAGCTCGGCAAGATGCTGATCGGGCGCGGCGCCCTGCGCTTCTACCCCAAGGGGCCGAGCTCGAAGTGGAGTGACGCCGACCGGCAGGCCACGCGGGCCTTCCAGGAGGCGCAGGGCTGGACGGGCGCCGACGCCGACGGCATCCCCGGCGAGCACACCTGGCGGCTGCTGGTCCAGCGCAAGGGCAAGGACATCCCGCCGACGGGACGGACGACGGGACCCGGCGCGGTGAAGCCGCCCGCGGCCCTGCCCGGCCCGACCGGGGTGCCCGCGTACCCGGGGCCCGGGGTCTTCCGCCCGGGGCAGTCCCATCCGGCCGTCCTCGCCCTCGGCCGCCGGCTGGCGGCGAAGGGCTTCGGCAAGTACTACACGTCCGGCCCGGGCCCGCGGTGGAGCGAGGCCGACCGCCGCAACGTCGAGGCCTTCCAGCGCGCCCAGGGCTGGCGCGGTGCCTCGGCCAACGGCTATCCGGGCCCGGAAACCTGGCGCCGGCTGTTCGCATGACGGAGGCAACGATGTACCCCACCCACACCACGTTCACCACGGGCACCTTCCGGATCCCCGCGCTGCCCGCAGCCCCCGCCGGCGCCACGGCCCACGCCTCGGGTCCCGCCGGCCCGCTGCCGTCCCGGGCGCCGGCCGTGGACCCGGACCCGGCCGCCGGCACCCGTCCCGCCGAGCCGGTCGGCGTGTACCGCGGGTTCTGGACACCGCAGCCCCCCACCACGGGCCCCGCCCCTGTCCCCGTCCCGAGCCCCGCCCCCGAACCGACCGCCGTCGCGGGCCCCGCCCCCGCCCCGGCCGTCACCCCGGCCCCGACGCCGGCCACGGGCTCCGTCCCCGCCCCAGAACCGGCCCCCGCCGCGCACCCCGTCCCCGCCCCGGCGTGGCCGTCCGCGCAGCCGGCGCCCGCCGCCGCGCCCCCGGCGGGGGAGTCCGCCCCCGAACGGGCCGTCCAGCCGTTCGGAGCCACCCGGTTCGCGACGGGCGTCGCCGCGGTCCGCCCGGCCGGTCCGGAGCCCGTGGCCGTGGTCCCGGCGGCGGAACCCACCTCCGCGACCGGGGGTACGGAGTTCCCCGCGGCCGCCGCGACCTGCACTCCGGCCCCCCGCGCCGCGGAGCCCGCCGACGCGACGGCCCTCCGCGCCGCCGAGCCGGCCGCCGCGACTCCGGCGCCCCGCGCCGCCGAGCCGGACCCGGTCCCGGCCGGGCACGCGCACCCCGCTCACCCCGAACCGGCCCCCTTGGCCCTGGCGGCGTTCCCGGCCGCCGACCCCGACCCGGCTCCGGGGGCCTTCCCCGGCCCCGCCCGGGGCCCCGGCCCCGAACCGGAACCCGCCCGGCCGGGGCCCCCGCACCCCGCTGACGCCGACGCCGACCCCGACGCGTTCCGCGCGGCCGCCGACGCCCCGGAGCCCGGCTCCGAGTCCGCCCGGCCGGGGTCGCCGCGGGGTGATGTGCCCGCCGCCCGGAGCCAGGCCGGGGCGGACGCCGCCCCCGGCATCCCGCACCCCGCCCCCGAGCCCCCGCACGGCGTGCCCGGCCCCGGGCCCGCGGAGATCGCCGCGCGGGCCGTCGCGCGCGGGATGCGCACCGGGGACCCCGCCCCGCGCGGCCTCCCGCACCCCCCGCGCGGCACCGCGGTCACGGAGGTCCCGCTGCACCTCCCGTTCCGCCCGCAGCCGCAGCCCCCCAGGTACCCGGCCGCCGCTCCCGCCGCCCGCGCCGCGCGGAAGCCGGCCGCGGGCCGTCGCGTCCCCCGGGGCGACGACCGGCTCCGGGAGCACCGCGGGCCCGTACTGCCCGGCTGGATCGCGGTGGCCGTCGGCGGCCTCGCCCTCCTCGGCTGCGCGGCGGTGCTGTGGCGGGCCGGGGTGGTCCCCGCCACCGTGGTCGCCGCCTTCGGGGCCCCTCCCCGCCCCTACCAGGGGCTGCGCGCCACGCACTGGCCCCCGCTCGCCTTCCTCGGCATCGTCACCCTCCTCGCGCTCGGCGGTCTCGGCCGGGCCAAGGCGGGTCACGCCTGGGTGCTCACCCTCTTCGGGCGCTACCGGGGCACGGTCCGGCGTACCGGCCTGACCTGGATCAGCCCCCTCCTGCTGCGCCAGCGGGTCGACGTCCGGCTGCGGCACTGGCGCAGCGAGCCGATGCCCGCCGTGGACTCGGGCGGGCTCGCCCTCCAGGTCGTCGTGCAGGTCGTCTGGCAGGTCAAGGACACCGCCCGGGCCACCCTCGCCGTCGAGGACCACACCGACTACCTGGCCGAGCAGGTCGAGTCGGCGATGGCCCGGGTGCTGTCCCAGCTGCCCGCCGACGCCTTCCACGAGGACGCCCCGACCCTGCGCGACGCCGAGGCCGTCGGTGACGCGCTGACCCGGATGGTGGCGGCCGAAACCGAGGCGGTCGGGATCGAGGTGTTCTCGGCCCAGCCCACCCGGATCGAGTACGCACCGGAGGTCGCGGAGGCCATGCGCCGGCGCCGGGTCGCCGCGATCGACGCCAAGCACCGGGACACGGTGCTGACGTCGGTGGTCGACGCCGTGGACGACACCGTCCACCGGCTGACCTCGCGCGGGATCGTGGAGCTCGACGACTACGAGCGCAAGGCCCTGGTGAAGGACCTCACCGTCGCCTTCTACACCGGGCGGTCGGACCAGTAACAGCCGTCACGGGGGTTCCGCGAGCGAACGGGTGGCCGGTCATGACCGGCCACCCGTTCGCTCATTGGTATAGACATGGCCAACTACCGTCCATACCCTGGGACTTGGTCTAGACCTAGAGCGGCCGACCGGCTCCCCCCGGCCGGCCCCAGTACCTCCGCCAGCCGGCCCGCCAGGGCCGATCCCCACGCGCACACCCCCTCGCCGGATACCGGATCCCCCCCCACGCCCAAGGAGCACCATGCGTTCCTTCCGCATGCCCTCATGGCCCGCACGCCCCTCAGGCCCCTCCCTTCCCGCGCACCCCTCCCGCCCCTCCCGCTCCGGGCGGGCAGCCACCGCCGCCACGCTCGGTCTCGGCCTGCTCGCCGGAATCGCCCTGCTCGGCGCCCCCGGCGCCAGCGGCCACGGCTACACCGACACCCCCATCAGCCGCCAGAAGCTCTGCGCCAACAGGGCGGTCTCCGACTGCGGCCCCATCCAGTGGGAGCCGCAGAGCGTCGAGGGGTACAAGGGCTTCCCGGCGGCCGGTCCCGCCGACGGGAAGATATGCGCCGGCGGACACAGCGAGTTCGCCCAGCTCGACGACCCGCGCGGCGGCGCCTGGCCCGCGACCCGGGTGAACTCCGGCCAGCCCTTCGACTTCCGCTGGCAGTTCACGGCCAACCACTCCACCACCGACTTCCGGTACTACGTCACCCGGAACGGCTGGGACCCGGTCAAGCCCCTCACCCGGGCCGCCCTCGACCCCCAGCCCTTCCTCGTCGTCCCGTACAACGGCGGCCGCCCGGACATGACCGCCATCCACCGCGGCTCCATGCCGGCCGGCAAGACGGGACGGCACATGATCCTGGCCGTCTGGACGGTCAACGACACCCCGATGGCCTTCTACGCCTGCTCCGACGTTCAGTTCTGACGCTTCGTCAGCTAACCTCCGGCGGCATGCGGACCACGACAGCACCCGGTGCCGGCGAGACCGTCGCGGAACTCGTCGCGCGCCAGTGGGGGGACCACCGGCCCGGGCTGGTGTACGGGGCCGGCGCGGCCGACAGCGCCGGGCCCACCGTCCTCAGCCGCCACCGGACCGCCCAGGAGGCCGCCGCCCGCGCCGCGCTCCTCGCCGACCTGCTGCCGCCGGGGGCGGAGCCGCACGTGGGGGTGCTGCTCGACAACACCCCCGAGTTCCCCTTCTGGCTCGGCGCGGCGGCCCTCGCGGGAGCCGCCGTCGCCGGGATCAACCCCACCCGGCGCGGCCCCGAGCTGGCCCGCGACATCCTGCACACCGACTGCCGGATCCTGGTCACCGAGCCCGCCCACCTCCCGCTGCTGCGCGGCCTCGACCTGCCCGGCGTACGGCTCCTGGTCACGGGGACCGAGGAGTACGAGGCCCTGCTCGCCCCGTACGCCGCCGCGAAACCCGGCGAGTCGACGGTGCGCGCCGGAGCGCCCGGCCCCGGCACCCGGCTGCTGCTCTACTTCACCTCCGGCTCCACCGGCGCCCCCAAGGCCGCCGTCTGCAGCCAGGGCCGCCTCGCCGCCGCCGGCGGATCGCTGGCCCGGCACTTCTCGGTCACCGCGGACGACGTCCACTACATCTGCATGCCGCTCTTCCACGGCAACGCCGTCATCGCCGACTGGCTGCCCGCCCTCGCCGCCGGCGCCCCGGTGGCACTGCGCCGCCGCTTCTCGGCCTCCGCGTTCCTGGACGACGTACGGGCCTACGGGGCGACGTACTTCACCTACGTCGGCCGGGCCGTCCAGTACCTGCTGGCCACCGAGCCCCGCCCCGACGACCGGGAGCACCGGCTGCGCCTGGGTTTCGGCACCGAGGCGGGGGCCGTGGACGCGGCCCGCTTCGCCGACCGGTTCGGGGTCCGTCTGGTGGAGGGGTACGGGGCCACCGAGGGCGGCGCCTCGGTGCAGCGGGGCCCCGGCACCCCGGCGGGCGCGCTGGGCCGGGCGGCCCCGGGGGACGACCTGGCCGTCGTGGACCCGGAGACGGGCCGCGAGTGCCCGCCCGCGGTCCTCGACGGGCGGGGCCGGCTGGTCAACGGGGACGAGGCCATCGGCGAGCTCGTCAACCGCGGACGCGGTCTCTTCGAGGGCTACTGGCGCAACCCCGACGCCGAGGCGGCCCGCACCCGGCACGGCTGGTACTGGACCGGTGACCTGTTCTTCCGGGACCCCGAGGGGTTCCTCTACTTCGCGGGCCGCACCGACGACCGGCTGCGGGTCGACAGCGAGAACCTGGCCGCGGCGGTGATCGAGAACATCCTGGCCCGCTGGGAGGCGGCGGCCGGTGTCGCCGTGTACGCGGTCCCGGACGAGGTCGCGGGGGACCAGGTGATGGCCGCCCTGGCCCTGCACGAGGGCGCGGCCTTCGATCCGGAGGCCTTCGGCGCCTTCCTGGCCGCGCAGCCGGACCTCGGTACGAAGATGGCCCCGCGCTACGTACGGATCCTCGACGCGCTGCCCGTCACGGCCACGAACAAGATCCACCGGGTTGCCCTGCGCCGGGCCGGCTTCCTCGGTCCCGGCCCGGTCTGGCACCGGGTCGGCGGCGCGTACCGCCCGCTGGACGGGGAGGAGCTGGCCGCGCTGCTGGCGGCGTACGAGGCACAGGGCCGCCGGGAGCTGCTGGACCGCTGAGGGGGCTCGCCGGGCGGGCCTGCGGTTACTGGTTTGGAGCACCCCTGGGGACCAGGTAGTATTTTCTCTGTCAGCAGGCGCCGCTAGCTCAGTTGGTTAGAGCAGCTGACTCTTAATCAGCGGGTCCGGGGTTCGAGTCCCTGGCGGCGCACCTGATCTTCGGGCGGTTTCCGGTTCACCGGGAACCGCCCGAAGTGTTTTCAGGGTCGCCGCGGTGCTTTTTCCGGGGGCCGCCGTGTTCCGGGCCGGGGGCGGGGCCCGCGCTCGGCCTTCTTCCGCGGGCCCTCAGAGGGTGAGCGACAGCAGCAGCGGCGCGGCCTTGCGGTTCAGGGTGTCCGCCGCGGCGCGCAGCCGGTGGGCGTGCTCGACCGGCATGGACAGGGCCAGACAGCCCACCGCGGCACCGGCCGTGATCGGGACCGCCGCGCAGACCGTGCCCACCGCGTACTCCTGGAGGTCCAGGACGGGGACGGTGGCGGGCTGGGAGTCCAGCTTCGAGAACAGGATCCGCTCGTTCACGATCGTCTTCGAGGTGAGCCGGGCGATCTTGTGCCGGGACAGGTGGTCGCGCCGCCCGTTCTGGTCGAGCTGGGTCAGCAGGCACTTGCCGACCGCGCTGGCGTGCGCCGCCGAGCGGAAGTCGACCCACTCGTGCACCTTGGGCGTGCGCGGGCTGTCCGCGAACTGGGTGATGCGGACCTCGCCGTCCACGTAGCGGCTGATGTAGACGGCCGCGCCGACCGAGTCCCGCAGCTTGTCGAGGGTGTCCTGGAGCTTTTCCTGGAGGGCCTGCTGCCGGCCGAGGCCGGAGCCGAGCAGGACGAGGGAGTCACCTATGGCGTAGGCGCCGTCGGAGACCTGGAGGACGTATCCCTCGCGGCGGAGCATGAGGAGCATCGGGGCGAGATGGACCGCGGGCAGGCCGGTCTCACGCGCGATCTGTACGTCGGTCACACCGCCGGTGTGCCGCGAGATCGTTTCGAGTACGCGCAGGGCGTACTGCACCGAGTGGAACGGCGCGGTCGGCTCGGGCTTCAGCGCCACGGTTTCCCCCTACCAGGTTGTTACCGCTTGCTCTACCACGATAGCCATCAAGAGGCCCACGTGGAGCGTGTGTTGATGAGATTGATGGCTTAATCAAGTCGCCCGGCCTGGAACTACTCGTTCGGCATATGCCAGCGGCATGGGCATGCCCCGGTCTGCCGGGAATGCCCGGCGAGCACTTCCCGTTCGAGTTCTTCGTACGAACGCCGTACGAGGCGTACGGGGCGCCCGCGGGCGCACGAGCGGGACGGGACGGGAGCGACGATGAGCGACACCGGGGACGCGGGCCGGCGCACGGGCGGGTCGGCGGAAGGCGGCCCTCCGCAGGCGGACCGGGCCGCGGCCCAGGATCCGGCGGCGGCTCCGGCGCCCACGGCTCCGGCCGGGGAGCCGGACCGGGACCGGGCCCAGGACCGCCCGCGGGACCGGGCCCAGGGCCGCCCGCACGACCCGATCCGCGGGACCGCCCGCGGCGGGGCGCCGGTGCCGCTGTCGGTGCTCGACCTGGTCACCGTGGGCAGCGGGTCCACCGCCCACGAGTCCCTGCGCACCAGCGTGAGGATCGCCCGGCAGGCCGAGGCCCGGGGCTACCACCGCCACTGGGTCGCCGAGCACCACTCCATGCCCGGGGTCGCCAGCTCCTCCCCGGCCGTGATCCTGGCCCACCTCGCCGCCCACACCTCGCGGATCCGCCTCGGCTCGGGCGGGGTCATGCTGCCCAACCACGCCCCGCTCGCCGTGGCCGAGCAGTTCGGCACCCTGGAGGCCTTCGCCCCGGGGCGGATCGACCTCGGGCTCGGCCGGGCGCCGGGCACCGACCCCCGTACGGCAGCCGCGCTGCGGGGGCCCGGACGGCTGGACGAGGCGGCGGACGAGTTCCCCCGGCGGCTCGCGGAGCTGACCCGCTTCCTGGACGACGACTTCCCCGACGGGCACCCGTACGCCCGCGTGCACGCCGTGCCCGGCCCGGTGCAGGGGCCCGCCGGGCGCCCCCCGGTCTGGCTGCTGGGCTCCTCCGGCTTCAGCGCCCGGCTCGCGGGGGAGCTGGGCCTGCCCTTCGCGTACGCCCACCACTTCTCCGCGGCCGGCACCCTGCCCGCGCTGGAGCTGTACCGCGACAGCTTCCGCCCCTCGGCGGTGCTGGACGCCCCGTACGCCCTCATCGGAGTCTCGGCGCTGGCCGCCGACACCGCTGCCGAGGCGCGTGCGCAGGTGCTGACCGGAGCGCTGTCGATGCTCCGCCTGCGCGGCGGGCGGCCCGGGCTGGTCCCGACGCCCGAGGAGGCGGCCGCGTACGGCTTCTCGCCGCTGGAGCGGGAGTTCGTCGACGGCTGGCTCTCCAACGTCGTCCACGGCACCGCCGACGAGGTCCGGGCCGGACTCGACGCGCTGGTGGCGCGGACGGGCGCGGACGAGCTGATGCTGACCGCCAACGCCCATGGCGGAGAGGCCCGGCTGCGCTCGTACGGACTCGTCGCAGATGCGTACGGGATGCCCGCCGAGCCCTCGACGCGGGCCTGAGCGGGGGTGGATCCGGGGGAACGGCATTCGGCTGGTTTGTTGCTGAAGGCTTGCCGGAGCATGGCCTAAGGGAGTCTTAAACCGCTCGTCACCGGGGGTGGCGGGCTGTTTTTGATGTGCGCTCAGCTCTCTGACGAGGGGATTTGGCCGTTGAGTGGTCTAGTCCTTATTTGGTCCAAACCATTGACTGGGGCGCCGGGTGATCGCTATCACTTCTCTCACCTACCGCTGATTTCCTCACCTCCCACCCCCACGGAGGCAGTTCATGCACATTCGTAAACCCCTCATCGCGGCCGCCGCCACGGCCGCGCTGGCGGCCGGTGCGCTGGCCGGCTTCGCGGGACTCGGCACCGCACAGGCCGCCGACGCCTCCACCACCGCCACGGCCGGCGGTGTGCGGATCGCCTACTACGACCAGTGGAGCGTGTACGGCAACGCCTTCTACCCCAAGCACCTCGACACCCGGGGCATAGCGGGGAAGCTGGACGTCATCAACTACTCGTTCGGCAACATCCACCCCACCGAGCTCACCTGTTTCGAGGCGAACAAGGCGGCGGGCGACGACAACAACCCCAACGCCGGTGACAGCGCGGGCGACTCGTACGCCGACTACCAGAAGTCCTTCAGCGCGGCCGACAGCGTCAGCGGCGTCGCGGACAAGTGGGACCAGCCGATCGTGGGCGTCTTCAACCAGTTCAAGCAGCTGAAGGCCAAGTACCCCCACCTGAAGATCAACATCTCGCTCGGCGGCTGGACGTACTCCAAGTACTTCAGCGACGCGGCGAAGACCGACGCCTCCCGCAAGAAGCTGGTCTCCTCCTGCATCGACCAGTACATCAAGGGCAACCTGCCCAAGGCCGACGGCTTCGGCGGCCCCGGCACGGCGGCCGGGGTCTTCGACGGCATCGACATCGACTGGGAGTACCCCGGTTCGCCCGACGGCCACCTCGGCAACCACTACGCCCCCGAGGACAAGCAGAACTTCACCCTCCTGCTCAAGGAGTTCCGCGAGCAGCTCGACGCCTACGGCCAGGCCAACGGCGGCAAGAAGTTCATGCTGACCGCGGCCCTCCCGGCCGGCCAGGACAAGATCAAGCACATCGAGACGGACAAGATCGGCGCGTACCTCGACTACGCGAACATCATGACGTACGACATGCACGGCGCCTGGGACGGCGACGGGCCGACGTACCACCAGTCCCCGCTGTACTCCCCGGCCGGCGACCCGACCGACGTGATCGCCCCGGGCACCCAGAAGTACAGCATCGACAACGCCATCGACTCCTGGCTCGACGGCAACCCGGCCTACGGCATCGCCGGCGGGTTCCCCGCCAGCAAGCTGACCCTGGGCTACGAGTTCTACTACCGCGGCTGGAAGGGCGTCCCCGCCGGGGCGGCGGGCGGCTTGGCCCAGCCGGCCACCGGCGCCTCCGGCGCCCGTCCCACCAGCCAGCAGGCCGGCATCGCCAACTACAAGGAGCTCGGCGGGATCGTCGACAACCCGGCGACCACCTACTGGGACGACCAGGCCAAGGCCTCGTACTTCTACAAGGACGGCGAGTTCTTCACCGGCCTGAACCAGAAGTCGGTCCAGGCCCGCGTCGACTACGGAAAGCAGCGCGGCCTGGCCGGCGCGATGATGTACTCCCTGCTCGGCCTGGACAACAACACCACGCTGCTGAACCAGATCTCGGACGCCCTCGGCGCTGCCACCCAGCCGCCGACCACCCCGCCGACCACGCCTCCCACCACCCCGCCGACCACGCCGCCGACGACCCCGCCGACGACGCCCCCGACCACCGGCTGCGGCAGCGTCCCGGCCTACGTCGCGGGCACCGTCTACACCGCCGGCAACGAGGTCTCGCACAACGGCCGCAAGTACCGGGCCCAGTGGTGGACGCAGAACGAGGCGCCCGGCACCACCGGTGAATGGGGTGTCTGGAAGGACCTCGGCGCCTGCTGATCTCCCCCCACCCCGCGCCGAGCGCCGGCCCGCCCCGCCCCCTTCCCGGGGGCGGGGCGGTTCCGGTTCCCGGGGCGCACGACGGCCCTCAGGCCTCCGGCGTCCCCGAGGCGAACCGGGCCCCCGGCGGCGGCGCGATCATCTCGGCGATCCGCTCCGGCGCCACCGCGCGGGAGTACAGCCAGCCCTGCCCGGTGTCGCAGCCGACGCGGCGCAGCCGGGCCGCCTGGCCGGCGGTCTCCACGCACTCGGCGGTGACCGTCAGCCCCAGCCGGTGCGCGAGCTGGACGAGGGCCTCCACGATGGTCTCGTCGGCCGGGTTCGGGTGGGTGCCCTCCTCGTAGCGGAAGCCGCGGACGAAGGAGCCGTCCAGCTTCAGCACGGACACCGGGAGCCGGCTCAGGTAGGCGAGGTTCGAGTAGCCGGTCCCGAAGTCGTCGATGGCGATCCGCACGCCCATGTCGCTGAGCGCCTGGAGGGCCTGGAGGGGGCGGCCCGCCGACCCCATCACCGCGGACTCCGTCAGCTCCAGCTGGAGCAGCTGGGGGGCCAGCCCGGTCTCGGCGAGGATCTCCGCGACGTCCCCCACCAGGTCCGAGTCCCAGACCTGGCGCACCGCCACGTTCACCGAGACGAACACCGGCGAGTCGCTGGGCTGTTCGATCTGCCAGCGGCGCGCCTGGCGGCACGCCGTGCGCAGCACCCACCGGCCCAGCTGCACGATCGAGCCGTCCTCCTCGGCGATGCCGATGAACCGATTCGGCGTCAGCATCCCGAACTGCGGGTGCCGCCAGCGGACCAGGGCCTCCACCCCGCGCACCACCCCGCTCTCCAGGTCGACCAGCGGCTGGTACTCCAGCTCGAACTCCCCGCGCTCCACGGCCGGGCGCAGGCTGGAGGAGAGCGCCTGGCGGGTCATCCGGTGCGCGTTGCGCTCGGGGTCGAAGAGGGTCCAGCGGGCCTTGCCGTCCGCCTTCGCCCAGTACAGGGTCGTGTCCGCCGCCTGCATCAGTCCCGTCGCCGAGGTGCCGGCCGCGTCCCGCTCGACCACGCCGATCGACGCGGACACCGACAGCCGCTGCCCGGCGAGGTCGAAGGGCTCCTGTACGGCGGCCAGTACGCTGCGCGCCAGGTCGGCGAGCTGCTCGGTGCCGGTGGAGTCCTCGACCAGCAGGGCGAACTCGTCGCCGCCGAGCCGGGCGACGAGGTGCCCGCCCGAGCGGCCGTAGCCGGACTGGTCGGCGCACTGGCTGAGCCGGGCCGCCACGGCGGTCAGCAGCCGGTCGCCGACCCGGTGGCCCAGGGTGTCGTTGACCGCCTTGAAGCCGTCGAGGTCCAGGTAGCACAGGCCGATCCGGCCGGTGCCGCCCGTGCCGTAGGCGGAGGCCTCCAGGGCGGCCGAGAGCCGCTCGAAGAAGAGTGCCCGGTTGGGCAGCCGCGTCACCGGGTCGTGCATCTGGAGGTGCCGCAGCCGGGCCTGGAGGTCGCGCCGGTCGGTGATGTCGGCGACGGACAGCAGGACGTCGGGGGTGCCGGTCACCGGGCCCAGGGTGACCTCGGCCCACAGCGAGTGCCCGTCGGGGTGTTTGAGCCGGCGCGTGCACCGCAGCCGGGCCTGCCGGCCGCGCAGCACCTCCTGGTAGGCCTGCCAGGTACGGGCCTCCGCCGCCAGGTCCACCAGGTCGGCGGCGCACTGCCCGGCGAGGGCGTGCGGCTCGGCTCCCAGGAGGGTGGCCAGGGCCCGGTTGGCGGCGATCACCTCGCCGCCGCGGCCGATGACGGCCATGGCGAGGTGCGCCGCGTCGAAGGCGGCGCGGTAGTCGCGCGGTTCGGGCACGGCAGACACGGTTTGGTGACGCTCCGTAAGGGTCGGTCGGGTGCTCTCGGCCGCCGAACCGGTCTCCTCTGAGGTTCCGCTCACCGTTCGCTCCCGCTGTGTTCGTGAGTGTCCGCGCAGGAAAGTGTGCCGATCATAGAGGCTGCCGGGAGCCCCTATCCAGCGGCGTCGCCGTGCGGGGACGGGTCCGTCGCCATGCTGACGCCGTTCGAGGGGCCGCCTGACGGGGTGTCGGACAGGGGCCGGGTGACCGTTTGCGCGCATCTGTGAGCATCGGGCGGCGCGAGTCGATCTCATGTGATCGATCGTGACGTTCTGTAGTGCCCGCCGTGAACTCCGGGGTCACCGGCTTGCCGTACCGGTCACTCATGTGGGGCACCGGAACAGGACATTAGTCAGACAATCGCCTCAAGGTGGATGGGACGGGACGAATCCACCACGCTGGAGGTCGACGTGCGGCGAGAGCAGACACCCGGGGGAGTGGACCGCTCCCGCATGCGAAGTACGGCCGCGGCCCTCACCTCCATGACGGCGCTCGCCGCCATGTCGCTCGTCGCGGGTCCGGCCGTCGCCGACACCACCGCCGCGGGGCCCTGCGCGCTGACGCGGACGGCCGCCCACCACTCCCTCGGCGTGGACACCTGGAACGGCTCCTACCCCAAGCCGGAGCGCACGCTGCACGCGGTCATGGTCTTCCTCTCCTTCCCCGGCCACCGCACCGCCGTCACCCCCGCCGAGCTGACGGCCGACTACTTCCCGGCGACCAGCGACTTCTTCGAGCGCGCCTCCTACGGCCGGTTCCGGCTGGCCCCGCACCCGCAGAAGCAGTGGATCCGGATGCCCCGGCCGGCGACCGCGTACGGGATACGGCGCGACTGGGCCCCCGAGGACCGGGCGGCCTACCTGCGGGACGCGGTCGCGGCCGCCGATCCGCGCGTGGACTTCAGCGCGTACGACATCGTGTACTTCATCGCCGACCCGAGTGCCCCCGGCGTGGACTCCGACGCCACCAAGGTCGTCAACTTCGACCGCCCGGTCGTGGCGGACGGCTCGGAGCTGCGGCGGATCGTCACCGTCTTCGAGCAGCACCCGCCGGACCGCAACGTGCTGGCGCACGAGACCGGGCACGTCTTCGACCTGCCCGACCTCTACCACCGGCCCGCGGACGGCAAGGGCGACTGGGACACCTACGTCGGCGACTGGGACGTCATGGGCAGCCAGTTCGGGATGTCCCCGGACCTGTTCGCCTGGCACAAGTGGAAGCTGGGCTGGCTGGACCCCGCCCAGGTGGACTGCGTACGGTCCGGCACCTCGCTGCACACCCTCCAGCCGCTGTCGGAGGCGCCGCCGCCGGGCGGCACGGGCGGCACCCGGCTCGCGGTGATCCGTACGGGCCCCGGCAGCGCGATCGCGGTCGAAGCGCGCGGCTCCGCCGGGAACGACGGGGACACCTGTACGGAAGGGGTCCTGGTCTACCGGGTCCGCAACGAGGCGTCCTCGGGCGGCGGGCCGATCGAGGTGCTGGACGGGCACCCCCGCACGGAGGCCTGCTGGGACCGCTCGGTCTACCCGCCGCTGGCGGACGCGCCGCTGGAGGTCGGGGAGACCTTCACGGTGCCGGGGGAGCGCATCACCATCGAGGTGGCGGACCGGACCCAGTCGGGCGCCTACACGGTGAAGATCACGACCTGAGCGAAGCCGTTCCCGCCGCCGCGCGCACACGAAGAAGGCCCCCGCTCCGAAGAGCGGGGGCCTTCTCCCGTCTGTGCGCCGCCAGGGACTCGAACCCCGGACCCGCTGATTAAGAGTCAGCTGCTCTAACCAACTGAGCTAGCGGCGCCTGCTGACGTCGTAGACATTAGCAGGCGTTTCGGCCGAACCAAAAATCGATACCGGACCCCGGGCCGCGTGCAGGAACGCCCAGAGCAGGGCGTCCGGCCCGGGGAGCCAGGGCCGCCGGGCGTCCGGGGCCACCAGCCAGCGTGACGGGCCCGGGGCGGCGGACAGCGGGGGCACGGTGACGGCGTCCCCGTGGCCGTGGCACAGCGGGGCCGGGGCGGCCGGGCCCCACTCCTCCCACGCGAGCAGCGCCGGGAGCCGCTGGGCGGTGCCGGGGGCGGCGAAGAGCAGCATCCGCCCGCGGTGGACGGCGGCCGGCCCCGAGCCGGGCCCCCGCTCCCAGAGCAGGTCGAGCATGCGGCGGCCGAGCACGAGCGGAACGTTGACGACGTCGAACGCGGTCCCGCAGGGCAGCACGGCGGGCGCGGTGGGCCGCGCCTCCCAGACGGCGAGCGTCTCGTGCGGGCGGGCGGACGCTGAGGCCAGCCAGGCGGCGCCCTGCGCGGTGACCTGGGTGGCCGCGGTGCGTGCGTCGGGGCCGTCGAGGGCGGGGCAGCCGGCGGCCGTCGTCAAGGTCGTCATATGCCAGGTGTACCCGCCGTAGCGCAGCCGTTCCGCGGAGTTACCGAAAACCGGGACAGGGCGGGCGGTCCTGGGGTATGTTGCGCCGCGCATATGCCGCGCGCCGCAGGGTCCCCGGGGACCGGCCGCCCTGTTTCCGTGCGACCCGGCCGGGCGTGCCTAGACGGTGCCGGGGGTGGTGCCGCGCTGGAGGTCCTCGCCGAACTCGATCATCTTGCGGGCGTAGTCCTCGGTCCACTCCGCGATCGCCGCGATGGCCTCCGGCGGGAGCCGGTCGAAGCGCCGGGGGTCCGCCAGCTGGGCCGCCGCCAGGGCCTGGAACTCGACGGCCCGGTCCTGCGCGGCCCGGAAGGCCAGCGTCAGCTCGGTGGCCCGGGTCAGCAGCTCGTGCGGGTCCTCGATCGACTCCAGGTCGAAGAAGTGCTCCGGGTCCGTGACGGCCTCCGAGGGCTCGAAGAGCAGCGGTGCCGGCCGTTGCCTCCGCTCGGTCCGCTCGGGCTCTGCCATGCGTGTCCTCCTGCTGCGCTGCGAACTCCTGGGCCACCCTCCATTGTCCAGCGTCGCGCAAGGGTGCCGTGCGTCAGGCGGCGGCGGGCTCCTTCGCCAGCGCCGCGATGTCGTCCAGCACGCCCGCGACCTCGCCGGCCAGGCCCTCCGGCGCCCCGAAGCCCTCGGCCCCGATCAGCGCGTTGATGCCGGCGACCGCCACGGAGCGCTCGGCGGGCCGCATGCCGAGCTGGGTGAGGACCGGCAGCAGCATCCGGGCGGCCGGGGCGCCGCCGGAGCCGCCCGCGCTGTAGCTGACCAGGCCGACCGGCTTGCCCTGCCACTCGCGGTAGAGGAAGTCGACGGCGTTCTTGAACGGGGCGGTGAACCCGCCGTTGTACATCGGCAGGACGAACACGAACGCGTCGGCGGAGTCGACGAGCGCGCTCCACTCCTGGGTGTGCCGGTGGGTGTAGTTGCCGCTGGAGGCGTACTCCGGCTCGTCCAGGAAGGGCAGGGCGAGCTCCGCGAGGTCCACCGGGACGACCTCGAAGGCGCCATGCTCGCGGGCCTGGCGGGCGACCCACTCGGCGAGGGGCCGTCCGGAGGAGGTGGGGCGGGTGGCGGCGGAAAGGACGAGGAGGCGGGTCATGGCTGAACTCCCTTGGTGTGGAGGTGCGGTGTGCTGATCGCAGTCTGGTTGTTGACGTGTCACCCAGGAAAGTCGCTGCTGCGTGATATGTCAACTAGATAGTTGATGTATCACCAGACTCGTTAGGCTGCCCCCATGACCGACACGCCGGAGCCGGCCCACCCCCGCTGGCTCACCGAGTCCGAACAGCACGCCTGGTACGCGTGGCGCCGGATGTTCCCCCTGGTCGACGCCCAGATCGCGCGTGACCTCAACCTGGACAGCGCCCTGTCCGAGGCCGACTACGACGTCCTCTCGGTGCTCGGCTCCACGGAGGGCCACCGCATGCGGATCAGCGCCCTCGCGGTGCTGATGCAGTGGTCGCGCAGCCGCCTCTCCCACCAGATCAGCCGGATGCAGCGGCGCGGCCTCGTCCGCCGCGAGGAGGTGGCCACCGACGGCCGGGGCGCCGAGGTGGCACTCACCGCCGAAGGGCTGGACACCATCAACGCGGCGGCCCCGCTGCACGTGGAATCCGTACGGCGGCACCTGATCGACGTCCTCACCCCGGAACAGCTGCACGCCCTCGCCGACGCCGGCGAAACCCTCCGCCGCCACTTCGGCATCGCCCGCAAGGACAACCCCGGATAGCCGCCGCGGTCACCTCGTAGGCTCGTGGCATGCACCCGCCCGCCACCCGACGACCCCCGTTGAACGAGGACGAGATCGCCGACGCCGAACACGCGCTCGGCGTCCGCTTCCCCGCCGACTACCGGGCGTACCTGCGCGGCGCGGACACCGGCGGATTCGGCGTGGTGCGCACCGGCGACGGCTGGCGCTGGCCCGGGGACGACGTACTGCGCCCCGACCTGCTGTCCGAGCCGTTCCCGCCCCCCGACTCGTACGTGGAGGCCGACGCCGCGCTGGAGGACCGCGAGCCGCGCGAGGCGGACTTCCCCGACCCCGCCGTGCTCACGGCGGCGTGGAACGCATGGGACGCGGAGTGCGAGGTGTTCGAGAACCGGCGGACGGCGGGCGCGATGCGCCTTCAGGAGCACGGCTGCGGCTTCGCCACTCTGCTGGTGATATCGGGGCCGCTCACCGGCACGATGTGGTGGGACGGACGCGCCTCGTGCGGGCTCATCGTCCCGCTCTCCCTCGACCACGCGGGCGGGGCCCGGCCGGTCACTTTCGGCGAGTGGCTCGGCCGCGACTCCTGGGACCTGCTGCCGCCCGGCTGGGGCCCGGGCTCCGGGTCCGGCTCGGGGTCCGCCGCCGGCTGATATCCGCTGGCCCGGCTCCGGCGGGCGGTGCTTGGATGGCCCGATGGACGGCTACGAGATCTCCACCGACCCGGACCGGCTCGACAACGCCCTGGTCCACCGCTGGTTGTCGCAGGACGCGTACTGGGCCCTGGGCCGCAGCCGCGAGAGCCACGACCGGGCCGTCGGGTCCTCCCTGAACTTCGGCGTGTACGACAGCGTTTCGGGTGCCCAGCTCGGCTACGCGCGGATCGTCACCGACCGGGCCACCTTCGCCTGGCTCTGCGACGTGTACGTGGACCCGGCCGCGCGGGGCAAGGGCCTCGGCGCCGCCCTCGTCGAAGCGGTCAAGGCCCACCTGGCCCCGTACGGACTGCGCCGGATCATGCTGGCCACCGCCGACGCGCACGAGGTCTACGCCCGCGCCGGCTTCGAACCGCTGGCCACCCCCGCCAAGTGGATGGCGTTCGGGGAGCAGTAGCCCTCCAGGCGCCGGGCACGCCCTACGGCCGCCACCGGACGCGGTGGTCGGACCAGGAGTCCCACGTGGTCATCATCGCCTCCCACCCGTCCGGGAACTTCACCGTCACGCCCAGCTGCACCGGTTCCGTCGACGGGTGGTCGTCCAGCAGCTCCGCCACTCCCGCCCGGGCCACCACCACACAGGCGTGCCGGTGCCGCGAGGCCAGGACGCACAGGCGGCCCGTCTCCAGGTGGAAGGCCGTCGCGTCGGGGCGGCCGGACAGGGGGTGCAGGACCACCGTGAGGTCGTACTCGCGGCCCTGGAGCCGGTTCGCGGTGTCGACCGTGACGCCCGCGACGCCCAGGGCCGCCAGGGCCGTGCGCACCGCCGCGGCCTGGTCGCGGTGGGCCGTGCCGACGGCGATGCGGGCCGGGGTCAGCGGGGAGGGGGCGGGGGACCGCTCGTCCGAGGTGACCGCACCGCGGTCCAGGGCGCGCCGCACCACCAGGGCCACCGCCCGCACCGCCTCCGGGTCCGTGCGCGGGGTGTGCCGCGCGGGCAGCTCCAGCAGCCCCCAGCCCGACGCGGCGGCCTCGTCCAGGACGCGGTCCGGGCCCGAGCCGTCGCCCGCGACCCCGTACGCGAGACGGCGCTCGCCGGGGCCGGTGCCGCTGCGGAACTGCGAGTAGGGGTAGAAGGCGCGCGAGACCAGCGGCGCGGCCGTCGCCGGGAGCCGCCACGACACCGGCAGCCGGTGCTGCGGCAGCTGTGGGTTGTGGGCGAGGAGGGTGGAGACGGCGCTCGCCGAAGGGTCGTACGACAGGCCGGCCCACTGCTCCGCGCCGACCACGCTGAACGGGTCCAGCTGCCCCGGGTCGCCCACGAACAGCGCCCGCTCGAACAGTCCGGCCACGGCCAGCAGCGCGTCGGAGCGCATCTGGTAGGCCTCGTCGACGATGGCGTGCTCCCACGGCTCGGCGTCCTTGACGTACGCCCACTTCGCGGCCGTGGAGATCGTGATCGGCAGCTCGGCCAGCTCCGCCGGCTTCGCGGAGAGGGTGACGGACGGCAGGTCCCGCAGCGCCGGGTCGTAGGCGTCGGCGTCGCTGCTGTGCAGCCGGCCCACCTTCAGCTCCGGGTCCTTCTCGGCGAGCCGCAGCACCAGGTCGTCCACCTGGGCGTTGGTCTGCGCGACCACCATCAGCCGGCGCCCGGCGGCGGCCAGCTCCCGGGCGGCCCGCACCACGAGCGTCGACTTGCCGGCCCCGGGCGGGGAGTCCACGACGACACCCCGCTCGGTGCCGTGCAGGGTGTCGTGGAGGATGGCGGCGGTGGCCCGGTCGGCGGCCGCGGCCGGGTCGAAGGCGGTGGTCACAGCAGGTCCTCGTCGGTCACGGCGTCCAGGGCGGGAGCGGTCCGGGAGCCCGGCGGGCCGCCGTGCGTCCAGGGGGTGTTCTCCGGGTCGGGCAGCTTCGGGCCGCCGCGCGCGTCGTGCTCGAAGAGCGTCCAGCAGTCCCGGTCGCCCTTCTGCGGCACCGAGCCCGCCACCGGCTCCCGGCCGGCGCCCATCTTGTCGAGCACGCGCAGCACCAGCTGCCCGTCGTCCTCGTACCGCACGAACTCGAAGGCCTGCTGGCGGCCGTCCAGGGACCGGTACACCTTGCCGCCGCCCTCGTCCGCCAGCTGCGGCCGGTCCTCGGTGGCCACCGTCACCAGCGGGCGCGGCCGGGGCCGCTTGCCCTCCGTCCACTCCATCAGCACCTCGGTGACCTCACCGGCGAAGGCCTCGCCCGCGAACCGCCGGCCCGCCATGACGAGCGGGTCGTCCAGCGCCTCCTGGGCGTCGAGCCGTACCTGTTCGGTCTCCCGCGTGGCCAGCTTCTGGGCCGCCGTCACCGCGTCGTCGCGGCGCGGCTGCGGCGGCTCGCCGGCCCGGACCCGGTCGCGGTGGCCGGTGAACGACCAGCGGTCGCGGGTCCAGCGCTCCTCGGCACGTTCGCCCGGCGGCAGGGTGCGCAGCAGCTCGATCGCCTGCCAGGTCTGCGACCAGGCGGGCCGCATCTGGTCCAAAACCAGCCGCCGGACCGCCCGCTCGGCCGCCCGCACCGCATCGCCGTCGCGGGGTCCGCCCGCCGCCCGGGCCGCGTCGTACCTGGCGATCGCCGGCGCCAGCAGCTTGTTGTCGAATGCCGGGTCGGTGGCCGGGCCGGACGGCGGCACCAGCAGCTGCCCGTCTCCGTCCCGCGCGAGCTCCACGCGCAGCGCCCGCTCCGCCCCCGAGACGCCCTCCGGCGGGTCGATCCACGCGAGGAGCGCCCCCAGGTGCTGGTCCTCCAGGCTGCTCTGGCCGGTCGCCCAGTGCCGGGCCAGCAGCTCCGTGGCGGACAGCAGCATCGAGGAGCCGGGGACCCGGGAACGCTCGGCGAGGTGCGTGAACCAGCGGCCCAGCAGCGGCACCTGAGTGGGCGCCGGGTACGGGTTGTCGGGGTCCTCCTCGGCGGTCCGCCGGAACCGCATCGACCGGCCCAGCAGGCGCACGTACTCGATGCCGGCCCGGCTCGGTACGACGATCTGCGGCGCGTCCACGCACAGTTCGGCCTCGACCTTGACCTTCCTGCCGGTCTCCGGGTCGGTCTCGGTGCGCTCGGCCGGCTCGACGACGTCCGCGTACGCGTCCACGTACGCCATCACCTCGGCGGCCAGGGCGGCCAGGAACTCCCAGCGCAGGTCCCGGTCGCGCGGCTGGGGTATGACGAAGACCCGCGGGTCCTGCGGGTCGGTGCCCAGCATCGCGCCGAGCGGCGCGCCCGCCTCACCGGCGGTGGTCAGCGGTACGAGGACCAGCGGCCGCCCGCTCAGATGGCGGTGCCGTACGGTCGCGAGCGGCCGGGCGCGGCCCGCGCGGACCGCCTCCAGCCGGGCCAGGGTGCTCAGCAGGGGCATTCGGGGGTCTCCGGGGCCTGGTACGGGGGTCGGGCGGCGGCCGGCTCCAGCGCCTCGGCGCGCAGCCGGGCCGCCTGGCGCAGCGCCTGGGCGGTGGCATCGCCCTCGGGGCCCGCTCCGGCGGCCGCCGCGAGGGCCGCCTCGACGGTGGCGAGGCCGCCCAGCTCCCCCCGGACGGAACGGCCGAGCGCGGCCGGCTCCCCGGCGGCGCGGGCCCGCTCCCGGCAGTGGAAGGCCAGTTCGCAGGCGGCGAGGCACTCGGGGGCGTAGGAGGCGGAGACCGCCGAGACGGCCTCGGTCAGCTCGGCGGCGGGCCGCGCGGGGTCGAAGCACAGCCCCGGCGGCAGCCCCTCGGCCAGCTCCTCCACCCGGGTCAGCCGCTCCAGCTGGCGGCGGGTGACCGACCGCTCCCGGCGGATGTCCACGGGCGCGGCGGTGGGCAGGTTGGAGAAGTCCTTCGGGCAGACGAGCAGCACCTGGTGGCCGACCTCGGCCCCCTCCAGCTTCCCGGCGGTCTGTTCCAGGGCCAGCACGTACACGGCGGCCTGCCGCGCGGCGGCCCCCACCTTCGCGGCGTCGGCGGCCCCGTCGATCATCGGGAACGACTTGATCTCCACCACGGTCCAGCGGCCGTCGGGGTGCACCACGACGGCGTCGGGCTCCAGGTACGCGGGGGTGCCCGCCACCTCCAGGGCCAGCATCGGATGGTCCAGCAGCGTCCACGTCCGCGCGGCGGTGGCCTCCCGCAGGGCCAGCGCCGTCCGCGCGGCACGTCCCTCGGGCCCGGCGGCGGTGAGGTCCGGCACCCGGGAGTGCGGCCCGGGCGGCTCGGCCCCGCCGCCGAGGCGTGCGTGCGTCAGCCGCAGCAGTTCCGCTCCGCCGTCGGCCTTGACCTTGGCCTCGAAGGAGTTGCCGCGCACGATCGCGAACTGCGACTGCCCGAAGGCGGCGGGGGAGCCCAGGGCGGCCGCGAGCGCGGTCTTGTCGATGCCGGCGCCGTCGAGGAGGGCCCGTCTGCCGCAGCCGGGGTTGGCGGCGAGCGCGGCGAGGGCCCGGGCGTCGAGCGGTCGGGGCGGCACGGCGGGGCCGCGCAGGTCGGCGAGCCGTTGCCGCAGTGTCGTCTGGGGCGGGCCGGCGGGCGGGTAGGAGCTCACGGGCGGAAGTGTCCCATCCGCCACTGACAATCGTGGTCATACGGCTGAAACGAGCCGGTCGTCCGCCCGGTGTCCGCCGCGCGGCCCGCCGGGGAACGAGCCGGTCGTCCTCCCGGCGGTCTCCCGGCGTGCGCCTCCCGGGCGCCCCCGGCCGCTCCTGCCCGCCCCTTCCGCCGTCCCGCCGACCGGCCCGGACGTCCCCGTTTCCCGTCGGGGATGATGGACGGACGACCCCATCGCCCCTGGAGGGGTGAACCCCCAAGGACCGGGAGAAACACAGATGGCCCCCCGCATCCTGCTGGCCCGCCACGGGCAGACGGCATGGTCCCGGCTCGGCAAGCACACCGGACGCACGGACGTGCCGCTGCTGGAGGAGGGCAGGCTGGGGGCGAAGCGGCTGGGCGAGCGCCTGGCCCGGGAGCCCTGGGCGGACCTGCGCGGCCTGGAGGTGCGCACCAGCCCGCTGGTCCGCGCCAGCGAGAGCTGCGACCTGGCCGGTTACGGGGCGCAGGCCGACCCCTGGGACGCCCTCATGGAATGGGACTACGGCGACTACGAGGGCATGACCCCGGCCGAGATCCAGGCGGTCCGGCCCGGCTGGCTGATCTGGCGCGACGGGGCCCCCGGCGGCGAGTCCGTCGCCGACGTCGCGGCGCGCGCCGACGAGGTCGTGGCCTGGGCCCGCTCGGCGGAGCGCGACGTCCTCGTCTTCGCCCACGGCCACATCCTGCGCACCCTCGCCGCCCGCTGGCTCGGCTTCGAGGCCTCCTTCGGCGCCCGCATCCGGCTGGAGCCCACCTCCCTGTCGGTCCTGGGCTGGGCTTACGGCGCCCCGGCGCTGGAGCGCTGGAACGACACGGGGCACCTGGAGGGCTGACCCCAACTCCCGTCCGGCGGCGCCCCTTTGGGATGATCGCAGTATGACGATCAGCTCAGTGGTGCTGCGCCGGCGCGTGGCCGACCTGGAAACGGCGGCGGCCTTCTACGAGAAGCTCACCGGGGAGCCGGCCTCCCGGTTCGCCTTCGCCGGCCTGGAACTGGCCGCCACCGGCCCCTTCCTGCTCTTCGCCGGGCCGGACGAGGCCGCCGGGCGGTTCGCCGGGGTGGCGGCCACCCTGGCCGTCGCCGACCTGGACGCCGCGGTGGCCGAGGCCCGCGGAGCCGGTGCCGAGGTGGTCGCCGCTCCCGCCGTGACCCCGAACGGGCGCCGGGCCGTACTGCGCCACCCCGACGGCGGGGTCTTCGAGTACGTCGGAGCCTGACGGGGAGGGCTCGTTCAGGCCTGGGCGTGCCGGGCCAGGAAGGCGCCGACGCGCGGGGAGCGCTGGTGCGGGACCAGGGTGCGGGCCGTGCCCGCCAGCATCGACCTGATCCGGGTCGAGCGGACCTCGGCCAGCAGGT
The DNA here is from genome assembly GCF_055569445.1 of Streptomyces sp. NPDC029122. Classification (NCBI taxonomy): domain Bacteria; kingdom Bacillati; phylum Actinomycetota; class Actinomycetes; order Kitasatosporales; family Streptomycetaceae; genus Streptomyces; species Streptomyces sp. NPDC029122. Next base: position 317,192 of record NZ_JBVHWK010000004.1, on the reverse strand, counting down.
CCAGTGCCCGTCCGCCCGCCCAGGCCGCCTCGTCGGGTGCGCCCGCCCGGGCCAGGTCGTCGGCGAGCTCCGCCGTGTAGAGGGCCACGTTCCGCGCGAAGTGGGGGTCCTGGAGGTCGGCCGCGCGCCGGGCGTGCCGGGCCGCGCGGGCGTGCTCCCCGAGCGCGGCCCAGCAGCGGGACTCCAGCGATTCCAGCTCCGCCTCGCCGAAGAAGGACATCCACTCCGGGTCGGCGGGCGATGCGCCCCGCGCGAATTCCGCGTGCGCCCGGGCCAGGGACTCCTCGCACGCCCTGCGGTCGCCGAGCCCAGCCCAGCCGCCCGCCTCGCGCAGCGCCAGCAGCGCGAGCAGCCGGGGCGAACCCAGCGAGCGGGCCGCGTGCCGGCCCGCCTGGGCGGCCCGCACCGACTCGCGGGGGCGGCCGCGGTCCCGGGCCAGGAAGGCCATGTTGCTGAAGGCGTGCGCCTCCAGGGCGGCGTCGCCCGAGACCCGGGCGGTGGCCAGGGCCTCGGCGTAGTGCGAGCGGGCGTCCTCGAAGCGGCCCGAGTCGTGCGCCAGCCAGCCCACCGAGACGGCCAGTTCCCCGGCCCCGGCGTGCAGCCGGTCCTCGGTGGACTGCCGGGTGGCGCCCGCGTCGAGCAGGGCGTAGGCGGTCTTCAGGGGCTGTGCCGCCCGCCGGTAGAGGGCGTCGGCGCCGTGCCGGTCGTCCAGGAGCCTGATCTGGCGTACCGCGTCCTCGACCGCGGCGGCCTCGGCCTCACCGGCGCGGGAGGGGATCCGGCGGCCGTCGCCGAGCAGGGTGAGGCTGAGGGTGGCGGCCGCCACGGTGGCGGAACCGCCGGTCATGAACGCGCGGCGCAGCACGTCGCTCTCCTTGGAACGCCGGACGAGGTGGGTGAGGACCTGGGGCGCGGGCCGCGCGCGCTGCGCGGAGCGGCCGCGCACGGTCTCGCGCGGGGAGAAACCGAGGTCGGCCAGGGTGCGGCCGGGGAACATGTGGAGGAAGACGCGTTCGTAGGCGTAGTTGGGACAGCGGATCTCGCCGGACTCGACCCGGCCGATGTAGCGGGCGTCGCAGGAAACCGTTTCGCCGATCTCCCGGGCCGCGCGCCGGACCAGGGCCGCGAATTCGGCCGGGGAGCGCTGCCCGCGGAGCCTGCGGAAGGAGGAGTTGGGTGAGTGGGGGGACGCCGCCATGGACGTGTGCCTCTCTGGACGATCCCAAGGGGTCCCGCAGGACCCCCTTCGATCCCTGTCGGTCTCGCCCCGGAGTCAGGGCTCCGGCGCGCACGAACGTACCGCCGCCGACGGGCGCTTGATGTGGTGTTTGGCTACAAAACGGATATCTCACCCGCGATCCGCCATGAACTGCCATCCTTTGCGGCGTCTTGCCGCCGCACCCGTTGACGCTTCCGTGCGTTGAACCCATGCGGATACGGATCGAGGAGGGGTTCCCCTTGGTGGAGGCCGGCATGGACAGCATCGGAACGAACACCGCGGCCGGGCCCGGCGCGGCCTCCCCGGCTCCGAGCCCGGTCCCGGGTCCCGTCCATCCGCACGCCGCGCCGCCCCTCCCGCCGCCGGCCTGCCCCGCGGCCCCGGACCTGGTGACCGTGCCCACCCGCCAGGGGCTGGAGGCGGTGGACATCATCCGCCGCGGGGCCGGCCTGGCGGCCCCCGGCGTCGGCCCGGTGCTGCACGACGGCTCCGGCGACACCCTCGGCTTCCTCGTCCCGCCCGGCACCGCCGACGCCTGGGACCTGCCCGGCAGTGCCTGTACGCAGACCAACGGGCGCGGCATGCGCTTCGGCGACGCCGTCTCGCCCGCCTCCGGCGGCAGCACGGGCTGGCTGCTGCCCCCCGAGGCCGTGGGGCCGGTCACCGACCCGGACGTGCTGCGCGCCGCGCTCGGCGAGGCGGCCCGGCTGATCGAGGCGGCCGACAACTGCCGCTGAGGCGCTGACCAGCCATAATGAGGGAGTGGCAGGCAAGGGCAAGGGCAGCAGGGGCAACAGGGGCGGCGCGATACCGGACGCCGGGCCGGTCGTCGGGCAGGTGGGCGGCGGGCTCGCCGAGCTGGCACCGGACCGCGAGCGTTCCCGTGCCTGGACCCTGCTGATCGACGGGGCGCCGCAGTCCCATGTGGACCTGGACGACCCCGCCCGGCTGGACTTCGCCTACCAGCGCCGGATCGGCCACCTGATCGACCTCGCCGCGCCCGCCCGGCAGCCCCTGAACGTGGTGCACCTGGGCGGCGGCGCCTTCACCCTGGCCCGCTACACGGCCGCCTCCCGCCCCCGCTCCACGCAGCAGGTGGTGGAGATCGACGCGGCCCTGGTGGCGTTCGTACGGGAACACCTGCCGCTGGACCCCCAGGCGCGGATCCGCGTACGGGCCGTGGACGCGCGGGCGGGGCTGGCGAAGGTGCCGGACGGCTGGGCGGACCTGGTGATCGCGGACGTGTTCAGTGGGGCGCGCACGCCGGCCCACCTGACCAGCGTGGAGTTCCTGGACGACGTACGCCGGGCCCTCGCGCCCACCGGGTGGTACGTGGCCAACCTCGCGGACGGTCCGCCGCTGGCGCACCTGCGGGGCCAGGTCGCCACCGCCGCTTCGCGGTTCGCCCGGCTGGCGCTGGCGGCGGATCCCGTGGTCTGGCGGGGGAAACGTTTCGGCAATGCGGTGCTCGTGGCCTCCGACCAGGAGCTGCCCGTCGCGGAGTTCACCCGCCGCGTGGCGAGCGACCCGCACCCCGGCCGGGTCGAGCACGGCCGCGCCCTGGCCGACTTCACCGGCGGTGCGGCCCCGGTCGCCGACGCCTCGGCGGTGGCCTCCCCGCAGCCGCCGCCCTCGGTCTTCCGCTGACCCGCCCTACGGGTCGACGATCTCCACCGCCGGCGGATGGTCGTGCCAGGTGCAGAACACCGACACCTCGCGGCTGCCCTGGGTGAAGGTGACCCGGATCCAGAAGTCCTGCTTCCACACCTGCATCCGCCAGCCCGCCTCCGGGGTCGCCGAGACCAGCCCGGCCGAAGAGGTCCCCAGGTCGAAGACGACCCGGCCGCCCGACACCGAGTAGTTCTTCACCGTGCCCGACCCGCCGCCCTGGCCGCCCTCCGGGGACGGGCGCCGGCCGGGCGGCGGCGCCTGCTGCGGCTTCGCCGGCGACGACGCGCCCGCACCGGCCGACGGGGGCGGGGCCGCCGACGGGGGCGCGGAGGGCGGAGCGGAAACGGAACCCGAAGGGCCCGGCGACGGCGTCGGGTCCGGCCCCCGCGTGGCGGACGACAGCGCCGGTCCGCCGGGCCTCCCGGCCGTCAGCGGCACCGCGCGCGGGGGATCGTAGGCGGTCCCGGACAGCACGGTGTGCACACCCCACCACGACAGGGTCGCCGCGGCGGCGGTCGCCAGCACCCAGGCCATGGCATGTACAGGTCCTCGTCGCATCAGGGCACATACTGCACCACCCGTCACAGACCCGGCCCGGCACCTCCCCGGGTCCTCCGGATGGACTACGGTGCGCCCATGGCTAGTGTGCTCGTGGTCGAGGACGACCAGTTCGTACGTTCCGCCCTCATCCGGCACCTGACCGAGGCCTCGCACACCGTCCGGAGCGTCGGCACGGCCCTGGAGGCCCTGCGCGAAGTCGCCCACAACCCCTTCGACGTCGTCATCCTCGACCTCGGACTGCCTGACCTCGACGGCTCCGAGGCCCTGAAGATGCTGCGCGGCATCACCGACGTACCGGTCATCATCGCCACCGCCCGCGACGACGAGGCCGAGATCGTCCGGCTGCTCAACGACGGCGCCGACGACTACCTGACCAAACCCTTCTCCGTCGAGCACCTCTCCGCCCGGATGGCCGCCGTCCTGCGCCGCGCCCGCGCCGCCGCCGGAGCCGAACCGCCCTCGCGCGTGCTGCGCGTCGGCGGGCTCGCCATCGACCCGCTGCGCCGCCAGGCCGAGCTCGACGGCGCGGTGCTCGACCTCACCCGGCGGGAGTTCGACCTGCTGGCCTTCCTCGCCGGACGCCCCGGAGTGGTCGTGGCCCGGCGCGAGCTGCTCGCCGAGGTCTGGCAGCAGTCGTACGGGGACGACCAGACCATAGACGTGCACCTGTCCTGGCTGCGCCGCAAACTCGGGGAGACCGCCGCCCGGCCCCGCTACCTGCACACCCTGCGCGGCGTCGGCGTGAAACTGGAGCCACCGCTGTGAGCCGCACCGCGGAGAGCCGCACCGCCGTGAGCCGGACACCCGTCAGGCGGGCGCCGTGAGGCGGACGCCGTGAGGTGGGCGCTGGTCAAGGTGTGCCTCGCCGTCACGACCATGGTGGTCCTGGCCTTCGCGGCGCCGCTCGCGATGGTCGTGCGGGAGATGGCCAGCGACCGGGCCTTCTCCAACGCCGAACGGCAGGCCGCCACCATGGGGCCGACCCTGTCCATCACCACCGACCCGGCTCAGCTGCGCCGGGCCGTGGAGTCCACCGAGATGGGCGCCGCCGGGCGGATGGCCGTCCACGTGCCGGCGATCGGCGGCGCCGCCGCCGTGGACATCGGCGACGGCCGCGCCGGAGCGCACGCGGTGGCCGAGACCCGCTCCCTGGGACGGGCGACCACCGCCGGCGTCCCCGGCGGGGGTTCGGCGCTGCTCCAGCCCGTCGCCCTCGGCTCCGGCGACATCGCGGTGATCGAGATCTACGTGCCGGAGAGCGAGGTCAGCAACGGGGTCACCACCGCCTGGGTCATCCTCGGCGGGGTCGGGCTCGCCCTCGTCATCGGCTCGGTCGCCGTCGCGGACCGGCTCGGCGCCCGCCTGGTGCGCCCCGCAGAACGGCTCGCGGACGCCGCGCACCAGCTGGGTGAGGGCAAGCTCGGCGCACGGGTCCCCGAGGACGGGCCCAAGGAACTCCGCTCGGCGGCCGTCGCGTTCAACTCCATGGCCGACCAGGTCGTCGAACTCCTCGCCAACGAGCGGGAGCTCGCCGCCGACCTCTCCCACCGGCTGCGCACCCCCCTGACCGTGCTGCGGCTCAACGCCGCCTCCCTCGGGGACGGCCCGGCCGCCGAGCACACCCGGGCGGCGGTGGAGCAGCTGGAACGGGAGGTCGACACGATCATCCGTACCGCACGCGAACAGCGCCCGCCGGCCGCCGCGGCCACCGCCGGCTGCGACGCCTCCGAGGTGATACGCGACCGGATGGCCTTCTGGTCGGCGCTCGCGGAGGACGAGGGCCGCGAGGTCCGGCTCGCCGGCGTGGACCGCACCGTACGCGTCCCCGTGGCCCGCCCCGAGCTGGCGGCGGCCCTCGACGCGATGCTCGGCAACGTCTTCCGGCACACCCCGGAGGCCACCCCCTTCGCGGTGGACGTGCACGACGCCGGGGACGCCGTCATCGTCCTCGTCTCGGACGCCGGCCCCGGTATCGCCGACCCGGCCGCCGCCCTGCGGCGCGGCAACGACGGAGCCCGCGACGGCTCCACCGGGCTGGGCCTGGACATCGTGCGGCGGGTCGCCGAGTCCACGGGCGGCGACGTACGGCTGGGGCGCTCGGTCCTCGGGGGGACCGAGGTACGGGTGTGGATCGCGCTGGACGACCGGGCCCGGGGCGGCGAGCGCGGGGCGCGCGGCCGGCGCGGCCGCCGCAAGCACCGGGGCGGCTGACCCGGGCACCGGGGCCCGGCGGGGCAACCGGCTGACCCGGGGGCGCGCCTCGCGGGGCGGAAGTCCGCAGGTCGGTACGGTCCGCCCCATGGACACCCTCATCTTCGGCGGGATCCTCGCCACCCTCGTCACCATGTACCGGGACACCTCCCGGACCGTGGTGGTCGGCGCCTGGTGGACCATGCTGGTCGCCGTCCTCCTGCTGATGGCGCACCACATCACCAGCGGCCTCGCCCTCGACCTGAGCTACTGACCCGTGGCCACGATGAGCAGCCTCCTGCCGGAGGCGCCACTGGAGAGCGGCCTGCTGGCGCGGGTCCAGTACTGGTTCGCCTGCTTCTTCGCCGCCGGCTGGACGGCGGTCGTCTGCGGCGGCCTCTTCTACCAGTTCGGACTGTGGGAGTACCCCTGCCCGCTCTGCGTCGTGCAGCGGATGTTCATGCTGCTGGCGGCGATCGGGGCCGGGTACATCGTCCGCACCGCCCTCACCGTCGGCGTGGTGACCGGCCGGGACTACATGACGGGCTGGGGCATGGCCCTGGTCGCGGTGATGGGCGGCTCCTTCACCGCGTGGCGGCAGACGATGCTGCACATCCTTCCCGGGGACAAGGGCTACGGCAGCACGGCGCTGGGTCTGCACCTGTACGTGTGGGCGTGGATCCTCTTCTCCGCCTCGGTCGTCGCGATCGGCGTCGTCCTCGCCCTCGCCCACGCCACGGCCGGGCGGACCGTACCGACCGCCGCCCCCGGCCCGCACCGGACGGCGGGCATCCTCGTACTGGCCTTCCTCGGCCTGGTCCTCGCCGTCAACGTCGTGGCGGTGTTCCTGGAGGAGGGCTTCCACTGGTTCCTGCCGGACGACCCCGCCCGGTACCAGTTCTTCTACGACGTCGGGATCCTGGACTGAGACGTTCCGCCGGACCGCGGCCACGGACCGCGCGCCCCACCGTTCGCGTCCGCGCGGCCGGCGCCTTCCGCCCGGACGGGGGCGCACAGGTTGCGGCGTCCCCGTGCCGCGCCGAGGGTGGCCGTGACGGAAGGAGCCACGCATGAGAGTCATGCTCAGGGCCCACATGGACACGGCCGCCACCAACGAGGGCATCAAGACCGGATCCCTGCCCAGGGCCGTGAAGGACCTCATGGAGAAGATCAAGCCGGAGGCGGCCTACTTCGGCCTTCACGAGGGCGTGCGCTCCTGCTGGATGGTCTTCGATCTCCAGGACAGCGCGCAGCTGCCGGCGATCCTCGAGGACCTCTTCCTCCAGTTCAACGCCGAGCTGGAAGTGAGCCCCGTCATGAACGCGGAAGACCTGGCGAAGGGCCTGGCCGCGATGCGGACGTCACCGTAGGGCCCGCCGCACGGGACCCGGCCCGCCGGCGGAGCCGATCGCCCACGGGCCGGCGCGGGGACGCACCGCTGTCTGGGGAACGCAGAAGGCCCCGGTCCGCTCTCGCGAACCGGGGCCTTCCCGCAGGGTGAGTGACGGGACTTGAACCCGCGGCCACCTGGACCACAACCAGGTGCTCTACCAGCTGAGCTACACCCACCATGTCCGGTCGCAGAACGACCGGCCGAAGAAAAGGGTACAGGGTCCGGGAGGGTGCTCGCTCCACCTTTCCCCCGCGCCCCCCTCCGGGAGGACTACGCGTCCGTCACCACGTGCTTGGCGGCGATGGCCCGGGCGGTGTCCGAGTCGGGTCCGGGCTGCGGCACGAAGACCGCTTCCCGGTAGTAGCGGAGCTCGGCGATGGACTCCTTGATGTCCGCGAGCGCCCGGTGGTTGCCGTTCTTCGGCGGACTGTTGAAGTACGCCCGCGGGTACCAGCGGCGCGCCAGCTCCTTGACCGAGGACACGTCCACGATCCGGTAGTGCAGGTGGCCCTCCAGCGCGGGCATGTCGCGCGAGAGGAACCCGCGGTCGGTGCCGACGGAGTTCCCGCACAGCGGGGCCTTGCGCGGCTCCTTCACGTGCTCCCGTACGTACGCCAGGACCTGCGCCTCGGCGTCGGCCAGGGTCGTGCCGGCGGCCAGCTCGTCGAGCAGCCCGGAAGCGGTGTGCATCTCGCGCACCACGTCCGGCATGGTCTCCAGGGCCGCGTCCGGCGGGCGGATCACGATGTCCACGCCTTCGCCGAGCACGTTGAGCTCCGAGTCGGTGACCAGCGCGGCCACCTCGATAAGTGCGTCGTCCGTCAACGAGAGCCCGGTCATCTCGCAGTCGATCCACACCATGCGATCGTTCATGCGCCCCACCTTATGCCGAAGGTCCCCCGCACCGGTGATCGGCCGGTGCGGGGGACCTCTTCGCTCGTGCGGGGACGGCTACGCGTGCTCGCGCAGCACCCGGCTCGGGGCGTACAGCTCGGTCACGCTCGGGCCGGAGGCGGCCAGGGCCGCCGCGGCCCGCTGGGGCTGCGGAGTGCGCTGGTGCGGCAGCGGTGAGCCCTGCATCTCCGACACCGGGGACACCTCGGCCTGCGGCCGGCGTGCGCGGTAGGCGGAGCGGTAGGCGGCCGGGGAGGACCCCAGCTGCCGCCGGAAGTGGCCGCGCAGGGCGACCGGCGAGCGGAAGCCGCAGCGTCCGGCGACCTCGTCGACCGAGTAGTCGGAGGTCTCCAGCAGCCGCTGCGCCTGGAGCACCCGCTGCGTGATCAGCCACTGGAGCGGAGCGCTGCCGGTGAGCGAGCGGAACCGCCGGTCGAAGGTGCGCCTGCTCATGTAGGCGCGGGCGGCCAGCGTCTCCACGTCGAACTGCTCGTGGAGGTGTTCCAGTGCCCAGGCGACGACCTCGGCGAGCGGGTCGGCGCCGATCTCCTCGGGCAGGGACCGGTCGAGGTAGCGCTCCTGCCCGCCGGTGCGGCGCGGCGGGACGACGAGCCGGCGGGCCAGTGCCCCGGCCGCCTCGCTGCCGTGGTCCGTGCGCACGATGTGCAGGCACAGGTCGATTCCGGCCGCGGTGCCCGCGGACGTCAGCACGTCGCCGTCGTCGACGAACAGCTCGCGCGGGTCGACGTGGACGGACGGGTAGCGCTTGGCGAGCGTCGGCGCGTACATCCAGTGCGTCGTCGCGGGCCGGCCGTCCAGCAGCCCGGCGGCGGCGAGCACGAAGGCTCCCGTGCACAGGCCGACGATCCGGGCCCCCTCCTCGTGCGCCAGGCGCAGCGCGTCGAGCGCTTCCGGCGGCGGGGGCGAGGTGATGGAGCGCCAGGCCGGAACGACGACCGTGCCCGCCCGGGCGATCGCCTCCAGCCCGTACGGCGCGGTCAGTTCGAGTCCGCCGGTGGTCCGCAGGGGACCGTCCTCCCCGGCGCACACGAGCAGTCGGTAGCGTGGAACTCCCGCGTCCTGTCGGTCGATCCCGAACACGGACAGCGGAATGGAACTCTCGAAGATCGGTCCGCCGCTGAACAGCAGCACCGCGACGATCTCCCTGCGGCGACGCCCCGCGAGCTTCCGGCCCGCGTCGGCGACGACGGCGGCGGTGGAATCCTGGCTCATGGCGCTAAGCCCCCCTTGGGTGTCGCGACTCCTTGGTCTGGTCGCACCTGCACGTTTCCCCTCGGCCTTGCACGTGGATCCCCCGCCGTAAATACATGATCGAATCTACTGCGTCCCGTGGTGTCGGCGTGACAAGTTCAGCACGCAGCGCTATGTCGACTTGGCAACTTGGCGAAAAGCATTCGATCAGGAAGCGTTCCACTCCGCTACCCGGCCCGATAGCCCGCGATCCGGCCGTGGCCAGTACTCACGGGGTCGAATCGTCCCCTCTCGCCCGTAGTCGCTGGTGGTGGTGGGGTCGGGGGAACATTCCGGCAAGGGAAGCATGGGGTCCGGAAGTTGGCCGAAAACAACCGGGTGTGTACGTGCGAACCGGTCAGTCGTGAGGGGACAGGCCACCGGAGCCGTGGCAGCCGCGGTGCGAACCCGCCCCGGTACGGGAGTGCCGGCCCCGGTGGCCGGACGGAAGCGGATCCTCCGACCGCACGCGCGCGGCGGCCCGTTCCGTCTTCTCCGAGTACCGCAGCAGCACCCGGCAGGCGGCGGTGACGGCGGCCAGCCCCAGGGTCGCCACGGCGGCCCCGCCGTACGAGGTCCCGTAGACCACCAGGACCACGGGCACGAGCAGGCAGCTGAAGGCGGCCCAGCGCACCACGTCACCCGCCGGGTCGTCATGGGCGCGTCCGGCGGACCGCACGGACGGGTGAAGCGGGGCGCGCGCGGGCGACGCCGCGGAGCGGGCGGACCGGGCGGACCGCGTCATCGGAGCGGGCTGGACGGGCGGGACGGGGTGAACCGGATGACCGGGCACGGCGTACTCCCTGCGGGCTCTTCCTGGACGGTCGGACTCCTGTCCAACGCCCCGGCCGGGCCTCGGTCACTGCGCGCACGGGTGGCGCGAAGGTCTCTCGTCACTGGCTGTAGGGGACAGCTGCCATTGCCAAGGCGCTCTCGCTCCGGCATGCTCCCTGGGACGCTCTCCAAGGGCGGCATGCCCTGTGCAGGACAGGAGTGTCGCCGTACCCTGGGGGGTGAGGGCTTGGGAAGATGCTTCCAGGACAGACCCCGGTCACGCTGCGTCGTCAAAAACGTTCGTGATCCAGGCCCCCGTCGTCAGAAAGTCCGAGTCGCCGAAACCGCCCCTGTCGCTTCCCCCGAGGACTCTTCGCCGAGACACCCATGGCCGGTCACGAATTCTCCGAACCCGCGGACCGCAAGCGCAAACCCTTCGCCGACGATTCCGTATCGAGCGACCTGCGCGCGGTGGAACAGACACGTCACCCCTGCGACCCGGCCTTCCGGCACGGCGTGGTGGTGGGCTTCGACGGCTCCACGTCCAGTGAGCGGGCCCTGGCCTACGCGATCGGCATGGCCCGGCGTTCCGGTTCCGGTCTGATCATCGTCCATGTGGCGAACCGGCTGCCCACCACGGTGTGGGCCGGCTGCGAGCCGCCGGTCTTCGTGGACGTGCCCGACCACCGCACCGAGGTGCTCGGTCTGGAGCTGGCCTGCGCGGACTACCTGTCCGAGGTGCCGTGGATCCTCGTCGAGCGCGGGGGTGACATCTGCCACGAGCTGGAGGAGGTCGGCCGGGAGTACTCGGCGGACGCCATCGTGGTCGGTTCCACTCACGGGATCGTCGGGCGGATCTTCGGCTCGGTCGCGGGGCGGCTGGCGAAGCGGGCGCAGCGACCCGTTGTTGTCATTCCGTGACCCTCTGTACGTCGCTCGTGCGGTTGTGAGCCCCCATGTAAAGGGTAGATAAACGCTGCTGGGACGCAGCAGACAACTGCAGATCGAAGGGAGCCCGCCGTGGACAATGGTGTCTCTGCGGGAAGAACGGCCTCGACCTCCACCCTGGGGAACATCTCCCTGGGTCTCACCCTTCTCGCATTCGGTATCGGCCACACGGGGATCCTCTCCGGTGTGACCGCCGCCCACTCCGTGTCGCTCGCGATGTACGTCGGCGGCGCGGCCCTCTTCCTCCTCGGCCTCCTCGAGTACCGCGGCGGCAACGGCTTCAACGGCACGGCCTTCGCGGGCCTCGGCATCTTCTGGTTCACCTGGGCCAAGGGCGCGGGAGCCACGGTCTCCGACGAGGCGGCCGGAACGTTTCTGGTCCTCTTCGCGATGCTCGCGCTGACCCTCACGCTCGCCGCGTCGAGCGGGCTGTTCGGCCAGGGCGTCTACGCCCTGCTGACCCTCTCCCTCCTGCTGCTGGCCGTCGCCGCCTTCGCGGACAGCGCCGGTCTGGCCGAGGCGGGCGGCTGGGTCGCGGCCGTGTCCGGGCTGCTGGCCTGGTACGGGGCCACCGCGGCGCTGGCCAACTGGCCGATGGCGATGGGCAGGACCTCGGGGCGCGCGGTCGCCGCGGGCTGACGGGCCGGTACCTCGGGAGAACGGACAGGGGTGCCACCGGAGTTCCGGTGGCACCCCTGTCGCGTCGGCCGGGGAGGTCGCCCCTCCCCGAGGCCGCCGCGCGTGCGCGGTGGTGACTACTCGACGGTGACGGACTTCGCCAGGTTGCGCGGCTTGTCGATGTCCCGGCCCAGGGACAGGGCGGTGTGGTACGCCAGCAGCTGGAGCGGGATGCCCATCAGGATCGGGTCCAGCTCGTCCTCGTTCTTGGGCACGAGGATGGTGTGGTCGGCCTTCTCCTGCTCCCGGTGGGCGACGGCCAGGATGCGGCCGCTGCGGGCCTTGATCTCCTCCAGCGCCGCGCGGTTCTTCTCCAGCAGGTCGTCGTCCGGGACGATCGCGACCGTCGGCATCGCCGGCTCGATGAGGGCGAGCGGGCCGTGCTTCAGCTCGGAGGCCGGGTAGGCCTCGGCGTGGATGTAGGAGATCTCCTTCAGCTTCAGGGAGGCCTCCAGGGCCACCGGGTAGCCGCGGACCCGGCCGATGAACATCATCGACTTGGCGTCGGCGTACTCGGCCGCGAGGCGCTTGATGTCCTCCTCGCCCTTCAGGATCTCCTCGATCTGCGCGGGCAGCCGGCGCAGGCCGTCGATGATCCGCTTGCCGTCGGTGACCGACAGGTCCCGGATCCGGCCCAGGTGCACGGCGAGCAGCGCGAAGGCCACCACCGTGTTGGTGAAGCACTTGGTGGAGACGACGCAGACCTCGGGGCCGGCGTGCACGTACACGCCGCCGTCGGCCTCGCGGGCGATCGCGGAGCCGACCACGTTGACCACGCCGAGGACGCGGGCGCCCTTGCGCTTGAGCTCCTGGACGGCCGCGAGGACGTCGTACGTCTCACCGGACTGGGAGACGGCGATGTAGAGGGTGTCGGGGTCCACCACCGGGTTGCGGTAGCGGAACTCGGAGGCCGGCTCGGCGTCCGCGGGGATGCGGGCCAGGCTCTCGATGAGGCCGGCGCCGATCAGGCCCGCGTGGTACGAGGTGCCGCAGCCCAGGATCTTGACCCGGCGGATGCCGCGCGCCTCGCGCGGGTCCAGGTTCAGGCCGCCCAGGTGGACGGTGTTGAACCGGTCGTCGATCCGGCCGCGCAGCACGCGGTCGACCGCGTCGGGCTGCTCGGAGATCTCCTTGTGCATGTAGGTGTCGTGGCCGCCCATGTCGTAGGAGGCGGCCTCCCACTCCACGGTCTCCGGGGTGGCGGTGGTCGTCGTACCGCTGGTGGTGTAGGTGCGGAAGTCGTCGGCCTTGAGGGTGGCCATCTCGCCGTCGTTGAGGGTCACGACCTGGCGGGTGTGCGCGATCAGGGCGGCCACGTCGGAGGCGACGAGCATCTCCTTCTCGCCGATGCCGAGGATGACCGGGGAGCCGTTGCGGGCGACGACGATGCGGTCGGCGAAGTCGGCGTGCATCACGGCGATGCCGTAGGTGCCCTCGATGACCTTGAGCGCCTCGCGGACCTTCTCCTCCAGGCTGTCGGCCTGGGAGCGGGCGATCAGGTGGGTGATCACCTCGGTGTCGGTCTCCGACGCGAAGACGACGCCCTCGGCCTCGAGCTTGGCGCGCAGCTCGGCGGCGTTGTCGACGATGCCGTTGTGGACGACGGCGACCTTGTTCTCGGGGTCGAGGTGCGGGTGCGAGTTGAGGTCGCTCGGGGCGCCGTGGGTGGCCCAGCGGGTGTGGGCGATGCCGGTGGTGCCGGCGAAGCGCTTGGGGACGCGGGCCTCCAGGTCGCGGACGCGGCCCTTGGCCTTGACCATCTTCAGGGCGGCGGCCTTCGGGCTGTTGACGACGATGCCCGCCGAGTCGTACCCGCGGTACTCCAGCCGTGCCAGGCCCTCGAGCAGCAGCGGTGCGACGTCACGCTTGCCGATGTAACCGACGATTCCACACATACGGTCTTGCCCCTCCTGAAGTTCGGTGTCCTGCTCGTCCGCGCGCGGCCGTACGGGCCGCCCCGGCCCTGTCAGCCGTAGACGATGCGGCGCAGCTGCCGGAGCGAGAGCTCCGGTGGCGCCACGGCGCGGTGCGGCAGCTCGGCCGCGATCCGCTCGAAGATCTCCGCGTTGACCGCCCCGCCCGACTGCAGCTCGCGGTGGCGGCGGCGGACGAACTCCTCGGTCGTCTCGTTGAAGTACGCGAGCACGTCGAGCACCACCCGGGCGGCCTCGCCGCGCCGCAGCGCGGTGCTGCGCACCAGGTGGTCGACGAGGTCGTCATGTGACGGGCGGCGGTCGAGCACCAGTAGATATTGACTGTCCGGCGGGTGAAACGCAAAGATCCTGCCCGACATCGGGCAGGATCTCGCTGGTCTGGACCAGGGAAGAGGAGATTCCGGTACGGCGTGGTCAGAAACGACCCAAAATCGCCGCCTTCGCCGCCGAGAACTCATCGGCGGTGAGGACGCCCGACCGGTGCAGCTCGCCCACCTCGCGCAGCCGTCGCAGCAGGGTGTCGTGGTCCGCGGCCTCGCCCGCCAGCGCCGGGGCCGACTCCGCGAGCGGCAGCGGCCCCGCCGCCTCGGGCGCGGGAGCCGCCGGATGGGGCATCCGCACGGCCACGGCCGCGGCGACCAGCGCCATCAGCGGGTCCTTCTTGAAGCCGAAGAGCTCCACAGCGCAGCGGTCGTACTTGGGCGCGGAGGCCGGAGGGGCGCCGTCCAGGGTGAACCGCAGCCAGCCGTGGTCCAGGCCCTTCGAGGGGTACCAGTCCACCGCCCGCACGTCCGCGACCCGGAACTCGCACGGACCCCCGGAACGCTTGGCCTCCTCCGCCGTCCAGTTCCACTCCAGGACCACCCGGTCGCCGTCGAAGGAGGCCGTGGCGTCACCCGCGCCGAACGAGACCGGCACCGCGGGCCCCGGCAGCAGGTACGCGTCGCAGGGGCCGGGATCCACCTGGTCCAGCAGCAGGGCGTTGCGCACCTCGTCCACGAAGTACTCCGCCACCCCCGACCGGTCCGACTCCACGGCCAGCCGGTACGGGTCGGAGGCCTCCGGCAGCCGCCCGCCCGTCACCTGCACCAGCGGGTCCGCCCCGTCGCGTGGCCTGAGCCGCAGCCGACCCGCCTTGCGCCCCGGCTCGTAACTGATCCCCGCGATCGCGCGCAGCGGCACGACCACCTCGCCCAAGTGCTGCCGGAGCAGCCCCACCCCCTTGTCGCGGCCCGGCACGATGCGCACCGCGTCCCCGTCGAAGGTCCACGTACCGTCCTTCTGGATGATTTCCGCCATCCGGTGATTCTCCCACCGGTATGTGGGCCCCGAATGGGGGCCGTCTGGCCTATACCTGGGCACATGAGAGTCCTGCGACGCGCGCTCGGCACCCTCCTCGTCCTCGGCGCCCTCGGCGGCGCCGTCTCCCGCACCGAGGCCCGCGGTGACGAGGCCAGACCCGGCTCCGGGCGTCCCGCCGCCCTCACCCCCTACGAACGGCTCCTGCCGGCGCCGGCCTCCGCCCGGGCCGCGGGCGCCGGGTACGGCTTCGGCGCGGGCACGGTGATCCGTACCGGGCCGGGCTCGCCGCAGGAGGTGCGGCGGGTCGGCGAGCTCCTGGCGGAGCAGCTGCGCGGGCCGAGCGGGCTGCCGCTGCCGGTGGTCGACGGGGAGGAGGGGGACGGGATCCGGCTGCGGCTGGACGACCGGGCCCGGGAGCTGGGGGCCGAGGGCTACCGGCTGCGGACCACCCCCTCCGGGGTCACCCTGACCGCGCACGCCCCGGCGGGCCTCTTCAACGCCGGGCAGACGCTGCGGCAGCTGCTGCCGGTGCGGGGCACGGGCGAGGTCCCGGGCGGCGAGATCACCGACGTCCCGCGCTTCGCGTACCGGGGGGCGATGGTGGACATCGCCCGTCACCACTTCCCGGTGGAGCAGGTCAAGCGGTACGTCGACCAGCTCGCCCAGTACAAGATCAACACCCTGCACCTGCACCTCACCGACGACCAGGGCTGGCGGATCGCCATCGACTCCTGGCCGCGCCTGGCCACCTACGGCGGAGCGAGCGAGGTCGGCGGCGGACCCGGCGGCCACTGGAGCAAGGCCGAGTACCGCGACCTGGTCGCCTACGCGGCGGAGCGCTACGTCGACGTGGTCCCCGAGATCGACATGCCCGGCCACGTCAACGCCGCCCTGGCCTCCTACGCGGAGCTGAACTGCGACGGCAAGGCCCCCGAGCGCTACACCGGGACCAAGGTCGGCTTCAGCTCGCTGTGCGTGGGCAAGGAGCGCACGTACGAGTTCATCGACGACGTCCTCGGCGAGCTGGCCGCCCTCACCCCCGGCCGCTACCTCCACATCGGCGGCGACGAGGCCCACTCCACCCCGGCGGCGGACTACGCGGCCTTCATGGACCGCGCCCAGGCGGTGGTGGCCAAGCACGGCAAGACGGTGGTGGCCTGGCACCAGCTCGCGAACGCCCGCCCCGCGCGGGGGGCGGTCCTCCAGTACTGGGGCCACGACCGGACGGCGGCAGCCGAGAAATCCGCGGTCGCGGCGGCGGCCGGGGCGGGCCATCCCCTGATCCTCTCCCCGGCGGACCGCGCCTACCTGGACATGAAGTACGACAAGGCGACGAAGCCGGGCCTGGCCTGGGCCGGCTACGTCCCGGTGCGGCGCTCCTACTCCTGGAACCCGGGCGCCTACCTCCCGGACGTCCCCGAATCCGCCGTCCTGGGCGTGGAGGCCCCCCTCTGGACGGAGACCGTCGCGACGCGCGCCGACTGGGAACTGATGGCCTTCCCCCGCCTCCTGGGCATCGCGGAACTCGGCTGGTCCCCGGCGGCGTCACTCCGCTGGGACACCTACCGCCCCCGCCTCGCCGCCCAGGGCCCCCGCCTGGACGCCCAGGGCACCGCGTACTACCGGTCGCCGGAGGTGCCGTGGGAGTAGGCGCCATGGGCGCGGACCGCGGCAGGCGGGTGGCGGGCGGGCTTCCGAGGGACCGTATCGGGAGCCCGCCCGCTCCGGGCCGTCAGCGCCGGGCGAAGGGCGCGACGGGGTTCTTGAGGGTGCCGATCAGCTGGAGGGCCGCCGACGGGTCCGCGAGGTCGACCATCTGCTTGTTGTCGCGCAGCTGGAGGCGGTTCAGGCAGGACAGCTGGAACTCCGGGGTGAAGAGGTCGTACTGCGCGAAGCGGTCCGCCAGGGCGGGGGCCGAGGCCTGGTAGTCGTGGGCGCAGTCCGCCACCGCCTTCCAGAACACCTCCTCCGTGCAGATGCCTTCCTCGGCCAGGATCGCGTTCAGGAAGCGGAAGAAGCAGTCGAAGACGTCCGTGAAGACCGACAGGAGCTTCATGTCCTCCGGGACGTCGGCCTTGATCCGTTCCACCGCCGGGGGGAGGACCGCGTCCGGGTCCATGACCACGATCTCCTCGGCGATGTCCTTGAAGATCGCCCGCTGCACCACCCCGTCCTTGATCACCAGGATCGTGTTCTCGCCGTGCGGCATGTACGCGAGGTCGTACTGGTAGAAGCAGTGCAGGAGCGGGAGCAGGTACGCGCGGAGGTACGGCTTCAGCCATTCCGCCGGGGTGAGGCCCGATTCGGCGATCAGGGCGCCGACGAAGGACCGGCCCTCCGCGTCGACGTGGAGGAGCGAGGCCATGGTGGCCAGGCGTTCGCCCTCGCGGAGGGAGTTCACCGGGGACTCGCGCCACAGGGCGGCCAGCATCTTGCGGTACGGAGAGTAGCGGTCCGTCGCGCGCTCGTACTGGCGGTGGTGGTAGCCGATCGCCGCGCGCTCGCGGATGATCGAGAAGTCGACGGACCGGAGGACCTCGTCCGACTCGATCAGCTGGTGGAGCCAGTCGTTGATGGCCGGGGTGGCCTCCATGTAGGCGGCGGAGAGGCCGCGCATGAAGCCCATGTTGAGGACCGAGATGGCCGTCTTGACGTAGTGCTTGGTGGGGGTGGTGGTGTTGAAGAAGGTACGGATCGACTGCTGCGGGAGGTAGGCGTCCTCGCCCTCGCCCAGCAGGACCAGGCGGCGGTTGGCGATCTCCGCCGCGAAGGTGACCGTGGTCTTGTTCCACCACTGCCAGGGGTGGACGGGGAGGAAGTGGTAGTCCTCCGGGTCGAGGTCCAGGGCGGTGAGCCTGGCCCTGAAGCCGGCCATCGCGGCTTCGCCCAGTTCCTCGCGCATGAACGTGTCGTGGTCCAGGCCCGCGCCCGCCGTGAAGGTGGAGACGTCCTTGTGGGCCGCCGCCCACACCAGGTGGACCGGGCTCGCCGTCTCCGGCGCGTACGCGAGGTACTCGTGCACGCCGAAGCCCAGGCGGCCGTTGTTGGCGACGAAGCAGGGGTGGCCCTCGGTCATGCCCGTCTCGATGTCCTGGAAGCCGGACTTCGCGAGGGTGACGGAGGACGGCTGCGGCTTCGTGTACTTGAAGCCCGTGCCCGCCAGGGTGGAGGAGATCTCCTCCAGGTAGACGGGGAGGACCTCCGCGCTCAGGCCCAGGGTCCGCTGGAACTCGATGTGGAAGTCCAGGGCGTCCAGTTCCAGGGTCCCGCCGTCGTGGTGGCGGGTGATGGACCGCTCGTCCACCGACCAGTGGTCCAGGGCGAGCCGGGCCGAGCGGAAGCGGTACTCGACGGCTCCGTCGTCGCTGCGGACCGAGTAGACGTCCCCGCCCAGCGGCTCAGGGGTCAGCAGGCGTTCGTGGGAGAACTCCGCGAGGGCCTTGCGGACCAGGGCGCGGTTGGCGCGGGCCCACAGCTCGGGGGAGAGGTGGGAGACGGCGTCGGTGAGGCTCACATCGACTCCCGCTGGGTGGCTTCGAACTGCTCGCGGGTGCAGAAGCTGAGCAGGGCGGTCTTCTCGGGCTTCCGGACCTCGCGCTCGGGGACGAAGCCGACGGCCTCGTTCAGGGCGTGGACCGCCTCGTTGCGGACGTCCGGTTCGACGACGACGCGCCGGGTGGCGGGGTCCGCGAAGAGGGCGGCCATCACCGTCGTGATCACCGCGCGGGTGAAGCCGCTGATCGGGTTCCCGGTGGGAGCGACGAGGAAGTGCATGCCGACGTCGCCGGGCTGGGCCTCGTACAGGCCGACGAGCTCCAGGCGCGAAGGGTCGTAGCTCTCCATCAGGAAGGCGGGGCGGCCCTCGTGGAGGCCGATGAAGGCGTGGTGGTGCTCGTGCGCGGTGATGCGGACGTACTCGCGCTCGACCTCGGTGAGGGTGGCGTCCTGCATCATCCAGAACGCGGCCTTCGGGTGCGTGACCCAGGCGTGCAGGAGCTCCGCGTCCGAGAAGGGGTCCAGGGGGCGGAGGGAGAAGGTCCCGAGGGCCGCGTCGGTGCGGGCGAAGAGGAGTTCCGGGGTGGTGCTCATGCGTGGATGCCTTCCGGGGCCGCGAACTGCTGGAACGCGATGGACTTCTCGACCTTGTAGTACTCGCGGCCGAGCAGCTCACCGACGATGTACGCGTTGCGGTACGCGGCCATGCCCAGGTCGGGCGAGGTGAGGGAGTGGTTGTGGGTCGTGCCGTTCTGCAGGTACACCCCGCGCCCGGTCACGTCGATGCTGTAGTTGCGGGCGGCGTCGAGGCGGCCGTGGCCGTCGAAGTTCAGCCGGCCGCGGACGGGGGCCAGGAAGTCCGGGATCCGGTACTTGTAGCCCGTGGCGAGGACCAGGCCCTCCGTGGTGAGGGAGAAGTCCCGCTCCTGCTCCTCCTGGCGCAGGCCCAGGGTGTACGTGCCGGTGGTGGTGTCGTACGCCGTGCTGTTCAGGGAGGTGTTGGTGCGCAGCGTCGTGGGGACCGCGCCCGGCATGGTGATCTTCTTCTGGTAGAGCAGGTCGAAGATGGCGTTGACGAGGTCGCCGTCGATGCCCTTGAAGAGGTTCTTCTGCTGGGTCTCCAGCCGGTAGCGGGTGTCCTCGGGGAGCGCGTGGAAGTAGTCCACGTACTCCGGCGAGGTCATCTCCAGCGTGAGCTTGGTGTACTCCAGGGGGAAGAAGCGCGGCGAGCGGGTGATCCAGTCGAGCCGGTAGCCGTGGACGTCGATCTCGGCGAGCAGGTCGTAGTAGATCTCGGCCGCGCTCTGGCCCGAGCCGATCAGGGTGATCGACTTCTTCCGCTGGAGCCGCTCCTTGTGCTGCATGTACGTGGAGTTGTGCAGGAAGTCCCCGCCGAGGTCCTCGCAGGCCGCCGGGACGTGCGGCGGGGTGCCGGTGCCGAGGACCAGGCGGCGGGCGCGGTGGGTCTCGCCGCGGTCGGTGTGGACCTCGTACAGGCCGGCGGTCTCGTCGTAGGTGACCTCGGTGACGGAGGTGGAGTACAGGACGTTGTCGAGCCGGTCGGCGGCCCAGCGGCAGTAGTCGTTGTACTCGGCGCGCAGCGGGTAGAAGTTCTCCCGGATGTAGAAGGAGTACAGCCGGTCCTTGTCCTTCAGGTAGTTCAGGAAGGAGAAGGGCGAGGTCGGGTCGGCGAGGGTGACCAGGTCCGACATGAACGGGGTCTGCAGGTGAGCGCCGTCCAGGAACATTCCGGCGTGCCACTCGAAGTGCGGCTTCGACTCGATGAACAGACCGTCGAGCCCGTCGATCGGCGCGGTCAGGCAGGCGAGTCCCAGGTTGAAGGGACCCAGGCCGATGCCGATGAAGTCGTGGGGCTCAGTGGTGGACGGCAAGGGATTCTCCCAGGAACTGCTCGGCGTGTGCGGCGAGGAGGTCGAGGACGGCCGCGATGTCGGCCGTCGTGGTCTGCGGGTTGAGGAGGGTGAACTTCAGGTACTGCTTCCCGTCCACCTTGGTGCCGGCGACGACGGCCTCGCCGGAGGCGAACAGGGCTTTGCGGGCGTGCAGCTGTGCCTCGTCGACGAGGTCGGGGCGCAGCTCGCCCGCGGGGAGGTAGCGGAAGACCAGGGTGGAGATCTGCGGTTCGACGACGACCTCGAAGCGCGGGTCGGCGGCGATGACCTCGTAGCCGGCGGCGGCCAGGTCGACGACCTGGTCGAAGAGGGAGCCGATGCCGTCGGCGCCCATGACGCGCAGGGTCATCCAGAGCTTGAGGGCGTCGAAGCGGCGCGTGGTCTGGATCGACTTGTCGACCTGGTTGGGGATCCGCTCCTCGGCCATCCGGCGCGGGTTGAGGTAGTCCGCGTGGTACGTGGCGTGCCGCAGGGTGTGGCGGTCGCGGACCAGCATCGCGCTGGAGCTCACGGGCTGGAAGAACGACTTGTGGTAGTCGACGGTGACCGAGTCGGCCTTCTCGATGCCGTCGAGGAGGTGCCGGCGGGTCGGGGAGACCAGCAGGCCGCATCCGTAGGCGGCGTCCACGTGCATCCACGCGGAGTGCTCCGCGACCAGGCGGGCGATCTCGGGGAGCGGGTCGATGGACCCGAAGTCGGTGGTGCCGGCGGTGGCGACGACGGCCATGGGGAAGAGGCCCTCGCCGGCGCAGCTCTCCAGCTCCAGGGCCAGTACCGCGGTGTCCATGCGGCGGTTGCGGTCGACGGGCACGCAGATGACGGCCTCGTAGCCGAGGCCCAGCATGGCGGCGGACTTCTGGACGCTGAAGTGGCTGGCCTCGGAGGTGAAGATGCGCAGCTTCGGCAGCACTTCGGCCTTGGTGATCCCGGCCCCCGCCTCGTGGGCGCGCTGCATGACGGTCCGGCAGGCCTCGTCGCGGGCGAGGAGCAGGGCGTGGAAGTTCGACTGGCTGCCGCCGGAGGTGAAGACGCCGTCCGCGCCCTCGCCGAAGCCGATGCGCCGGGCGGTCCAGTCGATGAGGCGGCGCTCGATCAGCGTGCCGCCGATGGACTGGTCCCAGGTGTCGAGGGAGGAGTTGACGGCCGACAGGACCGCTTCGCCGACCACCGCGGGGATGACCACCGGGCAGTTGAGGTGGCCCAGGTAGCGCGGGTGGTGGAAGTAGACGGCGTCGCGGAGGTAGACGTCCTCCAGCTCGGCGAGGGCGGCGGCGGTGTCGGCCAGCGGCGCGTCGAGGTCGATCCCGTTGATGACCGGAGCGAGTTCGTCGACGGATATGCCGGTGTGGGGCCGCCGCGTGGTGGAGAGTCTGGCCGCGACGCGGTCGACGCCCTCGGTGACGGAGCGCCGGTAGAGGTCCGCGGTCGTCTCGTTCAGCAGATGCGTGCGCATCAACTTTCCTCCGGGCATGGGGAAGCGGGGGGCGGGGGAGGGGTGGGGTGCGTGAGTTAGGTTAGCCTAACCTAAGTTGTAGTACAAATGGAGGAGGGCCCCGGCTTCCGCCGGGCCCCTCCTCCATGAAATGCCCTGCTCCGCGCAGGAGTCGGCTACAGCTCGGACGCCGGGTCCTCGCTCGGGGCCCTGCCCGCGTACGCCTCGGCGAGCAGCTGTTCCTCGCTTGCCCCGAGCCGCCAGTACCCGGTGAAACGCACCGCGCGCCGGTCGACGGAACGTTCTCCCACCAGGTGGCGGCGTACGGCGCGCACCGTGCCCGCCTCACCGGCGAGCCAGGCGTACGGGGCCTCGGCGGCGGGCGGTTCCGCCGCCCGGACCGCGTCCACCACGCGGGCCGTCCGCTCGGGGCCGGAGGCGCCCTTCTCGCGCACGATCCAGGTGATGTCCGCGTCGGCGAGGGTGTGCGGCGCGAGCCGGTCGTCCGGGTGCGGGACCTCGAACCAGGCCTTGACCCTGGTTCCGGCGGGGAGCCGGTCCAGGATGGCGGAGGCGGCGGGCAGGGCGGTCTCGTCCGCGTACATCAGGTACGCGTCCGTCGCCGCCGGCGGCTGGAAGCGGACGGACTTGTTCTGCGCGACCGCCGGCCCGATCGCCATGATCCGGCGGCCCGTGACGGCACTGCCCGCCCAGCGGGAAGCCGGGGAGGCGTCCCCGTGGAGGACGAAGTCGATGTCGACCTCCGTCGCGCCGTCGTCCGTACGCCGCTGCTCGCGCACCGTGTACGAGCGCATCACCGGGCGCTCCGCCTCCGGCATCCCGCGCCAGGCCCCGAACCAGGTGTCCTCGTCGGTGGAGGGCAGCTCGGTGTGCTCGGCGTGCGGGGGCGGCAGGAAGAGCGAGAGGCTCTGGTCGTAGCCGCCGGACCTGAAGTCCGCCAGGGACTCCCCGCCGAAGGTCACGCGCAGGAACGAGTGGCCGAGGCGGCGCGTGCGCAGGACTTCCATCGTGAAGAAGCGGAAGTGCGCCGCGGCCTGTCCGGCCTCGGATGCGGTGGCGGTCATGCGCGAGTCCCCCTGGGATTCGAAGTCGGTGCCGGCGGCGGGTGTGGTGCCGGGCGGTCAGTGCCGGACGCCGGGCCCCCGGCGGTGGCCGGGAGCCCGGCGTCAGGACCGGCGGAAGGGGTGTGGAGCCGAGGAGGTCAGGAGACCTTCTTGGCGCTCTGGATGGCCTTGGCGAGGTCCTCGAGGATCTGCGCGCACTTCTCGTACGAGTAGATCGGCTCGGTCACGCGCGGGGCGATCTGGCCGGCCTTGACGGCGGGCAGCTCGCTCCAGGTCGGCTTGGCCTTCAGGGCCTCGGCCTGGAGGGCCTGGGTACGGTTGTCGAGCAGGACGAGGTCGGCCTTGTACTTGCCGGCGTTCTCCCAGCTGAGGCTCTCGTAGAAGCCCTGCGGGTCCAGCTTGTCCTGCTCGGGGGCGACGAACTCGACGCCCAGGGACTCGAAGTACTTGAGGTCGGCCGAGGTCTTCGGCGTGGAGACGTAGAAGAGCTGGTCGGCGGCGGAGCCGACGAGCACCTTGACGCCCGGGTTGGCCTTGACGGCCTCGCGGACCTTGGCCGAGGCGGCCTCGAAGCGGGCCTTGGCGTCGGCGGCCTTCTTGGAGTTCAGGTCGGCGCCGAGGGACTTGGCGAGCTCCGCCGTGCGCTCCAGGGCCTTGTCCATGGTGGCCTTGTCGCCCACGCCGATCGCGGCGGCCGGCGCCAGCTTCAGGATCTTGTCCTTGGAGGCCTCGGGGACGTACCAGTACGAGCCGTCCCAGGTGTTGGTGGCGAGCAGCTCGGGCTTGAGGGAGGCGTACTTCTCGACGTTGAACTCGTCGTAGACGTTTCCGATGATCTCGACCTTGGAGATGTCCATCGAGCCGGCCATCGGGTCGGGCTTGCCGTCCGCGAGCTTGGTCGGACCGAAGACGCCCTTGACCTGCACGCCGTAGTCGTACAGCGCGGCGGCGGTGCCGGTGTAGGCCACGATGTTCTTCGGCGTGGACTTCGCGGTGGCGTCCTTGCCCAGGTCGTCCTTGAAGGTCCAGGGGCCCGAGGCGGCGGCCGTGCCGCCCTTGCCGCCGTCAGCGTCCTTCGCCTTGTCGCTGCCACCGCACGCGGTGAGCGCGGCGACGAGTCCGAGGGCGCCGCCGGCCGCGATGAGGCCGCGGCGGGAGAGGAACGTGGGGCTGGGCTTGGGCATGGCGAAGTCCGCTTTCGTACGTGCAGGGGGCGGCCGGGGAACCCGAGGCCGTTCGGAGGGAAGGTTAGCCTAACCTTGGCTAGAAACGGTAAGGGGACCCTAATTTCTTGGGGTCCCCTCGTCGTTCCCCGCACGCCGCGGGGTCACCGGTCAGCCGGCGAAGCCCAGCTCACGGGCGATCAGCATGCGCTGGACCTCGCTCGTGCCCTCGCCGATCTCCAGGATCTTGGAGTCCCGCCACATACGGGCCACCGGGTACTCGTTCATGAAGCCGTAGCCGCCGTGGATCTGCGTGGCGTCCCGGGCGTTGTCGACGGCGACCGTCGAGGAGTACAGCTTCGCGATCGCCGCCTCCTTCTTGAAAGGCTCCCCGTGGACCAGCCGGGAGGCCGCGTCGCGCCAGCCGATGCGGGCCATGTGGGCGCGCGTCTCCATGTCGGCCAGCTTGAACTGGATGGCCTGGTTGTCGCCGATCGCCCTGCCGAAGGCCTGCCGCTCCTTGGCGTACTTCACCGACTCGTCCACACAGCCCTGCGCCAGACCCGTGGCCAGGGCCGCGATGGCGATACGGCCCTCGTCGAGGATCCGCAGGAACTGGGCGTAGCCGCGTCCCTCCTGGCCCACCAGGTTGGCCAGCGGCACCCGTACGCCGTCGAAGGACAGCTCACGGGTGTCGGAGGAGTTCCAGCCGACCTTGGAGTAGGGCGCGGCCACCGTGAAGCCCGGGGTGCCGGACGGGACGATGATCGAGGAGATCTCCGGGCTGCCGTCCTCCTTGCGGCCGGTGACGGCGGTGACCGTGACCAGACCGGTGATGTCCGTACCGGAGTTGGTGATGAAGCACTTCGAGCCGTTGATCACCCACTCGTCGCCGTCGCGCACGGCGGTGGTGCGGGTGCCGCCCGCGTCACTGCCCGCGCCGGGCTCGGTCAGGCCGAAGGCGCCGAGCATCTCGCCCGAGCACAGCTTCGGCAGCCACTGCCGCCTCTGCTCCTCCGAGCCGAACAGGTACAGGGGCATGGCGCCCAGGGAGACCCCCGCCTCCAGGGTGATCGCGACCGAGGAGTCGACGCGGGCCAGCTCCTCCAGGGCGATGCCGAGGGCGAGGTAGTCGCCGCCCATGCCGCCGTACTCCTCCGGGAAGGGCAGGCCGAACAGGCCCATGCGGCCCATCTCGCGGACGATCTCGTACGGGAACTCGTGGCGCTCGTACAGGTCGCCGATCTTCGGCGCGACCACGTCGTGCGCGAACGCCTCGACGGTGCGGCGGAGTTCCTCGTGCTCGGGGGTGAGCCGGTGGTCGAGGGACATGGTGTGACTACTCCTTGTGGGAGAGGGCGCGGACGGTACGGGAGGGGCTGGGGCGGCCCAGCCGTTCGGCCATCCACACGCTCGTGGCGGTGAGGGCGGCCAGATCGACCCCGGTCTCGATGCCGAGGCCGTCGAGCATCCACACCAGGTCCTCGGTGGCGAGGTTGCCGGTGGCGCTCTTCGCGTACGGGCATCCGCCGAGGCCGCCGGCGGAGGAGTCGACCGTGGTCACGCCGTGCTGGAGCGCGGCGAGGGTGTTGGAGAGGGCCTGGCCGTAGGTGTCGTGGAAGTGCACGCCGATCCGCTCGGTCGCCACGCCCTTCTCGTTCAGGGCGGAGAGCAGGACCTGGACGTGGCCGGGCGTGGCGACGCCGATGGTGTCGCCCAGGCTGAGCTCGTCACAGCCGAGGTCGAGCAGGGCCCTGGCGACGGAGACCACCTGGCCGACCGGGACCGGCCCCTCCCAGGGATCCCCGAAACACATCGAGAGGTACCCGCGCACGTGCGCCCCGTCCGCCTTGGCGCGGGCCACCACGGGCTCGAACATGGCGAGGGACTCGGCGACGGTGCGGTTCAGGTTGCGGGCGGCGAAGGTCTCGGTGGCCGAGCCGAAGACCGCGATACGGGTCGCTCCGAGGGCGAGCGCCCGGTCCAGGCCCCGTTCGTTGGGGACCAGGACCGGGAGGTGCGCCCCGACGTCCGAGAGCAGGGGGAAGAGCTGCTCGGCGTCCGCCAGCTGGGGGACCCACTTGGGGTGGACGAAGCTGGTGGCCTCGATGGTGGTGAGGCCGGCGGCGGCGAGCCGGTGGATGAACTCGGCCTTCACCTCCGTGGAAACGGCCGACTTCTCGTTCTGCAGCCCGTCGCGCGCGCCCACCTCGTGGATGCGTACGCGCGGCGGGAGCCCGGCGGGCGCCGGGACGGTCATGGGCAGCCCGTTCACGCGGCCCCCTCCTCCGCGTCGGGGGTCACCACGGCCAGGACCTGGTCCATGGCCACCGTGGTGCCCGGGGTGACGTCGAGCTCGGTGACCGTGCCGGCGTGCGGGGCGGAGATGACGTGCTCCATCTTCATCGCCTCGACCACCAGCAGGCTCTGACCGGCCGCCACCCGGTCCCCGACGGCCACCTTGACGACGGTGACGGTGCCGGGCATCGGGGCGGCGAGGGTGTCGGCCCCCGCCCTTCCGCCGCCGCCGAGGGAAGCGGCCACCGGGTCGTGGTGCTGGACGTGCCAGCTGTCACCGTCGCGGCCGAGCCAGATCCCCTCCGGGGAGGCGGCGACGCTGAAGCGGTGCGTGACGCCGTCCAGTTCCACGGTGACGGTGCCGGGGGTGCGGTCGACGACACGGCCGAGGGCCGGCGCGGCCGGGTCCTGTCCGGCCGCCGACTCGCCCGCGCCGACGAGCAGTTCCGTGCCGGAGTCCGACCGGCGGGTGCGGATCTCCACCGGGTCCTGGCCCGGGAGGCGGAAGTGGTGCACCGTCCACGCGGGAGTGCCGCCCAGGCGCCAGCCGTCGGCGGCGCCGAACGGGTCCACCCAGCCGCCCGCCTCCGCCGCCGCGGGCCGCGCCAGCAGCGCAGCCGCCGCGTACACCTCGGCCGGGACGCCCTCCGGCAGGAGGGACGGCAGGTCCCGCTCGACCAGGCCGGTGTCCAGGTCGCCCGAGACCACGTCCGGGTGCGCGAGCAGCCGCCGCAGGAAGCCCGCGTTGGTCTGGACGCCCAGGATCACCGTGTCGGACAGGGCCCCGCGCAGCACCCGCAGGGCACTGGCGCGGTCGGGCCCGTACGCGATGACCTTGGACAGCATCGGGTCGTACGTGGAACCGACGGGGACGCCCGCCGTCAGACCGGAGTCGGTGCGCACCGCCCCGCCGTCCGGCTCCGACAGCGCCAGCACCGTGCCACCGGACGGCAGGAACCCGCGCGCCGGGTCCTCCGCGCAGACGCGGGCCTCGATCGCGTGCCCGGTCAGCCGGACGTCCTCCTGCCCGAACCCGAGGGGGGAACCGGCCGCGACGCGCAGCTGCTGCTCCACCAGGTCCAGGCCGGTGACCAGCTCGGTGACCGGGTGCTCCACCTGGAGGCGGGTGTTCATCTCCATGAAGTAGTACGAGGACGGGTCCCCGCCCGGGACGATGAACTCCACCGTGCCCGCGCCGACGTACCCGCAGGAGCGCGCCGCCTCCACGGCCGCCGCGCCCATCGCCGCACGGGTCTTCTCGTCCAGCAGGACCGAGGGGGCCTCCTCGATGACCTTCTGGTGGCGCCGCTGGAGGGAGCACTCGCGCTCGCCCAGGTGCACCACGTTCCCGTGGGCGTCCGCCAGTACCTGGATCTCGATGTGCCGGGGCCGGTCGACCCACCGCTCCACGAGCAGCGTGTCGTCGCCGAAGGAGGACTTCGCCTCGCGGCGGGCCGCCGCGATCTCCTCGGCCAGCACCGCCTCGTCCCGCACCAGGCGCATGCCCTTGCCGCCGCCGCCCGCCGAGGGCTTCAGCAGCACCGGCATGCCGATCGCGGACGCGGCCGCGACCAGTTCGGCGTCGGTCAGACCGCTGCCGGAGGAGCCCGGGACCACTGGCACGCCGGCCGCCCGGACCGTCTCCTTGGCCGTGATCTTGTCGCCCATCAGGGAGATGGCGGAGGCGGGCGGCCCGATGAAGGCCAGCCCGGCGTCCGCGCAGGCCCGTGCGAAGGCCGCGTTCTCCGCGAGGAAGCCGTAGCCCGGGTGGACGGCCTCGGCGCCCGTGCGCTTCGCGGCGTCCAGGAGCCGCTCCACCGACAGGTAGCTCTCGGAGGCGGCCGCCGGACCGATCCGGACGGCGGTGTCGGCCTCCCGTACGTGCCGCGCGTCGGCGTCCGCGTCGCTGAAGACGGCCACGGAGCGGATGCCGAGCTCCCGCAGGGTGCGGATGACCCGGACCGCGATCTCGCCGCGGTTGGCGACCAGAACAGTGCTGAACATCAGTGAGGTCCTCACGTCACACGTCACATACGGAAGATGCCGAAGCCGGAGTCGCCCAGGGGGGCGTTCGCGCACGCGGTCAGGGCCAGTCCCAGCACCTGCCGGGTCTCCATCGGGTCGATGACCCCGTCGTCCCACAGCCGCGCGGTGGCGTAGTAGGCGTTGCCCTGCTCCTCGTACTGCGCGCGGACGGGGGCCTTGAAGGCCTCCTCGTCCTCGGCGGGCCACTCCTGGCCCGCGCCCTCGATCTGGTCCCGCTTGACGGTCGCCAGCACCGAGGCGGCCTGCTCGCCGCCCATCACAGAGATCTTGGCGTTGGGCCACATCCACAGGAAGCGCGGCGAGTACGCCCGCCCGCACATGGAGTAGTTGCCCGCGCCGTACGAGCCGCCGACGACCACGGTCAGCTTCGGGACCCGGGTGCAGGCCACCGCCGTGACCATCTTCGCGCCGTGCTTGGCGATGCCGCCGGCCTCGTAGTCGCGGCCGACCATGAAGCCGGAGATATTCTGGAGGAAGAGGAGCGGGATGCCGCGCTGGTCGCACAGCTCGATGAAGTGGGCGCCCTTCTGCGCGGACTCGGAGAAGAGGATGCCGTTGTTGGCGACGATGCCGACCGGGTGGCCGTGGATCCGGGCGAAGCCGGTGACCAGGGTCTGCCCGAACTCCGCCTTGAACTCCTGGAACCGGGACCCGTCCACGATCCGGGCGATGATCTCGCGGGCGTCGTAGGGGGTGCGGGAGTCGACGGGGACCGCGCCGTACAGGCCGTACGGGTCCACCTTGGGCTCCTCGGGAGCCTCGACCGACCAGGGCAGCGCCCCGCGCTCCGGCAGGGTCGCCACGATGTTGCGTACGATCCGCAGCGCGTGCGCGTCGTCCTCCGCGAGGTGGTCGGTGACGCCGGAGGTGCGGGAGTGGACCTCGCCGCCGCCCAGCTCCTCGGCCGTGACCACCTCGCCGGTGGCGGCCTTCACCAGCGGCGGGCCGCCGAGGAAGATCGTGCCCTGGCCGCGCACGATGACGGCCTCGTCGCTCATCGCCGGTACGTACGCCCCGCCCGCCGTGCAGGAGCCGAGGACGGCGGCGATCTGCGGGATCCCGGCCCCCGACATGCGGGCCTGGTTGTAGAAGATCCGGCCGAAGTGCTCCCGGTCGGGGAAGACCTCGTCCTGCATGGGGAGGAAGGCGCCGCCGGAGTCCACCAGGTAGAGGCAGGGGAGACGGTTCTCCAGGGCCACTTCCTGGGCCCGCAGGTGCTTCTTGACGGTCATCGGGTAGTACGTGCCGCCCTTGACGGTGGCGTCGTTGGCGACGATCACGCACTCGCGCCCGCTGACCCGGCCGATGCCGGCGATGACCCCGGCGGCGGGGGCGGCGCCCCCGTACATCCCCTCCGCGGCCAGCGGGGCCAGCTCCAGGAAGGGCGAACCGGGGTCGAGGAGGGTGTCCACGCGGTCGCGGGGGAGCAGCTTCCCGCGCGCGGTGTGGCGGGCCCGGGCCTTCTCGCCGCCGCCGAGACGGGCCGCGTCGAGCCGGGCGCGCAGGCCTTCGGCGAGTTCGCGGTGGGCGGCCTCATTGGTCCGCCAGGCCTCGGACGCCGGGTCCGCGGCGCTCGTCAGCACTGGTGCCTGCTGCATCGGTCGAGCTCCCTTGCTCGTGCACGCTTTGTTAATGACCGTTAACGCGTTCGGGTCTCAGGTTAACGAGCGCTAACCGCCCTGTCTAGAATGGATTTCCATGAGCACCAGAGCGGCCACCCCGACCCGTCGCGAGCAGATCCTCAGTGAGGCCGCTCGTCTCTTCGCGGAGCGCGGCTTCCACGGCGTCGGCGTGGACGAGATAGGGGCGGCGGTCGGCATCAGCGGCCCCGGGCTGTACCGGCACTTCGCCGGCAAGGACGCCATGCTCGCCGAGCTGCTCGTCGGGATCAGCGAGCGGCTGCTGACGGGCGGCCGGCGCCGGGTCGAGGAGGCGGCCGGGGACCCGGAGGCGCTCCTCGCCTCCCTCGTCGAGGGCCACATCGACTTCGCCCTCGACGACCGTGCCCTGATCACCCTGCACGACCGCGAACTGGACCGGCTGCGCGAGGCCGACCGCAAGCTCGTGCGCCAGCTCCAGCGCCAGTACGTGGAGCTGTGGGTCGAGGTCGTACGGGAACTGCACCCCCGGGTGGGGGAGGCGGAGGTACGGGTGGCCGTGCACGCCGTCTTCGGGCTGCTGAACTCCACCCCCCACCTGGCCACACCCGGCCGGGAGGCGACGGAGTCGCTGCTGCGCAGGCTGGCGCACGGGGCCTTCGGGGCGCTGTCGGGTTGAGGCGCCGCTTGAGCGGTGCTCGGTGGAACGGACGGCTCCGGGCGGGCGGCGGCAGAATGGGCCGCATGCCGAAGCCGATAGAGACGCCCGTACCCAGCCGCGCCGAACTCGTCGACCACCTGGTCCGTACGCGCATCGCGGGCCGGGTGGCCACCCCGCGCGAGAACAACCTCTCCCACTACCGCAAACTCGCCAACGGCGACCGGCACTACTGGCTCGGCCTGGAACTGGGCGACCGCTGGGCCGACGAGCAGGACGTACTGGCCGTGATGGCCGAGCGCGCCGGCGTCATCGACGATCCGGCCCACCGGGCCGGACAGGACACCATCGACCCGGAACTGACCGTCGCGGGCCTGGACCGGATGGCGGCCCGGCTGCACAAGGCCGCCCTGGACCGGCAGAGCGTACTGCTGGCCACCGGCCACCCGGGCGGCCTGCTCGACGTCCACCGCGCCACCGCTGACGCGCTGCGGGCCGCCGGCTGCGAGATCGTCCGCATCCCGGCCGGCCTGATCGCCGACGAGGGCTCGGTGTGGCAGTTCGCCGACGTGGCCGTACTGGAGCGGGGCGCGACCCTGTGGCACACCCACTCCCCGGCCCCGATGGCCGCGATCCTGGACGGCCTCGCGGCGGAGGGCCGCCCGCAGCCGGACCTGGTCGTCGCCGACCACGGCTGGGCGGGCTGCGCGGCGCAGCGCGGGCTCGACGCGGTGGGGTACGCGGACTGCAACGACCCGGCGCTGTTCGTCGGCGAGGCGGAGGGCACCCTCCAGGTGGCGGTCCCGCTGGACGACCACGTCCGTGACCCGCGCTTCTACGACCCGATGGTGGCGTACCTGCTCTCGGCGGCGGGCCTGCTGTAGCCCGGCCGCGCGGCGGGCGCGGACCGGGCCGGGCCCGGCTGCCGCTACGGGGCCTGGGGGCCGTTCCTGACCGGCCGGGTGTGGATCTTCGCCACGCAGGCCGGCAGGGCCGCGTCCTCCCCGTGGGCCCGGGCCCGGTACGCGCTCGGGGTCTCGCCCACCAGCTCCGTGAACCGGGAGCTGAACGACCCCAGCGAGGTGCAGCCCACCGCGAAGCAGACCTCCGTCACCGACTGGTCGCCCCGCCGCAGCAGCGCCTTGGCCCGCTCGATCCGGCGCGTCATCAGGTAGCCGTACGGGGTCTCCCCGTAGGCGGCGCGGAAGCTGCGCGAGAAGTGGCCCGCCGACATCAGGGCGGTCCGCGCCAGCGCGGCGACGTCCAGCGGCTCCGCGTAGTCGCGGTCCATCAGGTCACGGGCCCGGCGCAGTCGGGCGAGATCCTCCAGGTTCACCCGTTCAGCCTCGCACGGGCCCCGGCGGTACCGCAGGTTCCGCCGGGGAGGGGGTCGGGTCCAGGTACACCCGGCGGATCGCCGGCCACCGCTCCCGCAGCTGGTCCTCGGCGTCCTCGCAGGCCGCCTCCACCTGCCGGGCCGAGGCCAGGTCGTGGAAGTCCACCTTCGCCGCGATCAGCACCTCGTCCGGCCCCTGCACCAGGGTGGTGAGCTCCAGCACCCCCTCGATGTGCGGGACCGACAGCAGCTCCTCGAGGACCTCCGCCCGCATCGGGGCGGGCAGCGGCCGCCCGATCAGGTACTGGGCGTTGGAGCGCCCCAGCTCCCACGCCACCGCCACCAGCAGCAGCCCGATCAGCAGCGACGCCACCCCGTCGTAGACGCCCGAGCCCGTCAGCCGGGCTCCCAGCAGTCCGCCCGCGGCCAGCGCGAGGCCGATCAGCGCGGCGGCGTTCTCCAGCAGGACCGCCTTCACCGCCGTGTCGGGGGTGTGCTTCACGTACAGCCCCAGCGGCGCCCGCATCCGGGCCGCCTCACCCGTCACCTGCCGCCAGGCCACCAGCAGGGAGTACCCCTCCAGGACGAAGGCGACCGCGAGGACGGCGTACGGGAGCGCCGGGTCACCGGGCTCCTCCCCGTGGACCAGCGTGTGGATCCCGTCGTAGACGGCGAAGACCGCGCCGCCCGCGAAGGTGGCGATCGAGGCGAGCAGCGCCCAGACGTAGCGCTCGGGCCCGTACCCCAGCGGGTGCGCCTCGTCGGCGGGGCGGGCGCTGCGCTTCAGGGACGTCAGCAGCAGCACCTCGGTGACCGTGTCGGCCACCGAGTGCGCGGCCTCGGACAGCATCGCGCTGGACCCGCCGACGATCCCGGCGACGGCCTTCGCCGCGGCGAGGGCCAGGTTGGTGACCACGGCGACGACCACCGTGGCGACGCTCTCGGATTCCGCCCCTTCGGCTGCGACCGGCATGGGGTGACGGTATGTCCGGTCAGCCGCGCGGGACGCGTACGACACCCTCCTGGATGACGGTGACCGCCAGGCGGCCGTCCTGCGTCCAGATGCGGGCCTGGCCCAGGCCGCGGCCGGCGGACGCCGAGGGGGACTCCTGGTCGTACAGCAGCCACTCGTCGGCGCGGAAGGGCCGGTGGAACCACATGGCGTGGTCCAGCGAGGCGCCGACCACGTCGCCGACCGCCCAGCCGCCCCGGCCGTGCGCGAGCAGCACCGAGTCCAGCAGGGTCATGTCGGAGACGTACGTGGCCAGGCAGACGTGCAGCAGCGGGTCGTCCGCGAGCTTGCCCTGGGTCCGGAACCAGACCTGGGAGCGCGGCTCCCTCGGTTCGCCGACCGATCCCCACGGCGGGGTGGTCGCGTACCGCAGGTCCACGGCGCCGCGCGCCTCCAGCAACCGCTCGACGGTGCCCGGGTCGCGGAAGGTCCCGCGGTAGGCGGGCAGCGCCTCGGCGGCCGTCGGCAGGGTCCCGGGGTCGGGCGCGGCCGGCATGGGGGCCTGGTGCTCCATGCCCTCCTCGTACGTCTGGAAGGACGCGGAGAGGTGGAAGATCGGCTGCCCGTGCTGGACGGCGACCACGCGCCGGGTGGTGAAGGAGCGTCCGTCGCGGATCCGGTCCACGGAGTACACGATCGGCGCGCCGGAGTCGCCGGTGCGCAGGAAGTACGAGTGCAGCGAGTGCGGCAGCCGGTCGGCGGGCACCGTGCGGCCGGCCGCGACCAGGGCCTGGGCCGCGACCTGGCCGCCGAACACGCGCGGCACCAGGGAGGTGCGGCTCGTGCCCCGGAAGATGTCCTCCTCGATCTGCTCCAGGTCGAGCAGATCGAGGAGGTCCGCCAGCGCGTCGTTCAAGTGGGTTACAGACCCATCGACTTGGCGATGATCGACTTCATGATCTCGCTGGTGCCGCCGTAGATGCGGTTGACGCGGTTGTCGGCGTACAGGCGGGCGATCGGGTACTCGTTCATGTAGCCGTAGCCGCCGTGCAGCTGGAGGCAGCGGTCGATGACGCGGTGTGCGACCTCGGTGCAGAACAGCTTCGCGGAGGCGGCCTCGGCCGGGGTCAGCTCGCCCGCGTCCAGGGCCTCCAGGGCGCGGTCGGCGACGGCCTGGGCGGCGTCCACCTCGGCCTGGCAGGCGGCCAGCTCGAACTTGGTGTTCTGGAAGTGCGCGACCGGCTTGCCGAAGACGGTGCGGTCGGTGACGTACTGCTGGGCGAACCGGACGGCCGCGGCGGCCTGGGCGTAGGCGCCGAAGGCGATGCCCCAGCGCTCGGAGGCCAGGTTGTGGCCGAGGTAGTAGAAGCCCTTGCCCTCCTCGCCGAGCAGGTCCTCGACGGGGACCTTGACGTCGACGAACGCCAGCTCGGCGGTGTCGGAGGTCTTCAGGCCCAGCTTGTCGAGCTTGCGGCCGATCGAGTAGCCCTCGGACTTGGTGTCCACGGCGAAGAGGGAGATGCCGAAGCGGCGGTCCTCGGCCGACGGGGCGGAGGTGCGGGCGCAGACGATCACGCGGTCGGCGTGCACGCCGCCGGTGATGAACGTCTTGGCGCCGTTGAGGACGTAGTGGGTGCCGTCCTCGGAGAGCTTGGCGGTGGTCTTCATGCCCGCGACGTCGGAGCCGGTGCCCGGCTCGGTCATCGCCAGAGCCCACATCTCCTCACCGGAGACGAACTTCGGCAGGAAGCGCTTCTTCTGCTCGTCGGTCGAGAGCATCTTGATGTAGGGCAGGGCGAGCAGCACGTGGACGCCGGAGCCGCCGAAGTTGACGCCCGCGCGGGAGGTCTCTTCGTAGAGGACGGCCTCGAACTTGTGGGTGTCCAGACCCGCGCCGCCGAACTCCTCGGGCACGTTGATGCCGAAGATGCCCAGCTCGCCGAGCTTGTAGTAGAAGTCGCGCGGCGCCTGGCCGGCCTGGAACCACTCGTCGTAGACGGGGACGACCTCGGCCTCGATGAAGGCGCGGAGGGTCTCGCGGAACGCCTCGTGGTCCTCGTTGAATACGGTACGGCGCACGAGCCGCCTCCTCGATCCCTAGTTCGGCCAGACTATGTCTAAGCGCTTGCTCATAGCTAAGTTACCCGGCGGTCACTCCGGCTGTCCAGGGAGTGTGACGCGGTCCCGGAACCTTTCTGCGGCCTGCTGCCTTCGGGTCGGCGGGCCGGCGGGCCGGCGGGCCTAAGGCAGCAGGCGCAGCGCGAACCACAGCTCCATCCGGGTGTCCGGGTCGTCGAGGTCCCGGTCGAGCAGCGCCGCGCAGCGGGCGATGCGCTGGCGGACCGTGTTGCGGTGGACGCCCAGCGCCGCCGCGCCGCGGTCCCAGCTGCCGTGGTGGGCCAGCCAGCCGCGCAGGGTGTCCCGCAGGGCGGGGGAGAGCGGCCCGAGCAGCGCCTCGGCGTGGGCCCGGGCCTCCGCCTCGCCGACCAGCCCCGCGAAGCCGGGGTCCGTGTGCCGGGCCAGCGGCGTACGGGCCGCCTCGGCACGGGCCAGGGCCCGCCGGGCCTGCGCCCCGGCGGTGGCCAGGGCGCCGGGCGCGGCCGGGGCGCTGACCCCGAGCCGCCACCCGGGCTGCGGGCCGGGCTCGCGGTCGGTGAGCAGGCGTACGCCGTCCCCGCGCGGGTCCAGCAGTACGGTGCCCAGCGCGGCCGCCAGGGCCTGCGGGTCGCCGCCGCCCCGGGCGTGGACCGCGTACCAGGGCCCCGGAGCGAGGGCCCCGGCCGGGTCCCCGTCCAGCAGCAGCCGGGTCAGGGCCGCCGCCTCGTCCCCGGCCGGGCGCTCCGCGGTGACCAGGCTCAGCAGGACGGCGGCGATGGAGGCGATGGTGTGGTCGCCGGGGGTCCGCCCCGGGGTGGCCAGGGCCAGGACCCGCCCGCCGCCCACGGCGTACGCGGCCAGGCTCGTCGCGCCGAGCGAGTCGGTGGCGGTGGCCGCGGCCCCCGGCGCCACCCGGCGCGCCAGCGCGGCCACGGCGTCGAGCACCCCGGAGTCGGGCACGGCCCCGGCGGCCGCCCCGGCGCCGGGGGCTCCGCCGGTACCGATCGCCCCGGCGGCCCCGGCCGCCCCGTCGGCCCCTGACCCGGGAGTCGCCCCGGCGGCCCCGGCCGGGCCGGTTCCGGATGTGACCGCATCGAGCAGCGCGGCCCAGCCGCCCAGGCTCGCCGCCAGGCGGGACAGCACCGCCGGGACCGGGTC
Source organism: Streptomyces sp. NPDC029122 (assembly GCF_055569445.1). NCBI lineage: Bacteria > Bacillati > Actinomycetota > Actinomycetes > Kitasatosporales > Streptomycetaceae > Streptomyces > Streptomyces sp. NPDC029122. Next base: position 281,146 of record NZ_JBVHWK010000004.1, on the reverse strand, counting down.
CGGGCGGGCCGCGGCCGCCGCCAGGGCCTGCTGCGCCTCCGCGACCCGGCGCAGCTCCCGCGTGCGCGCCTCCGCCATCAGCCGCCCGACGCTGCGGGCGACCGCCGTGAACGGGGTCCCGGGCGGGACCTCCACCAGCGGCAGCCCGTACCGCCGGCACGCCTCGGCCAGGCCCGGCGGCACCACCTCGTGCACCGGGGTCACGCCGAAGCCGAGCGCGGCGGCCCCGGCACGGGCCAGCCCGCCGACGTAGGCGGCGGCGCCGGCCTCCGTCAGCTCGGCCCCCGCCGTCAGCAGGAGCTCGCCGCCCAGCAGGTACGGGGAGGGGTCCGCCATCTCCGAAGCGTGCACCCCGTGCACCTCCGCCACCGCAGGACCCGCGAGGTGCCGCAGCCCGAGCGCCCGCTCGCCGAGCAGTGCGGCCAGCCCCACGGGCGGCGTCATCGGCTCGCCGGCGGGCGCCCCGGCCTGCCCGCCGCCGGGGTTCGGGGTGAGGGGGACCTCGGACATGGATGCTCCGTACATTTCAGTGCTGCCAGGTGGATGAAACGTACCCTCCCCACCCCTGTGCGGCACGCTTACGCTCGAAGGACCGCACCCGCAGGACCACCAGAAGGGCACCCCCCATGAGCACGCAGCCGCGCGGCCCCGTCGACTCCTCCCGCATCCCGCGCTACGCGGGCCCGGCGACCTTCGCCCGCCTGCCCCGCCTCGACGAGGTCGGCTCCGCCGACGTCGCCGTCGTCGGCGTGCCCTTCGACTCCGGTGTCTCCTACCGCCCCGGCGCCCGCTTCGGCGGCAACGCCATCCGCGAGGCCTCCCGCCTGCTGCGCCCGTACAACCCGGCCCAGGACGCCTCCCCCTTCGCCCTCGCGCAGGTCGCGGACGCCGGTGACATCGCGGTGAACCCCTTCAACATCAACGAGGCCGTCGAGACGGTCGAGGCCGCCGCCGACGAGCTCCTCGGCAACGGCTCGCGCCTGATGACCCTCGGCGGCGACCACACCATCGCCCTGCCGCTGCTGCGTTCCGTCGCGAAGAAGCACGGCCCGGTCGCGCTGCTGCACTTCGACGCGCACCTGGACACCTGGGACACCTACTTCGGCGCCGAGTACACCCACGGCACCCCGTTCCGCCGCGCCGTCGAGGAGGGCATCCTCGACACCGAGGCGCTCTCCCACGTCGGCACCCGCGGCCCGCTGTACGGCAAGCAGGACCTCGACGACGACGCCAAGATGGGCTTCGGCATCGTGACCTCGGCGGACGTCTACCGCCGCGGCGCCGACGAGGTCGCCGACCAGCTGCGCCAGCGCATCGGCGACCGCCCGCTGTACATCTCCATCGACATCGACGTGCTCGACCCGGCCCACGCGCCCGGCACCGGCACGCCGGAGGCCGGCGGCATGACCTCCCGCGAGCTGCTGGAGATCATCCGCGGTCTGTCGTCCTGCAACCTGGTTTCGGCCGACGTCGTCGAGGTCGCCCCGGCGTACGATCACGCGGAGATCACCTCGGTCGCGGCCTCGCACACCGCGTACGAGCTGACCACGATCATGAGCCGTCAGATCGCCGCCTCCCGCCAGGGCTGACCAGCCCGGCCCGGCGGCGGCGGGAGCGGAACGACCGCAGCACGAAGGGCACGTACGCGCGTGACGCACGACCACGACCTGGTACTCCGTCCCACCGAGGCCCAGACGGCGGCCGCCCTGGCCCCGCCGCCGGGCCGCACGGGCGGGGACCTGGTCGTGGAGACGCTGCGCGGCCTCGGCGCGACCACCGTCTTCGGCCTGCCGGGCCAGCACGCGCTGGGCCTCTTCGACGCGGTCGGCCGCTCCGACCTGCGCCTGGTCGCCCTGCGCACGGAGAACAACGCCGGCTTCGCCGCCGACGCGTACGGCCGGCTCACGGGCGAGGCGGTGCCGCTACTGTTGTCCACCGGGCCCGGCGCGCTGATGTCCCTGCCGGCCCTCGCGGAAGCGGCGGCCGCCTCCGCGCCGGTCCTCGCGATCTCCTCCCAGGTCCCCACGGCCGGCCTGGGCGGGGGCCGCCGGGGCCATCTGCACGAGCTGCGGGACCAGTCGGCCTCCTTCCGCGACGTGGTGAAGTCGGTCCACACCGCCCGCACCCCCTCCCAGATCCCCTCCGTGATCGCCGAGGCCTGGGAGTCCGCGCTGACCGCCCCGCACGGCCCGGTCTGGGTGGAGATCCCCGAGGACGTCCTGCGGGCGCGGACACTGATCCCGCAGGTCACCGGGATGGACGCGACCCCGCACGAGCTGGCCCCCCGGCCGGAGCTCACCGCGCTGGCCGCGCACTGGCTGTCGAACGCCGCCCGCCCGGTGATCATCGCGGGCGGCGGGGTGATCCGCGCCGACGCCGCCGGCAAGCTCAGGCAGCTCGCGGAGCGGCTGAACGCCCCCGTGGTCACGACCTTCGGCGGCAAGGGCGCCTTCCCCTGGACCCACCCGCTCTCCCTCCGGTCCTGGCTGGAGGACCGCCACACGACGGACTTCCTGGAGGACGCGGACGTCCTGCTGGTCGTCGGCTCCGGCCTCGGCGAGCTGTCCTCGAACTACCACACGTTCTTCCCCACCGGCCGGGTCGTCCAGATCGAGGCGGACCTCGGCAAGCTGGAGTCCAACCACCCGGCACTGGGCATCCACGCCGACGCCCGCCTCGCCCTCCAGGCCCTCCTGGAAACGGTGGAACCCCGCCCGGACGAGGAGGCCCCCGAACGGGTCCGCGCCCTCCTCGCCGCGGTCGAGGAACGCCTCGCCCCGCAGGACGTCGCCCTCGAACGCGGTCTCCTGACCGCCATCCGGCAGGCCCTCCCGGCCCGCTCCCCGTCGTTCTGGGACATGACGATCCTGTCCTACTGGGCCTGGTCGGCCTTCGACGCGAAGCACCCGAACACCATGCACTCCGCCCAGGGCGCGGGCGGCCTCGGCTACGCCTTCCCGGCGGCGCTCGGCGCGGCCGTCGCCGAGCCCGGCACCCCGGTCCTGGCGGTCTCCGGCGACGGCGGCGCGATGTACTCCCTCGCCGAGCTCGCCACCGCCAGGGAACACGGGCTGGACGTCACCTGGCTGATCGTCGACGACGGCGGCTACGGCATCCTGCGCGAGTACATGAACGCCGCGTTCGACGGCCGTACGACCGCCACGGAACTGACCCGGCCCGACTTCACCGCCCTGGCCGCCTCCTTCGGCGTCCCGGCGTCCACCACCGCCCCGGAGACCCTCCGCGAAGACCTGGCGCGGGCCCTGAAGACCCCGGGCCCCTCGGTCCTCGTCCTCCCCGCCACCCTGAAGATGTTCGCCCCGACACACGTCTGAGCCGCGTCGGCCCGGGCCGGCCCGGGACGGGCCCGGCCCGCGCCGTCAGTCGGCCCGGAGGCGGGCGCTGGTCCATTCCAGGGCCGGGGGGATCTCCCGGTTCCAGGTGTTGAAGTTGTGGCCGCCGCGTTCGAGGGTGATCGACGAGACGTGGGCCGGGGCCTTCACGGCCTGGACGAACTGCCGGGTCGCCCGCAGGTTGCCCTCGCCCTGCAGCGAGGTGGTGACCAGGAACGACGCGTTCGGCTGGGGCCGGTTCGCCAGGTGCCACAGCAGGTCGGACCGCTTCTCCTCGTCCTTGTCGCCGTGGAAGAGGTCCCCGGAGTCCGAGTCGACCTCCGGCTTGTAGTCCGCGGAGAGGCCGACCCCGGCCGCATAGGTCTCCGGGTGCTGGAGGGTCATCTTCAGGGCGCAGTAGCCGCCCGTCGAGTCGCCGATGATCGCCCAGTTCCGGGCGGCCGTGCCGACCCGGTAGTGGCTCGCGACGGTCCGCGGGACGTCCGTACCGAAGAAGGTCTCGCTCCGCGGGCCGCCGCCGGGGACGTCGACGCACTGGCTGTTGGACGGGCCCACCACGGGCCGCATCATCACCAGGATCATCGGCTGCGTCTTCTTCTGCTTGGCCTGCGTCCAGGCCGTCTTCGGGTACCGCAGCCCCTTCAGCAGGTTCTCCGCCGTGCCCGGGTAGCCCGTGAGGACCACGGCGGCCGGGAACCTCCGCTGCTCGGCGCCCTTCTGGAAGTACTCCGGCGGCAGGTACACGTACGCCTGGGCCGCCACCCCCGACCGCTCGCCGTGCAGGGTCACCTGCTCTATGACCCCGCCCGTCTGGGGATTGCGCCCGCCCGGCACGTCCGGCGCCTGCCGCCCCAGCACCCGCACCGCCGCCCCGCCCGGCACGGCCTCGCGGCGGGGCGGCCCGGCGGTCAGGTCCTCCCACGACCCGTAGATCAGGAAGCTGCGGTTCGCCGCCAGCGCGACCGAGGCGAACAGGCACACCTGGACCAGGAGCAGCAGTCCGGCACGCCCCACCACCGGCCCCGCGCCGCCCCGCGCCAGCCGCGGCCACCGCCACACCGTCACCGCGAACACCAGCACCGTGCACAGCACGGCGCCCGTCAGGAGCGTGCCACTCGTCAGACCCATGAACCGGCGAATCCTTCCAAGATGCCCACAGCACCGCCAACCGGTGCGCACCCGGCTAGAGCGCCCCGGGGGCGGGACGGTTCCCCGCGCCGCCCCCTGGACGGACGAAGCCCCCGAGCGCTCCCGCGCACACCGGTGCGATCGTTGCGGTGGGATGAAATCCGCCGGTGGGGGCGTTGGGGGAGCGGCAGGACAGGACCGACGGGGAGGCACCACGTGACGGCGGCGCAGACGGAGGCCGGGGAGACGGCGGCCGAAGAGCAGCGGAGCTGGGGCAGGCGGCTGACCGCCTACACCTGGCGGTACAAGGCCAACGTGCTCCTCGCGCTCGGGTCCTCGCTGGCCGGCATGGCCGTCATGGCGCTGGTGCCGCTGGTCACCAAGGTGATCATCGACGACGTCATCGGCGACGAGAGCAAGCCCATGGGCCCCTGGGCCGCCCTGCTCATAGGCGCCGCCCTGCTGGTCTACGTACTGACCTACATACGCAGGTACTACGGCGGGCGCCTCGCCCTCGACGTGCAGCACGACCTGCGCACCGACATGTACGACACCATCGCCCGCCTCGACGGGCGCCGGCAGGACCAGCTGTCCACCGGACAGGTCGTCGGCCGGGCCACGAGCGACCTCCAGCTGATCCAGGGGCTGCTCTTCATGCTGCCCATGACCATCGGGAACTTCCTCCTCTTCGGGATATCCCTGGGGATCATGCTGTGGCTGTCCCCGCTGCTGACCCTCGTCGCCCTGCTGATGGCCCCCGCCCTCTGGTTCATCGCCAAGCGCAGCCGCAAGAAGCTCTTCCCCGCCACCTGGTACGCCCAGGGCCAGGCCGCCGCCGTCGCCTCCGTCGTCGACGGCGCGGTGACCGGCGTACGGGTCGTCAAGGGCTTCGGCCAGGAGGAGCAGGAGACCGGCAAGCTCCGCGAGGCCGGCCGCCGGCTCTTCGGCGGACGGATGCGCGCCATCCGCCTGAACTCCCGCTACACCCCCGCCCTCCAGGCCGTCCCCGCCCTCGGTCAGGTCGCCATGCTGGCCCTCGGCGGCTGGATGGCCACCCGGGGACAGGTCACCCTCGGCACCTTCGTGGCCTTCTCCACCTACCTCGCCCAGCTCGTCGGCCCCGTCCGCATGCTCGCCATGGTGCTCACCGTCGGCCAGCAGGCCCGCGCCGGCGTGGAGCGCGTCTTCGAGCTCATCGACACCGAGCCCGAGATCCGCGAAGGGACCGAGGAGCTCCCCGCCGACGCTCCCGCCACCGTCGAGTTCGAGGACGTCCGCTTCGGGTACGAGCCCGGGCGTCCCGTCCTCGACGGCTTCTCCCTCGCCCTGGCCGAGGGCGAGACCGTCGCCCTCGTGGGCGCCTCCGGCAGCGGCAAGTCCACCGTCTCCCTGCTCCTGCCCCGCTTCTACGACGCCGACCACGGCACGGTCCGCGTCGGCGGCCACGACGTGCGCGAGCTGACCTACGACTCCCTGCGGGGCGCCATCGGACTGGTGCCCGAGGATTCCTTCCTCTTCTCCGACACCATCCGCGCGAACATCGCCTACGGGCGCCCCGACGCCGGCGAGGAGGAGATCCGCGCCGCCGCCCGCGCCGCCCAGGCGGAAGGGTTCATCGAGGCCCTCCCCGCCGGCTACGACACCAAGGTCGGCGAGCAGGGCCTGACCCTCTCCGGCGGCCAGCGCCAGCGCGTCGCGCTCGCCCGCGCCATCCTCACCGACCCCCGCCTGCTGCTGCTGGACGACGCCACCTCCGCCGTGGACGCCCGCGTCGAGCACGAGATCCACGAGGCACTGCGGGCCGTCATGGCGGGCCGCACCACCCTGCTGATCGCCCACCGCCGCTCCACCCTCGCGCTCGCCGACCGGATCGCCGTACTCGAGCACGGGCGGCTCGCCGACATCGGCACCCACGAGGAGCTGGAGCGCCGCTCCGCGCTGTACCGGCGGCTGCTCACGGACCCCGACGCCCTCGGGGCGCACTCGCCGCGGACCCCCGACGCGCCGTCCATGGCGGAGTTCGAGCGGGACCTGGAGAAGGACATCGAGCTCGAGGCCGAGATCGACTCGGAGCCGGTGAGCGCCAAGCGGCGGGTGGCCGACGGGGTCACCCCCGAGCTGTGGCGGCGCCGGGAGGAGAAGGCCGGCGGTGCCGGGGCGGTCTCCGGGACGCCGGGTGCCACCCCCGAGCTGCTCGCGCAGGTGGCCGCGCTGCCGCCCGCCGATGACGAACCCCGGGTGGACGAGGCCCGGGCCTCGTCCGCCGAGGAGAGCTACGGCCTGCGCCGGCTGCTGGCCGGCTTCTGGGCCCCGCTCGCCGTCAGCCTCGGCCTGGTCGCCCTCGACGCGAGCGCCGGGCTGCTGCTGCCCGTCATGATCCGGCACGGCATCGACCAGGGTGTGGAGAAGGCCGCCCTGGGGGCGGTGTGGGCCGCGTCCCTGCTCGCCCTCGCCGTGGTGGCCGCGCAATGGGCCGCGCAGTTCGCCGAGATCCGGATGACCGGGCGCACCGGGGAGCGCGTGCTCTACTCCCTGCGCGTCAAGATCTTCGCCCAGCTCCAGCGCCTCGGCCTGGACTACTACGAGCGCGAGCTCACCGGCAAGATCATGACCCGGATGACCACCGACGTGGACTCCCTGTCCAGCTTCCTGCAGACCGGGCTCGTCACCGCCGTGGTCTCCGTCCTCACCTTCTTCGGCATCCTGATCGCCCTGCTGGTCCTCGACGCCGAGCTGGCGCTGATCGTCTTCGCCACCCTGCCCGTGCTCGTCCTCGGCACGATCGTGTTCCGCCGCAAGTCGGTGGCCGCGTACGAGCTGGCGCGCGACCGGGTCAGCCTGGTCAACGCCGACCTCCAGGAGTCCGTGGCCGGGCTCCGGCTGGTGCAGGCCTTCCGCCGCCAGGACATCGGCCGGGCGCGGTTCGCCGAGCGCAGCGCCGCGTACCGGGAGGCCCGGGTACGCGGCCAGTGGCTGATCTCCGTCTACTTCCCCTTCGTGCAGCTGCTGTCCTCGGGCGCGGCGGCGGCCGTGCTGATCGTCGGCGCGGGCCGGGTCGAGGCGGGCACCCTCACCACGGGCGCGCTGGTGGCGTACCTGCTCTACATCGACCTGTTCTTCGCACCGGTCCAGCAGCTCTCCCAGGTCTTCGACGGATACCAGCAGGCCACCGTCTCCCTGGGCCGCATCCAGGACCTGCTGCGCGAGCCCACCACCACCCCGCGCCCGGCCGAGCCCCGCGAGGTGACGGCGCTGCGCGGCGAGATCGCCTTCGAGGACGTGCGCTTCCAGTACGGCACCGCCGAGGAGCGCGGGGAGAAGGGGGACGCCCTGGCCGGGATCAGCCTGCGGATACCCGCCGGGCAGACCGTCGCCTTCGTCGGCGAGACCGGGGCGGGCAAGTCCACGCTGGTCAAGATGGTGGCCCGGTTCTACGACCCGACCTCCGGCCGGGTCACCGCCGACGGCACCGACCTGCGGGAGCTGGACCTGACGGCGTACCGCCACCGGCTGGGGGTCGTCCCCCAGGAGCCGTACCTCTTCCCGGGGACGGTCCGCGACGCCATCGCCTACGGCCGGCCCGGCGCGAGCGACGCCGAGGTGGAGGCCGCGGCCCGGGCGGTCGGCGCGCACGACATGATCGCCACCCTCGAGGGCGGCTACCTGCACGCCGTCACCGAGCGCGGCCGCAACCTCTCCGCGGGTCAGCGCCAGCTGATCGCGCTGGCCCGCGCCGAGCTGGTCGACCCGGACGTGCTGCTGCTGGACGAGGCCACCGCGGCCCTGGACCTGGCCACCGAGGCGCAGGTCAACCGGGCCACCGAGCGGCTCGCGGGCAAGCGCACCACCCTGGTGGTGGCCCACCGGCTGACCACCGCCGCCCGGGCCGACCGCGTGGTGGTGATGGACCGGGGCCGGGTCGTCGAGGACGGCAGCCACGCGGAACTGCTGGCCCGCGGCGGACGGTACGCGGTGCTGTGGCGGACCTTCGCCGGCGAGGACGAGGCGGCCGCGGCCGCGTAGCGGGCCGCGCGGGCGCCCCGGGTATCAGAGCTCGCCGAAGAGCAGGTTGCCCGGGGCGTCCGCGTCGTCACCGGTGTAGTACTCGCGTACCGAGTCGAGGAGTTCGTCCACCGACAGGTAGCCGTCGTGGTTCTTGTCGATCTTCGCGAACAGGGCCTCCGCGTCGGCGGGCTCCAGCCGCGTGTCGAAGGCCAGCTGCGCCTTGTGGAACTCCTCGGGGCTGATCCGCCCGTCCCCGTTGGTGTCCACGACGGTGAGGATCGCCTTCACCATCGGCCGGAAGGACCGGTCGTAGGCCTCGCCGCCGTCCTTGTAGAGGCGGGTCATGCCCCGGGAGTACTCCTCGGGGGTGACCTTGCCGTCCCGGTCCATGTCCAGTTCGGTGAAGAGCTCCTGCCAGAAGTCGACCAGCCCGCCCATCACCGCGGTCGCCTTCGGGGAGTTCGCCGGCTCGTCGAGGGCCGACAGCAGCCGGGAGCCCAGCGCGATGATGTCGTGCTCGTCGATCACGCCACTGCCGTCGGCGTCCAGGTGCGTGAAGGCGCGTTCCAGCTTGCGGTCGAGCAGGTCGTTCGTCATGTCATTGCCTTCCACGGCTACGATGAGCGGTCGATCGGTCGCCTAGCGTAGTGTCCGGCCTGATCGTCAAATCCCGTTCCGGCGCTGGGAAGTTGCGGATGCACTCGTACGAGGTATGGGGCGGCCGGCGCCCGGCGGGCCACCCCGCGTGGCGGCGCCGGCCGACCCGGGTGCCCCGTGCAACCTTCCGGCGGGCCGGGGCGTCGTTACGTACGCGCGTGCGTGTTACGTACGACTGATCGGGGGGGCGCGGCATGGTGCAGGGCGCGGGAACGCGGGCGAAGAGGGGGCGCGGCCGGGGGCGGGCCGTGTCCCTCGGGGTGTTCGGGGCGGCGCTGTGGCTGGCCGTGGGCGGGGTGTTCGCGACGGCGCCCGAGGCGCGGGCGGCCACCGGCGGGTGCCCGGGGCAGCTGGTCCGGACGCTGCCGCTGCCCGGAGCCGAGGTGCGCGTGTACAAGAGCCGCGCCCAGGTGTGCGCCGTGAACGTGGCCCTGACCCCCGGGGAACGCCGCTTCATGGAGGTGAGCGTTCAACCGCGTGGCGGGGTCCCCGTGGGCGATGCGGGGCAATTCACCCGGTATGCGGGCCCCGTCACCGTCGGAGCTATCAGCCGATGTGTGTATGTAAAGGGGAGTGTGGCGGCCGGATCGGTGGAGTCCGGCTGGATCCTCTGCTGAATCGGCGGCCCAACTGGGACTGTTCACGGGCATGTTGACCCCGCTAGGTTCACGGCGACCACCAGTGAACCGAAATGGGGAGAGTGCATGCGCAAGACGCTTGGCCGGCTGCTGCCGCTCACGGTGCTCATCGGCACCGTCGGCACGGCCGGTTTCACGGCTCAGACGGCCACCGCCGCAGAGCCGGCCGCAGCCGCGCAGGCCACCGCCGGACAGAGCTCCGCGGCGGACATCAAGGACCAGATCCTCGCGATCCCGGGCATGAGCCTGATCGAGGAGAAGCCGTACCCCGGCTACCGCTTCTTCGTGCTGAACTACGAGCAGCCGGTCGACCACCGGCAGCCGTGGAAGGGCACCTTCAAGCAGCGCGTCACCCTGCTGCACAAGGACGTCTCCCGGCCCACGGTCTTCTTCACCTCCGGCTACAACGTCAACACCAACCCGCGCCGCGCGGAGCCGACGACCATAGTCGACGGCAACCAGCTGTCCATGGAGTATCGATTCTTCAACCCGTCCCGCCCCGACCCGGCGGACTGGTCGAAGCTGGACATCTGGCAGGCCGCCAGCGATCAGCACCGCCTGTTCACCGCCCTGAAGAAGCTCTACCCCAAGAACTGGCTCGCCACGGGCGCCAGCAAGGGCGGCATGACGGCGACGTACTACGAGCGCTTCTACCCGCGCGACATGGACGGGATCGTCGCCTACGTGGCGCCCAACGACGTCGTCAACAAGGAGGACTCGGCCTACGACCGGTTCTTCGGCAAGGTCGGCACCAAGGAATGCCGGGACAGACTGAGCGCGGTCCAGCGCGAGGCCCTGATCCGCCGCGAGCCGCTGGAGGCCAAGTACAAGGCCGCCGCCGCCGAGAACGGCTGGACCTTCAACACCGTCGGCAGCCTCGACAAGGCCTTCGAGGCCGTCGTGCTCGACTACACCTGGGCCTTCTGGCAGTACAGCCTGCTCGCCGACTGCGCGGCCGTCCCGGACGCGAAGACCGCCACCGACCAGCAGATCTGGGACACGGTCGACTCGATCTCCGGCTTCTCGGCCTACGCCGACCAGGGCCTGGAGACGTACACGCCGTACTACTACCAGGCCGGTACGCAGCTCGGCTCGCCCGACATCAAGCAGCCGCACCTCAAGGACCTGAGCCGGTACGGCTACCAGCCGCCGCGCGACTTCGTACCGCGCGACATCCCGATGACCTTCCAGCCGGGAGCCATGGCGGACATCGACAACTGGGTCCGCAACAACGCCCACCAGATGCTGTTCGTCTACGGACAGAACGACCCGTGGGGCGCCGAGCCCTTCCGCCTCGGGTACGGGGTGCGCGACAGCCACGTGATGACCGCTCCGGGCGCCAACCACGGGGCCAACGTGGCCAAGCTCATGGACGGCGAGAAGGCCCTCGCGACCGCCCGGATCCTCCAGTGGGCCGGAGTGGCCCCGGCCGCGAACGTGTTCAGCACCGAGAAGGCGGCCCCCCAGGCGGCCCCGCTCGCCGCGCCGGACCCGCAGCTCGACCAGAGCGACCTGCGCCGCGAGTCGCTGCGCCGGTAAGGGCCTCAGCGGGCCGCGGGCTGGTACGACAGCCCGTGGCCCAGCGGGTAGCGGCCCGGCACCGGAACGGGGAGACGGCCCACGGGCCGGCTCGCCCCCGTCAGCACCCGGGCCGCCGCCCGCAGCTCCACGTCCGTCCACGTGTACGTGGCCACCTCGGCCGCGCACTCGGGCAGCCGCGCCGGATCGTACGGATTGCGGACGGCCACCAGCACCACCGGGACCCCCGTCGCCACCAGCTCCGCCACCAGCGTGCGCTGCGGGCTCTCCCCCTGCGGGACGTTGTACGTGCACACCAGCACCGCCGCGTGACCCGGTGCGGCCGCCACCGCCCGCTCCGGCGGGAGCGCCCGGGCACGGCAGCCCAGCGCGGTCAGCTCCCGCGCCAGGACCGTCGTAGGGGGCCCCGTCGTACCCGTGGGGGAGGCCGGGTCGGTCCCGGTCACCAGCAGCCGCGGACCGGCCGACGCGTCCAGGGGCAGCAGCCCGCGGGGATTGGCCAGCAGGGTGGTCGTACCGGCGGCGACCGCGTCGGCGGCCGCCAGGTGCTCGGCCGTCCCCACCGCCTCGTCCACCCGAGCGTCGGAGGTGTACGGGTCCTCGAACAGGCCCCGGCGGGCCTTCAGCTCCAGGATCCGCAGCACCGACTCCTCGATCCGCCCGCGCGTCAGCTCGCCCGACTCCACCGCCGCCAGCACGCTGCGGTACGCCAGCCCCAGGTCGGGCGCGTTCAGCAGCTGGTCGCAGCCCGCCTTCAGGGCCAGTACGGGCACTCGGTCGTCCCCGTACTTCTGCCGGACACCGGCCATGTCGAGGGCGTCGGTGACCACCACCCCGCCGAAGCCGAGGTGTTCGCGCAGGACGCCGGTCACGATGGGCCGCGACAGGGTCGCCGGGTCCTCCGAGGGGTCGAGCGCGGGGAACACGATGTGCGCCGTCATGATCACGTCCACGCCCGCGCGCACCGCCGCCCGGAACGGCGGCGCGTCCAGCTCCTCCCACTGCGCGCGGGTGTGCCGCATCACCGGCAGCCCGACGTGACTGTCCGTCTCGGTGTCCCCGTGGCCCGGGAAGTGCTTCGCCGCGGCCGCCACCCCCGCCCCCTGGTAGCCGCGCACCTGGGCGGCGGCCAGCGCCGCGACGGCGTCCGGGTCGGAGCCGAAGGAGCGCACACCGATCACCGGGTTGGCCGGGTTCACGTTCACGTCGGCCACCGGGGCCCAGTCCTGCCGGATGCCGAGCGCCGCCAGCTCGGTCCCGGCCACCCGCGCCGCCCGGCGCGCCCCCTCGGCGGAGCCCGCCGCGCCCAGCGCCATCGCCCCGGGCAGCAGGGTCGCGGGCCGGCCGATCCGGGCGACGGCCCCGTGCTCCTGGTCCACCGACAGCACCAGCGGGATCCCCGCCCCCGAGTCCGCGGCGGCCCGCTGGAGGCCGTTGGACAGGGCGGCGATCTGGTGCGGGGAGCGGGTGTTGTGGGCCCACGCGAAGTACACGACCCCGCCCAGGTGGTAGCGGGCCACCAGCTCGGCGGCGGTCCGCACCCCGAAGTGCCGCAGGTTCAGCTCGGCGTCCGCCGGGTCGGGGTCCGTCGCCGAATGCCCGTAGGCCCGGGACACGAAGAGCTGCCCCACCAGCTCGGGCAGGCCCAGCCCGGACACCAGGGTCCGCAGCCGGTCCCGGTCCGGCCGGCGGCCGGGCGGCCCGGAGGGGGCGCGGGAGTCGTCCGGGATCCGGGAGGCGGTGGTGGAGGCGGTGGAGGCCGCTCCGGCGGCTCCGGCGGCCGTGACGGCGGCCATGGCGGCGGCGGCGAGCAGAGCCCGGCGGGAGGCGTGGTTCGGCACCCCCAGGACCCTACTGCGGTCCTGCGCGCCAGGCCTGACGGACACTCGGGAATGGCCCGTAAGTGCCGTGCCGGGCGCCGTGGGCCGGACGGGTCCCCCGACGACACGCCTCAGGGCCTCCAGTGCTCCTGGAGGGTGCGCACGGCCTCGGTGATCGCGGGCCGGCGGGCCGCCCCCGTCCGCCACAGGGCGTACAGCCTGCGCACGGGTCCGGGCTCCAGCGGTACGGCCACCGCACCGGGCGGCAGGGCGCCCGTGCCCAGCCGGGGCACCACCGCGATCCCGAGGCCGGCCGCGACCAGGGCGACGATGGTGTGGTTCTCCTCGGCCGTGTGCGCGATGTCCGGCTCGAACCCGGCCGCCCGCATGGTCCGCACCAGCCAGTCGTGGCAGACCCGCCCCGGCGGCTGGCACACCCACCGCTGGCCACCCAGGTCCGCCCGCCGCACCACCCGCCGGGTGGTGAAGGGGTGCCCGGCCGGGACCACCAGATCGCAGCGGTCGTCGCCGATGACCGCCTGCTCCACGCCCTCGGGGGCGGGCAGCGGGGCGATGTCCCAGTCGTGGGCCACCGCCAGGTCGGTGATGCCCCGGGCCACCAGGTCCACCGAGAGGTGGGGGTCGACCTCCGTCAGGCGTACGTCCAGCGCCGGATGGCGGCCCGCCAGGTCCGCCAGCACGCCCGGCAGCAGCCCGCGCGCCGCCGAGGCGAAGGCGGCGACGGTCAGCAGCCCGCTCGGCCGCCCGCGCCGCTCCTCCAGGGTGGTCTCGGCCCGCTCCACGATCGCCAGCAGCTCCCGCGCGGTGTCGGCCAGGTGCCGGGCCTCCTCGGTGAGCGCGACCCCGCGCCCGCGCCGCTCCAGCAGCGTGGTGCGGGTCTCCCGCTCCAGCTTGGCGATCTGCTGCGAGACCGCGGAGGGGGTGTAGCCGAGGGCGGCGGCCGCGCCCGCGACCGAACCGTGGACGGAGACGGCGTGCAGGGCGCGCAGCCGGGAAAGGTCGAGCATCCGCCCATCGTAAGCAGTGCTTCATCCAACCCGGTAGTGATCAGCGCTGGTGCTACATGGTCCGGGGCGCCGATCCTCGGAGCATGCGTCCCGCACACACCGCACTCGCCGTACTCGTCGCCGCCGTCTGGGGGTTCAACTTCGTCGTCATCGAGATCGGCCTCGGCCACTTCCCGCCGCTGCTCCTGTCCGCCCTGCGCTTCCTCGTCGCCGCACTGCCCGCCGTGTTCTTCGTCGGGCGGCCCAAGGTCGCCTGGAAGTGGGTCCTCGGGGTCGGGGCCGCCCTCGGGATCGCCAAGTTCGGGCTGCTGTTCACCGGCATGGCCGCCGGGATGCCGGCCGGGCTGTCCTCCCTGGTGCTCCAGATCCAGGCCGTCTTCACCGCGGTGCTGGCAGCGGCCGTCCTGCGCGAGCGCCCCGGCCGGGTGCGGCTGCTGGGCATGGCCGTGGCGCTGGCCGGGATCGCGGTGGCCGCCGTGGACCGGGGCCTCTCCGGGTCCGTCACCGGCTTCGTCCTGGTCGTCGCGGCCGCCGCCTGCTGGGGCGTGTCCAACGTGCTCACCCGTAGGGCCGCCCCGCCCGACGCCCTGAACTTCATGGTCTGGGTGTGCACCGTCCCGGTGGTCCCGCTGTTCGCGCTCTCGCTGCTGCTGGAGGGGCCCGGGCGGGACCTGGCCGCGCTGCGCGCCCTGGACTGGTCGGGGGCGGCCGTCATCGGCTACGTCGCCTGGGTGTCCACCGTGTTCGGCTTCGGCGCCTGGGGCTACCTGCTGCGCCGCTACCCCGCGTCCGCCGTGGCGCCGTTCTCCCTGCTCGTGCCGGTGTTCGGGATGTCCTCGGCCGCCCTGGTGCTCGGCGAGGGGATCTCCGGACCGCGCTGGCTGGCGGCGGTGCTCCTGGTCGGCGGGGTCGGTCTGACCTCGCTGGCCCCGGCGCGCGCGGGGACCCGTACGGGTGCCGCCGGCGCGGGCGGCCCCCGCACGGCGGCGGCCGCGAGCCCCGCCCCCTGAGGGAGGCCCCGCGCGGCGCCGGCGTGAGGGAGCGGTACGGGGCCCGTACCGCTCCGTACGCTCTGCCGTGCGGCCTACTTCCGGCCGCCGCCCAGGATCTGGCCCAGCAGGTCGCCCAGGCCGCCGCCCTGCGCGCCGCCCGGGCCCGCGCCGCCGCCCTGCGCCCCGCCCGGGCCCGCGCCGCCGCCCTGCGCCCCGCCCGGGCCCTTGCCGGCGGCCATGCGCTTGGCGAAGACGGCCAGTACGACCGGGATCAGCATCTCGACGACCCGCATGACGGTCGGGGCGGGGATGCCGGTCCTCTTCGCCACGGCATCGGCCACCGGCTTGCCGACCTTGGCGAGGACCCCGGCCATCATGCCGCCGCCGAGCAGCCCGCCGAGACCGCCGCCGAGGGTGGCCACGCCCTGGAGGGGCGCGTCGGACGCCCCGGAGTCCCCGGGCGGGCCGGACGCCTCGACGAGTGCCTGGCGGACCTCGTCGTCGCCGGCGTCGGCCTTCTCCTGGAGGCCCCCGGTCATCGCCCCGACGGTCTGGGCGACCGTCTCGCGGGCGCCGTCGGCGTCCGTGCCGAGCAGGCCGGCGATCTCGCCCAGCCGGTCGTCGCCGAGTTCACGCATCACGTCGTCCTGGAAGGAAGATTCGCTCATGCCGGAAACGCTACTTCTGCGGTGATTCGGCAGCACCTCGGAGTGTCGTCCGCGTGGCGCTAGGTAACGGAAAGGTAAAGCTGTGATTCCGGATGCAACCCTCCGGCCGAGTGGCGGGTCGTATGTTGCGTCGGCACTTCCGGGTGGGGATCCGGGGGGATCGGGAAGTCCGACGAGGGAGGGGTAACCGTGAGGGGGTCCGGCCGCGAGGCCGGACCCCCTTTCGTTCGTCCACAGGCCCCCGGCGCCCTGTCGGCGGCGGACGGTAGCGTCGTGCCATGGTGAACAACGGGGCGGCGGTGCAACTGGCGGTGGTCGAGGGGGTGCTGGAGCGCATCACCTACGCCAACGAGGAGAGCGGTTACACGGTCGCCCGGGTCGACACGGGCCGGGGTGCGGCGGACCTGCTGACGGTCGTCGGCTCGCTCCTCGGCGCCCAGCCCGGCGAATCCCTGCGCATGGAGGGCCGCTGGGGGTCGCACCCGCAGTACGGCCGGCAGTTCAGCGTCGAGAACTACTCGACCATCCTGCCCGCCACCATCCAGGGCATCCGCCGCTACCTCGGCTCCGGCCTCATCAAGGGCATCGGCCCGCGCATCGCCGACCGCATCGTCGAGCACTTCGGCCTCGACACCCTCGACGTCATCGAGGCCGAGCCGAAGCGGCTGATCGAGGTCCCCGGCCTCGGCCCCAAGCGGACCCGGCTCATCGGCGCGGCCTGGGAGGAGCAGAAGGCCATCAAGGAGGTCATGGTCTTCCTCCAGGGCGTCGGCGTCTCCACCTCCATCGCGGTGCGCATCTACAAGAAGTACGGGGACGCCTCCATCTCCGTGGTGAAGAACCAGCCGTACCGGCTCGCCGCCGACGTCTGGGGCATCGGCTTCCTCACCGCCGACCGCATCGCCCAGGCCGTCGGGATCCCGCACGACAGCCCCGAGCGGGTCAAGGCCGGCCTCCAGTACGCCCTGTCGCAGTCCACCGACCAGGGGCACTGCTTCCTCCCCGAGGAGCGGCTCATCGCCGACGGGGTCAAGCTGCTCCAGGTCGACACCGGACTGGTCATCGAGTGCCTCGCCGAGCTCGCCGCGGATCCGGAGGGGGTCGTGCGGGAATCCGTGCCCGACCCCCAGGGCGGCCCGGACCCCCTCACGGCGGTGTACCTGGTCCCCTTCCACCGGGCGGAGCTGTCGCTGGTCGGCCAGGTCCGCCGGCTGCTGAACGCCGAGGAGGACCGGATGCCCGGCTTCCGTGACGTGGACTGGGACAAGGCCCTCGGCTGGCTCGCCGGGCGCACGGGGGCCAGCCTCGCCCCCGAGCAGCGGGACGCGGTCAAGCTGGCCCTCACCCGCAGGGTGGCCGTGCTCACCGGCGGCCCGGGCTGCGGGAAGTCCTTCACCGTGCGCTCCATCGTCGAGCTGGCCCGGGCCAAGAAGGCCAAGGTGGTGCTCGCCGCCCCCACCGGCCGCGCGGCGAAGCGGCTGTCCGAGCTGACCGGGGCCGACGCCTCCACCGTGCACCGGCTGCTGGAGCTCAAGCCCGGCGGGGACGCGGCGTACGACCGGGACCGGCCGCTGGACGCCGACCTCGTCGTGGTCGACGAGGCCTCGATGCTGGACCTGCTGCTCGCGAACAAGCTGGTCAAGGCGGTGGCGCCCGGGGCGCACCTGCTGCTGGTCGGCGATGTGGACCAGCTCCCCTCGGTGGGCGCCGGCGAGGTGCTGCGGGACCTGCTGGCCGAGGGCGGCCCGGTGCCCGCCGTCCGGCTGACCCGGATCTTCCGCCAGGCCCAGCAGTCGGGGGTGGTCACCAACGCGCACCGCATCAACACCGGGGTCCCGCCCATCACCGACGGCCTGCCGGACTTCTTCCTCTTCCCGGAGGAGGACACGGAGGCGGCCGGGATCCTCGCCGTGGACGTGGCCGCCCGCCGGATTCCGGCCCGGTTCGGCCTGGACCCGCGCCGCGACGTCCAGGTACTCGCCCCGATGCACCGGGGTCCGGCCGGCGCGGGGAACCTGAACGGCCTGCTCCAGCAGGCGATCACCCCGGCCCGGCCGAACCTGCCCGAGAAGCGGTTCGGCGGCCGGGTCTTCCGGGTGGGCGACAAGGTGACCCAGATCCGCAACAACTACGACAAGGGCGCCAACGGCGTCTTCAACGGCACCGTCGGGGTCGTCACCGCCCTGGACGTGGACGAGCAGCGCTTGACGGTCCGTACAGAGGAGGACGAGGAGGTGGGGTACGAGTTCGCCGAGCTGGACGAGCTGGCGCACGCGTACGCCGTCACCATCCACCGCTCCCAGGGGAGTGAATATCCGGCCGTCGTGATCCCGGTCACCACGGGGGCTTGGATGATGCTCCAGCGGAATCTGCTGTACACGGCCGTGACCCGGGCGAAGAAGTTGGTCGTCCTGGTCGGGTCACGCAAGGCCCTCGGGCAGGCCGTGCGTACCGTTTCCGCAGGCAGGAGGTACACCGCGGTCGCTTCCCGGCTCGCCGGGCGCGTCTCGGTGGGAAACATCACCTAGATGATCGATCATTTGGGGTTCCGACAACCGGTGGGAAGGGGGCAGGATGAGCAGGTTGAAGGCACTCAGTGCCGTCAGACGGACCAAAGGCCGACCCCGAGTGCACTCTCCTGCGCCAAATGGGGGAAGGTAGAGGCAGTCAGGGCACCTCGAAGAAGAGGCACTACGTCGGTGAGGGATGACGTGAGCGACAACTCTGTAGTACTCCGGTACGCGGACGGTGAATACACCTACCCGGTGGTCGAAAGCACCGTCGGTGACCAGGGCTTCGACATCTCGAAGCTGAGGGCCCAGACCGGGCTCGTCACCTTGGACAGCGGCTACGGCAACACCGCCGCGTACAAGTCCGCCATCACCTACCTCGACGGTGAGCAGGGCATCCTGCGCTACCGCGGCTACCCGATCGAGCAGCTGGCGGAGCGCTCGACCTTCATCGAGGTCGCCTACCTGCTGATCAACGGTGAGCTCCCGACCGTCGACCAGCTCGCGTCCTTCCGCAACGAGATCACCCAGCACACGCTGCTGCACGAGGACGTCAAGCGGTTCTACGACGGCTTCCCGCGCGACGCCCACCCGATGGCCATGCTGTCGTCCGTGGTCAGCGCGCTGTCGACGTTCTACCAGGACAGCCACAACCCGTTCGACGAGAAGCAGCGCCACCTCTCGACGATCCGCCTGCTGGCCAAGCTGCCGACGATCGCCGCGTACGCGTACAAGAAGTCGGTCGGCCACCCGGTGGTCTACCCGCGTAACGACCTCGGCTACGTCGAGAACTTCCTGCGCATGACCTTCTCCGTGCCGGCCCAGGAGTACGACCTGGACCCGGTCGTGGTCTCCGCGCTCGACAAGCTGCTGATCCTGCACGCGGACCACGAGCAGAACTGCTCCACCTCCACCGTGCGCCTGGTCGGCTCCTCGCAGGCGAACATGTTCGCCTCGATCTCCGCCGGCATCTCGGCCCTGTGGGGCCCGCTGCACGGTGGCGCCAACCAGTCCGTCCTCGAGATGCTGGAAGGCATCAAGAACGACGGCGGCGACGTCGACGCCTTCATCCGCAAGGTGAAGAACAAGGAGGACGGCGTCCGCCTGATGGGCTTCGGGCACCGCGTCTACAAGAGCTTCGACCCCCGGGCGAAGATCATCAAGGCGGCGGCGCACGACGTCCTCTCGGCGCTCGGCAAGAGCGACGAGCTGCTGGACATCGCGCTCAAGCTGGAGGAGCACGCGCTGGCCGACGAGTACTTCGTCTCCCGCAACCTCTACCCGAACGTGGACTTCTACACCGGTCTGATCTACCGGGCCATGGGCTTCCCGACCGAGATGTTCACCGTGCTGTTCGCGCTCGGCCGCCTTCCCGGCTGGATCGCCCAGTGGCACGAGATGATCAAGGAGCCCGGCTCCCGCATCGGCCGCCCGCGCCAGATCTACACCGGCGAGGTCCTGCGCGACTTCGTCCCGGTCGAGGCCCGCTGAGGCCTTCCCGGCGGCCCCGGTCATACGGAAAGCGCCCCGCCGTCGATCCCCCCACGGGTCGACGGTCGGGGCGCTTCCCTTTCCCCGGCGGCGGATTCCCCCCACGGGACCCGCGCCGGGGCGTCGGTGTGTGCCGGGACCCGTTCGGGTCGGGAGGGCCGCTCACAGCTTCCCGAGGGCACGCGTCCCGGCCGGCGGATGCCCGGACGTCCCCCCAAGGACCTCCGTGAAACGCCCCCCAAGACGTTTTCGGCATCGCCCCATTAGACCCGTGCCGACCCCGGATGGTTACGTTGGCATCACTGTGATCTGCGTCTCCAGTGAAGGATGTGTGGAGGGAACGGGGAGGAGACCCCCCGGATTCCGCTCCGGGTCCCTACCGGAACGAGCGCAGGCGCAGGCTGTTCGTCACGACGAAGACCGACGAGAAGGCCATGGCGGCTCCCGCGATCATCGGGTTGAGCAGGCCGGCGGCGGCCAGCGGCAGCGCCGCCACGTTGTAGCCGAAGGCCCAGAACAGGTTTCCCTTGATGGTGGCCAGGGTCCGCCGGGAGAGCCGGATCGCGTCCGCCGCCACCCGCAGGTCACCCCGTACCAGGGTCAGGTCGCCGGCCTCGATGGCCGCGTCGGTGCCGGTGCCCATGGCCAGACCCAGGTCGGCCTGGGCGAGCGCGGCCGCGTCGTTGACCCCGTCGCCCACCATGGCGACCGTACGGCCCTCGGCCTGGAGCCGGCGGACCACGTCCACCTTGTCCTGCGGGAGCACCTCGGCGATCACCTCGGTGATGCCCACCTCGCGGGCCACCGTCTCGGCCACGGCCCTGTTGTCGCCGGTCAGCAGGACCGGGGCGAGGCCCAGCGCCCGCAGCCGGGCCACGGCCTCGGCACTGGTCCCCTTGACGGCGTCGGCCACGGTCAGGACACCGCGGGCCGTGCCGTCCCAGGCGACCAGGACCGCGGTGGCGCCCGCGGCCTCGGCGGCGGCCTTCGCCCCGGCGAGCGCGGCGGGCAGGGCGACGGCCCGGTCCGCGAGCAGCCGCTCGCGCCCCACCAGGACCTCGCGCCCCTCGACCACGCCCCGCACGCCGAGCCCGGCCACGTTCTCGAAGGAGGCGGGCGCGGGCAGCTCCCCGGCCGCCTCGGCGGCCCCGGCGGCGATCGCCCGCGCGACCGGGTGCTCGGAGGCGTGCTCCAGCGAGCCCGCGAGCCGCAGCAGCTGCCGTTCGTCCACGCCCTCGGCGGCGTGCACCCCGGCGAGGGTCATCCGGCCGGTGGTGACCGTCCCGGTCTTGTCGAGCACGACCGTGTCCACCCGCCGGGTGGACTCCAGCACCTCGGGCCCCTTGATCAGGATGCCCAGCTGCGCGCCCCGCCCCGTGCCGACCATCAGGGCGGTCGGCGTGGCCAGGCCCAGGGCGCAGGGGCAGGCGATGATCAGTACGGCCACGGCGGCGGTGAACGCGGCGCCGGGGTCGTCGGTGACCAGCAGCCAGGTGACCCAGGTGCCGAGCGCCAGCAGCAGGACGACGGGCACGAACACGGCCGAGATCCGGTCGGCGAGGCGCTGGACCCCGGCCTTGCCGCTCTGGGCCTCCTCGACCATCCGGGCCATCCGGGCGAGCTGGGTGTCCGCGCCGACCCGGGTGGCCTCGACGACGAGCCGGCCGGAGGCGTTGACGGTGGCGCCGGTGACCGCGTCCCCCGCGGTGACGTCGACCGGGAGGGACTCGCCGGTCAGCATGGAGGCGTCCACGGCGGAGGAGCCCTCGACGACCGTGCCGTCGGTGGCGATCTTCTCCCCCGGACGGACCACGAACCGGTCGCCGGCCGCGAGCGCGCCGACCGGGATCCGCACCTCCCGGCCGTCGCGCAGCACGGCCACGTCCTTGGCGCCGAGCTCCATCAGCGCCCTGAGGGCCGCGCCCGCCTTCCGCTTGGAGCGGGCCTCCAAGTAGCGGCCGAGCAGGATGAAGGACACGACGCCCGCCGCGACCTCCAGGTAGAGGGCGGAGGAGCCGTCCGTGCGGGAGACGGTCAGGCCGAAGCCGTGCCGCATCCCGGGCGAACCGGCGTGGCCGAAGAACAGGGCCCACAGGGACCAGGCGTAGGCGGCCAGCGTCCCGACCGAGACCAGGGTGTCCATGGTGGCCGCGCCGTGCCGGAGGTTGGTCCAGGCGGCCCGGTGGAAGGGCAGGGCGCCCCAGACGACGACGGGCGAGGCGAGGGTGAGCGAGAGCCACTGCCAGTTGTCGAACTGGAGGGCCGGGACCATCGAGAGCAGGACCACCGGCAGGGCCAGGACGGCGGACACCAGCAGCCGCTGCCGGAGCGCGTCCAGCTCGGGGTCGCGCCCGTCCGTCCCCGCACCGGCCCCGGCGCCGGATTCCGGCTCGGGCCGGGGCGGGGCGGGCGGCGGGGGCTCCTCGGCGGTGTAGCCCGTCCTGACCACGGTCGCGATCAGGTCGGCCACCTGGACCGCGCCGCCGTAGGAGACCCGGGCCTTCTCGGTGGCGTAGTTCACCGTGGCACTGACGCCGTCCATCCGGTTGAGCTTCTTCTCGATGCGGGCCGCGCAGGAGGCGCAGGTCATCCCGCCGATCGTCAGCTCGACCTCGGAGCCGAGGGCTTCCGCCGCGGGCCGGTCGTGCACGGTGCTGCTGCTCATGTTCCCGCTCCAGGGGGAGGGCCGGGCCGTACGGTCCAGTATGAGCCGGCCGGTGCGGCCCGGCGGTACCGCGGTCGTGCGTGGTGCCGGGGAGGCGCCGGGGCTCAGACCTGGCCGGCGAGCTCGTACCCGGCCTCGTCCACGGCGGCGCGCACGTCGGCCTCGGCGAGCGGGGCGGCGGAGGTCACGGTCACCTCGCCGGTGGCGGCGACGGCCTTGACCGAGGTCACGCCGGGGAGGGCGGTGAGCTCGGCGGTCACCGCGCCCTCGCAGTGCCCGCAGGTCATGCCGGTGACCTTGTACACGACGGTGTGCTGGGTGTCCGTTTCGGCGGTCATGTCGTTCTCCTCGTCGAAGGGGTGTCTCTCTCCCCCAGTTTATACCCCTAGGGGGTATTGAGCGAATATCCGCCGGTCATCGAGCGGCGCCGCCCGGGACGGCCGGGCCGCAGGGGGCCCTGCGGTGGCCGGGGCTGAAGAAACATAAGTAAATGCGCACATGTCCCATTCTGTGACGCTCATCCTCATCATGGCCGCCGCGGTGCTCGCGCCCCTCCTCGCCTACGGCGTGGCGCGCCGGCTGCCGGTCCCCCTGGTGATCTTCGAGATCCTGCTGGGCGTCCTCATCGGGCCCGACGTCCTCGGCTGGGCGCACACCGGCGAGGTGATCGACGTACTCAGCCAGCTCGGACTGGCCATGCTGATCTTCCTGGCCGGCTACGAGATCCGGTTCGACCGGATCAAGGGGGACACCCTGCGCCGGTCGGTCTGGGCATGGCTGGCCGCCCTCGCCCTCGGCCTGGCGATCGGTATCCTGCTCGCCGACGGGGGCGGCTTCGACAAGGGCGTCTACGTCGGCACCGCGCTCACCAGCACCGCGCTGGGCGCGATCCTGCCGATGCTGAGGGACTCCGGGGACCTGGGGAGCCGCTTCGGGACGGTGACCATGGCGATGGGGTCCGTCGGCGAGTTCGGGCCGGTCATCGCGATGGCCCTGCTGCTCAGCGGCCGGGCGCCGGCCCGTTCGGCGGCGCTGCTGGCCGCCTTCGCGCTCCTGACGGCGGCAGCGGTGTTCTGGGCGATGCGGCCCAAGCCGCCCTGGTTCGCCAAGGTCATCGCCAAGACCCTGCACAGCAGCGCCCAGTTCGCGGTACGCCTGGTGGTGCTGGTGCTCGTGGCGATGCTGGGGCTGGCCCAGGCGATGGGGCTCGACGTCCTGCTCGGAGCCTTCGCCGCCGGGCTGATCACCCGGCTGGTGCTGCACGGGGCGGCGCCCGAGAGCGGCGAGGCCGTGCTGTCGAAGGTGGAGGCCATGGGCTTCGGCTTCCTCGTACCGCTGTTCTTCGTGGTCACCGGGATCCAGTTCGACCTCGACGCCCTCCTCGAGGGCGGCCGCGAGCTGCTCCTGCTGCCCGGGTTCCTGCTGCTGTTCCTGCTGGTCCGAGGGCTGCCGATCTGGCTGCTGGCCCCGCGCGACCTGGAGCGGCGGGACCGCACGGCGCTGGTGCTGTTCGGGTCGACCGCGCTGCCGCTGGTGGTGGCGATCACCACCCTCGGCGTGCAGGACGGCGCACTCGGCGCGGGGGAGGCGGCCGCCCTGGTCGGGGCCGGCATGGTCTCGGTGCTGGTCTTCCCGCTGGTGGCCCTGCGGCTGCGCGGCCACGCGGCGGGCGGGGGCCGGCGGGCCGGGGAGGAGCCCTGGTGACCGGGGCGGGACCGGGGCCCGCCCCGCTCCCGCGGCGCCGGATCACTGCTCGCGGCGGCCCCGGTTGCCGGGGCGGCGCGACACCCAGGTCCGGATGGTGTCGGCGTACCAGTAGGGCTTGCCGCCCTCCACGTGGTCCGGGGCCGGCAGCAGCCCGTGCTTGCGGTACGAGCGCACGGTGTCGGGCTGGACCCGGATGTGGGCGGCGATCTCCTTGTAGGACCACAACTGTCGGTCGCTCATGCGCGCCACCTCCTGGTCCACGGCGCGGGGCCGGCCGGGAGGCCGTCGGGGGAGCCGGCGCGTGGACATGACGATCACTCGGGGTTGTGCCCGGAGAACGACGCTCGGTGACCGCGGGGGAGTGTCTGTCGACCGGCTGTAACGGAAAACCCGCGTAGTACGGACATCCGTGACACGGCGGCGACTCCTGTGACGCATGCGGCACAGGAGTCAGCCGGTGCCGACGGGCATCACCGGCCGTCGGCGGGCGTACGGCGGGCGGCGGCGTGCATCGGCGGGCGGCTAGCTGCGCGCGTACGGCGGGCGTCAGCGCGCGTACAGCTCCGGCCGCTCGGCCAGCCGCACCTCGGTCCGCACGCCGTCGCGCGCGGCCGCCAGACCCGCCTCCGACACGGCGGCGGCCGCGTACCCGTCCCACGCGTCGGGCCCCGCCACCCGCCCCCGCGCCGCCGCGGCGACCCAGCGCCGCAGCTGGCGGTCGTAGGCGTCGGCGAAGCGGGTGGTGAAGTCCTGGGCGATCTCCCCGCCCCAGCGGCCGCCCGACTGGACGACCATCGCGTGCCCGTCACCGATCCGGGCGCTGCCGGACTCCCCGACGGCCTCGCACCGCACCTGGTAGCCGAAACCGCAGTTGACGAAGATCTCCACGTCGACGATCGCCCCGCCCGAGGTCTCCAGCAGCACCAGCCGGGGGTCGCGCAGCCCCTCCGGCGCCGCCGAGGACGGCGCCGGGGAGAGCACGGTCACCGCGGTGACCTCCTGGCCCAGCAGCCAGCGGGCCGCGTCCACCTCGTGCACCACCGAGTCGCTGATCAGCATGTCGCTGGTGAAGAAGGACGGCGAGGCCGCGTTGCGGTGCCGGCAGTGCAGGAAGAGCGGCCGGCCGATCCCGCCCGCGTCCAGCAGCTCCTTGAGCCGCTCGTACTCCGCGTCGAAGCGCCGCATGAAGCCCACCTGCACCAGGCGCCGGCCGAGCCGGCGCTCCGCCTCCAGCACCCGCAGGGCCCCCTCCGGGTCCGGGGTCAGCGGCTTCTCGCAGAGCACCGGCAACTCCCGTTCCAGGGCGTGCAGAATCGCTTCCTCGTGGGCCGGTCCGGGCGAGGCGATCAGTACGGCGTCCACCCCCGGCGCCGCCATCGCCGCCGCCGGGTCCGTGTACGCGCCCGCCCCGTCCAGGGTCGCCGCGACCTCCTTGACCCGGTCCCCGTCCGGATCGGCCACGGCCACCACCCGTGCCCCGCCGACCGTGCCGCCGATCCGGCGGACGTGGTCGGTGCCCATCTTCCCGGTGCCGATGACGGCGATGCCGAGCGTGCTCATGTCTCTCCTCAGGATGGCCGGGCCGGTCAGCGTGCGCCGCACGAGCGCAGGTAGGCGCGGGTGCGCCGGGCGATCGGCAGCGGACGCTCCGGCGGACACGGGTACATGTCCTGCTCCACGATCGCGAACAGGTCCACCCCGAGCCGCTGCGCCGCCGCCAGCACGGGCTCCAGTGCCGGCACCCCGGACGGAGGCTCGCACATCACCCCGCGCGCCACGGCCGGGCCGAACGGCGTCCCCTGCGCGCGCACTTCGGCGAGGACCCGCGGATCCACCTGCTTCAGGTGGAGGTAGCCGATCCGCTCGCCGAACGCCTCGATCGCCTCGACGCTGTCCCCGCCGCAGTACGCGTAGTGCCCCGTGTCCAGGCACAGGGAGACCAGCGCCGGATCGGTGGCGTCCAGGAACCGGGCCACGTTCCGCGGGGTGTCGAGGTGCGTGTCCGCGTGCGGGTGGACCACGATCCGCAGCCCGTACCGCTCCCGGACCTCCCGGCCCAGGCGCTCGGTCCCGGAGGCCAGTTCACGCCATTGGGCCGCGCTGAGGACCGGGTCCTCCAGCACGGCGCCCGTCTTGTCGTCCCGCCAGAAGGAGGGGATGACGACGAGGTGCTCCGCGCCCGTGTCCCGGGTCAGCGCGGCGATCCGCGACACGTGCGCCCAGGTCTCCTCCCAGACGGCGGGGCCGTGATGGAGTCCGGTGAAGACCGTGCCGGCGGACACCCGCAGGCCCCGCTTGGCCGTCTCGTCGGCGAGCCGGGCGGGATCGGTGGGCAGGTAGCCGTAGGGGCCGAGCTCGATCCACTCGTACCCGGCGTCGGCGACCTCGTCGAGGAACCGCTCCCAAGGGGTCTGGAGGGGATCCTCCGGAAACCAGACACCCCAGGAGTCCGGAGCCGAACCGATGCGGATACGGGTCAACGCGGGTGGGGAGGAGGTCATGACGGCCACCTTAGGGTGCGGGGGTTCGAGGGACTTCGAGGGACTTCGAGGGACGAGGGAGGACGAATGGGAGGAGGACCTGCTGTGACCACGGCGGACGGACCGGTGGAGGGGCCGACCGGGGAAGCGGCCTACGACCTGATCACGATGGGGCGGATCGGGGTGGATCTCTACCCGCTCAAGACCGGTGTACCGCTCGCCGAGGCCGACACCTTCGGCAAGTTCCTCGGCGGCTCGCCGACGAACGTCGCCGTCGCGGCCGCCCGGCTCGGACGGCGCACGGCCGTCATCACCCGGACCGGGGCCGACCCCTTCGGCGCCTATCTGCGGGCCGAGCTGCGGGCGTTCGGCGTCGACGACCGGTGGGCGGGCGAGGTGGCGGCGTACCCGACGCCCGTCACCTTCTGCGAGGTCTTCCCGCCGGACCACTTCCCGCTCTACTTCTACCGCCTCCCGAAGGCGCCCGACCTGGAGATCGGGCCGGACGAGATCGACCGGGAGGCGGTGCGGGCGGCGCGGGTCTTCTGGATGACGGGCACGGGGCTCAGCGCCGAGCCGAGCCGCGGCGCGACCCTGGCCGCGCTGGAGGCCCGCTCGAAGTCCGGGACCACCGTCTTCGACCTCGACTGGAGGCCCATGCTGTGGGACGGCCCGCCGGGGCCCTGGTACGAGCGGGCGCTCGGGATGGCGACGGTGGCCGTCGGCAACACCGAGGAGTGCCGGGTCGCGACCGGGCACGACGAGCCGTACGCGGCCGCCGAGGCGCTGCTCGCCGCCGGGGTGGAGCTGGCCGTGGTCAAACGCGGGCCGCGGGGCGTGCTCGCGGTGCACCGGGACGGGACGGCGGTGGAGGTGCCGCCGGTGGAGGTGGAGGTGGTGAACGGGCTCGGCGCCGGGGACGCCTTCGGGGGCGCGCTGTGCCACGGGCTGCTGGCCGGCTGGGACCTGGAGCGGGTGCTGCGGTACGCGAACGCCGCCGGGGCGATCGTGGCCTCGCGGCTGGCGTGTTCGTCGGCCATGCCGTTCCCCGGCGAAGTGGAGGAGGTGCTCGGCCGTGCCGGTGGTCTGTGAGCGGGAAATGGAGTTCACCCGGCTGCGGGTGCTGGAGATGGCGCCGGGGGAGTCGTACGCGCACGCGTGCGGGGACGCCGAATGGATCGTGCTGCCGCTGTCCGGTGGCTGCGAAGTCCTCTGCGAGGAGGGCGCGGACGGTGAGGAGGGCGGAGCCGCTGCGGGGCTGACCCGGCCCGTCCGGGCCTTCCGGCTGCGCGGCCGGCCCGGGGTGTTCGCCGGAGTCACCGACTTCGCGTACCTCCCCCGGGACGGGCACGCGGAGGTCGCCTCGGCGCGGGGCGGGCGGTTCGCGCTCGTCGGCGCGCGCTGCGGGAACAGGCTGCCCGCCCGGTACGGCCCCGCCGCGGACGTGCCCGTCGAGCTGCGCGGCGCCGGCCGGTGCTCGCGCCAGGTCAACAACTTCGCCGCCGCGGGTGCCTTCGCCGCCGACCGCCTCATCGCCGTCGAGGTGCTCACCCCCGGCGGCAACTGGTCCTCGTACCCGCCCCACAAGCACGACGAGCACCACCCGGGCGAGGAGTCCCGGCTGGAGGAGATCTACTACTTCGAGATCGCCCCGCACGGCGACACCCCCGGCGTCGGCTACCAGCGCGTGACGCCCTCGCCCGCGGGGAAGACCGACGTCCTCGCCGAGGTGCGGACCGGCGACGCCGTCCTGATCCCGGACGGCTGGCACGGGCCGTCGATCGCCGCGCCGGGCCACGACATGTACTACCTGAACGTGATGGCCGGCCCGGGCGCGGAGCGGGAGTGGCTGATCCGGGACCATCCCGACCACGCCTGGATCCGCGAGGAGTGGGCGGGGCAGGACGTGGATCCCCGGCTGCCGTTCCCGCCGCGCGCGGAGCCGAGTTCCGCGTCCGGCTCCGCGTCCGGTCCTGGGGCCGGCCCCGCACCCCGTCCGGCGTCCCGTCCCGCGTCCCGTCCCGAGGAGGCCCCGTGACCGCGCCGCCGCGCAGCGTCCGGCTCACCACCGCCCAGGCGCTCGTACGGTTCCTGAGCGTCCAGTACGCCGAGCGCGACGGCCACCGGCACCGGCTGATCGCCGCCACCTGGGGGATCTTCGGGCACGGGAACGTCGCCGGGATCGGGCAGGCCCTGCTGGAGAGCGGCCCGGACGCCATGCCCTTCCTCCAGGGGCGCAACGAACAGGCCATGGTGCACGCCGCCGTCGGCTACGCCCGCCAGAGCGGCCGGCTCTCCGCGCACGCCGTCACCACCTCCATCGGGCCCGGCGCCACCAACCTCGTCACCGGCGCCGCCCTCGCCACGATCAACCGGATCCCGGTGCTCCTGCTGCCCGGGGACACCTTCGCGGCCCGGCCCGCCGATCCGGTGCTCCAGCAGCTGGAAGTCCCCTACGCGGGCGACCTCTCCGTCAACGACACCCTGCGGCCCGTCTCCCGGTACTTCGACCGGATCACCCGCCCCGAGGCCCTCGTCCCGGCCGCCCTCCAGGCGATGCGGGTGCTCACCGACCCCGTGCAGACCGGCGCCGTCACCCTCGCGCTCCCGCAGGACGTGCAGGCGCAGGCGTACGACTGGCCCGAGGAGTTCTTCGCCGAGCGGGTGTGGGCCGTACGCCGCCCCCGCCCCGACCGGCGCGAACTGGCCGGTGCCGCCGCACTCGTACGCGGCTCCGCGCGTCCCCTGGTCATCGCCGGCGGCGGCATCCGGCACAGCGCCGCCCGGGGCGCCCTCGCCGCCTTCGCGGAGGCCACCGGGATCCCCGTCGCCGCCACCCAGGCGGGCAAGGGCGTCCTCCCGTACGACCACCCCGCCGACGTGGGCGGCGTCGGCCACACCGGGACGGCCACCGCCGACGGACTGGCCCGCGGCGCCGACCTGGTCATCGCCGCCGGGACCCGGCTCACCGACTTCACCACCGCCTCCGCGACCCTGTTCCAGAACCCGGCCGTCCGCTTCATCGGCCTCAACCTCGACCCCTACGACGCCCACAAACTCGCCGCCCACCCCCTCGTCGGCGACGCCCGCGAGACCCTCGCCGAACTCCGGGAAGCGGTCTCCGGGTACCGGGTCGAGTCCGCGTACGAGGCGGCGTACCAGGCGGCGAAGGCCGACTGGGAGCGCCGCGCCGACCGGGCCTGGGCCACCCCGCAGGAAGACGCCCGGCCCACCCAGGCGCAGGTCCTCGGACTGCTCGACGGGCTCGTCGACGACAGCGACATCCTGATCAACGCCGCCGGCTCCCTCCCGGGCGACCTGCACCGGCTGTGGCGGGCCCGCTCCGCCGACCAGTACCACGTCGAGTACGGCTACTCCTGCATGGGCTACGAGATCCCCGCCGCGATCGGCACCGCCCTGGCCGCGCCCGGCCGCCCGGTCTGGGCGCTGGTCGGCGACGGGACGTACCTGATGAACCCGACGGAGATCGTCACCGCCGTCCAGGAGGGGATCCCGGTCAAGGTGGTGATCCTCGACAACCACGGCTACGCCTCCATCGGCGGCCTGTCCGGGGCGGTCGGCGGCGAGGGCTTCGGCACGGCGTACCGCTTCCGTGGGGAGGACGGTTCGTACGACGGGCCGCCCCTGCCGGTGGACCTCGCGGCCAACGCGGCCTCCCTCGGAATGGCCGTGATCCGCACCCGCACCATCGGTGACCTGCGGAAAGCCCTCGCCGAGGCCCGTGAGTCGCACCGGCCCACATGTGTCTACGCACAGACCCGAACACCCGACACTGTGTCGGGCCCGCCCCCGGCACAGGCGTGGTGGGATGTTCCTGTGGCCGAGACCGCGACCCGTGCGCCGGCCGCCCAGGCCCGTGAAGAGTACGACCGGCAAGCCGCACAGCGACGTCGCCATCTGTGAAGGAGCAGCACCATGAAGACCGTCAACCACTGGATCGGTGGCAAGACCGTCGAGGGCGCGTCGGGCAACTACGGCCCGGTCACCGACCCGGCCACCGGCGAGGTCACCACGCGGGTCGCGCTCGCCTCCGCCGAGGAGGTCGACGCCGCGGTGAAGGTCGCCCAGGAGGCCTTCCTGTCGTGGGGCCAGTCCTCGCTGGCCGCCCGCACCAAGGTGCTCTTCGCCTACCGCGCCCTGCTGGACGCCAACCGCGACGCCATCGCCGAGCTGATCGTCGCCGAGCACGGCAAGGTGCACTCCGACGCGCTGGGCGAGGTCGCGCGCGGCCTGGAGATCGTCGAGCTGGCCTGCGGGATCACCACGCAGCTCAAGGGCGAGCTGTCCACGTCCGTGTCCAACCGGGTGGACGTCTCCGCCATCCGCCAGCCGCTCGGCGTCGTCGCGGGCATCACCCCGTTCAACTTCCCGGCCATGGTCCCGATGTGGATGTTCCCGCTGGCCATCGCCTGCGGCAACACCTTCGTCCTCAAGCCGAGCGAGAAGGACCCGTCGGCCTCCAACAAGCTGGCCGAGCTGATGACCGAGGCCGGCCTGCCCGCGGGCGTCCTCAACGTCGTCCACGGCGACAAGGCCGCCGTCGACGCCCTCCTCGCCCACCCCGGCATCTCCGCCGTCTCCTTCGTCGGCTCCACCCCGATCGCCCGCCACATCCACACCACCGCCGCCGCCAACGGCAAGCGCGTCCAGGCGCTGGGCGGCGCCAAGAACCACATGCTGGTGCTCCCCGACGCCGACCTGGACGCCGCCGCCGACGCGGCCGTCTCCGCCGCCTACGGCTCGGCGGGCGAACGCTGCATGGCCATCTCGGCCGTCGTCGCGGTCGGCTCCATCGCCGACGAGCTCGTCGAGAAGATCCGCGAGCGCGCCGAGAAGATCAAGATCGGCCCCGGCAACGACCCGACCTCCGAGATGGGCCCGCTGATCACCGCCGCCCACCGCGACAAGGTCGCCTCCTACGTCAAGGGCGCCGCCGCCCAGGGCGCCGACGTGGTCCTGGACGGCACCGGTTACACGGTCGAGGGCAACGAGAACGGCCACTGGATCGGCCTCTCCCTCCTCGACAACGTCAAGACGGACTCCGACGCCTACCGCGACGAGATCTTCGGCCCGGTGCTGTGCGTCCTGCGCACGGAGACCTACGAGGAGGGCCTGGCCCTCATCAACGCCTCGCCGTTCGGCAACGGCACCGCGATCTTCACCCGCGACGGCGGCGCCGCCCGCCGCTTCCAGCTGGAGGTCCAGGCGGGCATGGTCGGCGTGAACGTGCCGATCCCGGTGCCGGTGGGCTACCACTCCTTCGGCGGCTGGAAGGACTCGCTCTTCGGCGACCACCACATCTACGGCAACGACGGCATCCACTTCTACACGCGCGGCAAGGTCGTCACCACCCGCTGGCCCGACCCGGCGGACGCACCGGCCGGCGTCGACCTGGGCTTCCCCCGCAACCACTGACACCACCCCGCACGACGGAACCCCCGGCCAACCCTCACCGGCCGGGGGTTCCCGCCGTCCTAGCGCCGTGCGCCGGGAGCGACACCCGTGGGAGCCGTCCCTCCGTTCGCCTGAAGGGTGTCCCGGAGGTGCGGCCAGACGTCCGTGGACGCCGTGGCGGACCAGACCGCGTCCCCGTGGCCGTAGCCGGGGACCGTGACGAAGCGGACCCGGGCGTTGCCCGCCGCGCGGATCAGCTCCGCCCCGCGCGGCTCGTCGCCCCGGCCCAGCTCGGTGTTGACCCACACCACCTCGCAGCGGATCCGCTCCCACGCGATCCCGTACGCCTTCCCGTCGCCCGCCCACACCGCCGCCAGGTCCCGCATCAGCGCGGTCGGAACCAGCCCGCTGCCGAGCGCCGAGGTGGCCGCGTGCCAGGTGGCGAGCGGGGTGCGGGTCAGGGTGAAGCGGTCCTCGGCCGGGGTGGCGCCGAACGCGTATTCGCCCGCGGCGTGGCCCTGCCGGTAGATCCAGTTCGCCGGGCCCGGGAGGGCCGCGGTGCGGACCAGGGCGAAGTGGGCCAGGCTCGCGTGCGTGAAGCGCCGGGACGGGTCCGGCGGCCAGGGCGCTCCCGATTCGCCCGAGGGGTCGGACACCGCCCGGGCGACCAGCCCCGCCAGGCCCGGGTCGGCCGCGTGGACACCCCGCACGAGCTGCTCCTCGTACACCTCCCTGGTCCGCGCCGCCCGCTCGGCCAGGTCTCCGGTGTACGGCCCCGTCGTGTCCAGGACCAGGACCCGGCGCAGCCGCTCCGAGGGGTCGTGCGAGGCCGCGTCCAGGGCCAGGGCGGCCCCCGCGGAGTGGCCCGCGTACGCGTACGGCAGGCCCAGTACGGAGTCCAGCGCGGCCACCACGCCCGCCAGGTCCCGGCGGTGCGCGGCGAGCCCGAAGTCCGCGGTGATCTCGTCGGGGCGGGCGGCGTCCTCCCGGGGCGTCACCCCGACCACCAGCAGGCCCTGGCGGCGCAGGTGGTGGGCCAGGCTGTCGCCGCCCGGCGTGAAGAAGTCCGCCGCGAAGTTCAGGCCACCGCCGGGCAGCAGGTACACGATCCCGTGCGGGGCCCGCACCGCGTCCGCGACCACGTCCACCGTGACGGGCGCCGGGCCGCCGTCGTCGAGCGGGAGGGTGAGCCGTATCCAGCCGTCCCCGGGCAGGTAGGCGGCGGTCCCTGTGCCCAGCGCCCGCTCGATCCGGGTGAGCAGGCCCACGCCCCCGACCGGCCGGGCGGCGGACGCGGCGGGACCGGACTCGCTGTGCTCTCGTGCCATCCGTCTTGCCTCCCCGTCGCAGGTGATGGCCGAATGCCGTCACCCCCGGGAGACACCCTCGCCGGTCAGCGGGCCCGCGCCAAGTCCGGTTCGCTCTCCGCTTCTTCCGCGGCCGTGCGGCGGCGCCGGCGCAGCACCGGGAGGGCGACGGCCGCCCCCGCCAGCACCAGGGCGGCGCCCGCCGCCGGCCAGGGGACGGCGAGGAAGTCCGTACCGGCCTCCGGGGCGAGATCGGGGTGGGCGGACGCGCCCGCCCGGACCTTGACGGACACCCGGTCCAGCTGGGGTGAATCCGGCCACGGTTCGGTCAGCTCGATCCGCTGGCCGGGCAGCAGTACGACCTTCCGGTCCCGGGCGGGCCGGTCCAGCAGCCGGCGCCCGAACAGGCCCTCGGCGGACACCGCCACCGTCGGCCCGAGGACCACGTTGCCCCGGTTCACCAGCGTGTACGTGATGGTGGCGCGGGCGTCCTTGACCCACGGCAGCAGCGGGGCGCCCCGGGTGACCCGTACGTCCTCCACGCTCAGCCCCGGCGTCAGCGGCCCGGGCACCCGGAAGTACAGCCGGGCACCCACCTGCCGCTGGACCCCGACCTGCACCCTGCCCTCCTCCCGCACCCCCTCGACCTGCGTGTTCAGCGCGACGATCCCGCCCACGTGGTCACCCGGCACGGCGTCTTCGGGGACTGTGACGGTGAAGGGGATGTCCTTGCGGCCCCGGGGCGGGACGGTCACGGTGGCCGCCGTCTCGGGGGCCAGCGCCACCCAGGCGCCGACGTCCTGGGGCTTCGTCTGCACGGGCAGCAGCGCGAAGGCGCCGCCCGAGGGGGTGTTCACCGCGTCGGTGGCGAAGACCCGGAAGGTCAGCTCCCGGTCGGAGGAGTTCAGGACGGTCACACTGTCGCGGACCGTGGTGCCGGCCGCGCCCTGGTGGAAGAAGTACGCGCGGTCGGTCGCCGACGCACCGGCGGGCGGTGTCGGGAAGACCCCCCAGGTGCCGTTGTCCGCGGCCGTCGCGGGGGCGGCGGGCAGCAGAAGCACCAGCGCACCGCACAGGCCTGGGAGGAGGGAGCGGAGAACGGTGCGCAGGCGCATGGGCGGATCTCCAGTGTCGCGGCGGGGGAAGGCGGGGAAAGGCGGGGGACGCGGGAGGGTGGTGCGGCGCCGGAGCACCGCACCACCCGGCTCGGACCGTCCGTCAGGCGATGGAGAAGGTCACGACGGACCGGTAGGTGTCCGCGAACATGAACGGCGGCAGCTGGATCACCGCCGCGCCGCCCACGGCGAATTCGCCGCCGGTCAGCTCCTCACCGCCGGCCGCCTGGGAGGCGACCTTCATCGGCGTGTCCGAGATCGCGCCCGGGGCGCCGGCCGTGCAGGTGCTCGGGCTGTCCGGGTTGGTCACGGTGCAGGACGGCTGGATGCCGAGCTGGGCCTTCGCCAGCGAGTGGCCCGTCGCCTGGTTCAGGAACGGCGTACGGGTCGCCGTCACGTCCCAGCCGAGGCTGCCGCCGCGGAAGTCCTGGACGGTCGCGGCGTTGAACGCGCCGAACACCGACTGGGCCTTGCCGTTGATGGTCACCGGTCCGAAACTGACGGCCGGCTGGCCGTCCTTCGGGCCGAGGGCCAGCGGACCGGGCAGTACTTCGATGTCCACCGGGTTCTGCACGCCCGCCTGTTCCTCGATGAAGACGAACGGCTTGAACGGGGCTGCCGAGCCGTCGATCCTGATCGTGTCGGCCTTCTTGGTGACGGTGACGGTGCAGGTGGCGGCCCCGGACGCGTCCGCCGTCCCCGTGCCGGTGTCACCCGTCGGCGCACCGGCGAGCAGGGCGGAGCAGGTGACCGGGCCGGCCGGGAAGTTGGCGCCGGTGGCGACGACCGAGGTGCCGGCCTTGCCGCTGTTGGGCGTCAGCCTGGTGGTGACCGGGTCCTTCGGCAGGGCCTCGACGGCGATCGAGGCGACGGGGGCGCTGGGGCGCGGGTCCGGCGTACAGGTCGTCGTGTAGACCGTGCCGCCGAGGTCGGCGTCCGTGACCACCTGGTCGATGGTGATCTGGACCGCGGTGCCCTCCGTGCCGTCAGGGATCTTGACGGTGCCGCTGAACGCGGGCGGGTCGGACTTCTTGCCGGCTTCCTGACGGCTGGGGGTCGCCGGGCTGGTGACCGTCTGCGCGACCCCGCCGACCAGCAGCTTCGCCTTGATGGTGTTGACCGTGTCGATGGTGAACATCGGGATCACCGGCGTCTCGCCGGGATCGATGGTGATCGGTACGGTCTCGCCCGCCTTGGCGGTGTCCGGCACCGTGACCGTGTAGTCCTGGTTGCCGTTGGCACCCGGCTGGGGCGCGGGCGCGACGCACTTCACCGGCACGGGAGTGGTCTTCGTCGCGGCCTGCGCCGGCCCCGTCAGGGCCACGACGCCGCCCGTCAGGGCCAGGGACAGGGCGCCCGCCCCGGCCAGCACTCTTCGTCTGAGCGTTCTCGTACTCACAGGGTCGCGACTCCTTCGTCATGACGAACCCTTCCCCCCACCCGCTGTGCGGGGAAGGCCGAGCCGGTGCGGATGGCCGTCATTGACGCGTCGCGGTGCCGAGAAGTCAATGCCTTGCTTTCGCCCGAAGGGCACAGACATCGATGTCCCATCAGACCGGGTCTGACGGGACATCGGGCAGCGGCCGGTCCGTGACTCCGGTGCGTTTTCCCTTCAGCGTTCCGCGGGGAGGTGCAGGAGCAGGTTCGGGGTCCCGGCGGGCAGGTTCGTCACCTTGTCCCGGACGGCGTCGCGGAGGAGGATCCGGCCGACTTCCTCGGGGGTCCTGGCCCTGCCGTTCGCCAGGAGCAGCGCGGCGGCACCCGCGACGTGCGGGGCGGCCATGGAGGTCCCCGAGGACCGTGCGAGGGCGGTGGGGGAGTCCTTCCAGGCCGAGGTGACGGCCAGCCCCGGCGCCGAGAGGTCCACGCAGCGGCCGTGGTTGGAGAAGGCCGGACGCCGGTCCGCCCCGTCGGTCGCGCCGACCGTGAGCGCCTGCGGGACGGCGGCCGGGGAACCGGCGCAGGCGTCCCTGGCCTCGTTGCCGGCGGCCACGGTGAAGGTGATCCCGGAGGCCACCGCGCGGATGACCGCCGCCTCCATGGAGTGGCTGCGGCTGCCGCCCATGCTCATGTTGGCGACGGCAGGGCCCCGGGCGGGGTTCCGCAGGTGGTCCTTCACCATCCAGTCGAGGCCGCGCAGGATCACCGAAAGGCTCCCGTCGCCCCGGCAGTCGGCGACCTTCACCCCGACCAGGGAGACGCCCTTCGCGACCCCGTACGTCGCGCCGCCGACGGTGGCGGCGACATGTGTGCCGTGGCCGTTGCAGTCCTGGGAGCTCCCCAGGAGCATCCCGCTGTAGCCGTTGCGGGCGCGGCCGCCGAACTCCTGGTGGAGGGTGTTGATCCCGGTGTCGAGCACGTAGACGGTGACGCCCCGGCCCTTGTTGCCGGCGTACGTGTACGAACCGTCGAGCGGCAGCTCGCGCTGGTCGATCCGGTCCAGTGCCCAGGGGGCCGGCCGCTGGGTCTGGGCGGCGGGGGCCTCCGCGGGGGTGGGGTCGGGGGTCGGGTCGGGGAGGGCCGGAGAGGGGGTGGGGAGGGGCTCGGGGACGGCCGGTGCGGTCGGGGGCGCCGGGACCGGGACGGGGACGGCCGGGGGGTGGGGGACGCCGGCCGGGGGTCGGAGAGGGGACGCCGTACCGGAGATCCGGAACGGCGCGTCCGGCTCCACGGCCGCCACCCGGGGATCGGCGGCGAGGACGGCGGCGCGGGCGGCCGTGGTGCGGACCGCGAAACCGTTGAGGGCGGCTTCGTAGACCGCCCCCACCTCGTCCCCCGACCGCGCCGCCTCGGCGGCAAGGGCGCGGGTCGGGGCGCGGGAGGTGGTGTCCTTCAGGGTGACGACGTACGGCGAGGTGGGGGCATCGCCGACCGCGCCGCCGCCGACGACGGTGGCGGCGGGGGCGGGGGCGGGGGCGGGGTGCGGCGGCAGGACGGAGGCCGCCGCCAGGAGGGCGGCGGCCGGGAGCAGCGCGGTCATGGCGGTCATGCGGCCGATGCTCGGCCAGCCCGGGTGGCGCCGCGCGGAGGGTGCGCCGAGTGGCCCTCCGACACGCCACCGAAGGGGCCAATGCCCGGCCCGGGTGGCGCGGCCCCCGCTCAGGTGGCGCGGACGGCGAGGGCGGCGGCGTAGGCGTTCGGGGCGGGGAGGTCGCGCAGGGTCCAGCCCGGGACCGGGGCCGGGGCGGGCCCCGAACCCACGTAGGGCTCGGTCAGGCCGAGGGCGACCCCCATGCCGGTCCCCTTGAGGCAGGCCTCCTTGCGGGCCCACACCCGGGCCAGCGCCGCCTGCCGCTCCGCCTCGGGGAGCGCGTTGATCTCGGCCGACTCCACCGGGTGCAGGCTGCTCAGGACATCGGCCACCGCGCTCGCCGTCGGCAGGCCCTCCACGTCGACGCCCACCGGTACCCCCGCGAAGGCGAAATAGGCCAGGTCGTCGCTGTGGGACAGGGAGAAGCGCACCGCACCCCCGGCCACGGCCGGACGGCCGTGCGGCTGCCCGCAGCCCGGGCAGTCCTCGCGGACCAGTTCGACCTTCTCCGGTGACAGACCGAGGAACCCGCCGAGCAGCACCCGCAGCCCCAGGTGCGAGGCCAGGTAGCTGCGCCGGTCGGCCGGGCGCAGCAGCCGTTCCGCCCGCTCACGTTCGGCCGCGTCGAGCAGCGCCCGCGCCTCGTCGGCCCGGTGACCGCCGATCACCTCGCGCGTGGTGTCCAAGGCCCACACCGCCACGGCGGAGCCCGCCGGGGGTGGGCCCGTCAGGGGGACGGCGCCGTCGAGCTGGTTGACGTACTGACTCATCCGACGAGCGTAGACGAGGCAGTTGGGGCCCTGGTTATCCTCGTGCCCGACTTGCCGAGCACCACTCCAGGGGGAACACACCGTGCACAATGCCGTCGTGACGCCGGAAGGCGACCGGATCCGCTGGGTCGAACTGCCGGGAGAGGAGGCCCCCCGCGTCTACCTGCACGGGCTCGGCTCCACCTCCCCCGCCTACTTCGCCGCCAGCGTCGTGCACCCGCTGCTGGCCGGGCGGCGCTCGCTGCTTCTCGACCTGCTGGGGCACGGCCACAGCGACCGGCCCGAGGCGTTCTCGTACACCCTGGAGGCACACGCCGACGCGGTGGCGCAGGCCCTGACCGCGGCCGGCGCCGAGGGCGCCGAGGTGATCGCCCACAGCATGGGCGGAGCGGTGGCCATCGTGCTGGCCGCCCGGCACCCCCACCTGGTCTCCCGCCTGGTCCTGGTCGACGCCAACCTGGACCCGGTCCCGCCCCGCCCGGCCACGGCCGGCAGCAGCGGTATCGCCTCCTACACGGAGGAGGAGTTCCTGGCCGGCGGCTGGGCGGAGGTCCGCGACCGGGTCAGCGCGCACTGGTGGTCGACCATGCGGCTGGCCGGCCGTACCGCCCTGTACCGCAGCGCCGTGAACCTGGCCGCGGGCACCACGCCCACCATGCGGGAGCTGCTGCTGGAGCTGAAGATCCCGCGAGGTTTCCTCTTCCCGGAGGAGGACGGAACGCTCGCCGGGACCGACGCCCTGGAGGCGGCCGGCGTCACCGTGGTGGCCGTACCGGACAG
This sequence comes from Streptomyces sp. NPDC029122, assembly GCF_055569445.1. Taxonomy (NCBI): domain Bacteria; kingdom Bacillati; phylum Actinomycetota; class Actinomycetes; order Kitasatosporales; family Streptomycetaceae; genus Streptomyces; species Streptomyces sp. NPDC029122. The sequence continues at coordinate 242,047 of NZ_JBVHWK010000004.1, read as the reverse complement.
CGGGCACAACATCATGCTCGACAACCCGGAGGGCTTCGTGCGGGCCACGGCGGCCGTCCTCGCGCGGAACGCGGTCTGAGCCGTCCCGTTACCCGGCGGGGGACCCCGCGGGTATGCCGCCGGGGGTGACGGCGGGGGCGCCGTTCGGGCTGGCGCCCGGTATGCGCGCTCCCGGGGAGGGCGTCCCGTCGGTCCAGGCGTAGACCTCACGGCCGCGCACCGAGACCTGGTACTGGTAGCGGTCCCGGCACTCGGGGCGTTCCTCGCCCCGGGTGCCGCCAGGCCACCAACGGGCGTCCAGACGGGGGCCGCCGGGCTTCTTCCGCGCCGCGGCGGCGCACTGCGGGCCGTCGAGCGGCGTCTTGCCGAGGGTGAACCGGATCAGCCGGGCGCCGTCGCCGCGCGCGCGGATCCGTATGTCGGTGGCGTCCCGCGGTATCCAACTGGGCAGGACGAACGCCCGGTCGCCCCGCTTCGGCGCGTCGGCGGCGCTGGCGTAGCGCTTGCCCTTCTCCCGCAGGACCTGCTTCTCCAGGGCGTCGGTGACCGGGTTGGGCGGCAGGTTGGGCAGCGCGAAGGCGGCCAGTGCGAGGACTCCCGCGACGGCGGCGGCGATGACGAGCGGACGGCGGTTCATACCCATAAGTGTTCGCGTCGGGGCCCGTTCGCGCGTCCCTCCCCGGTATCGATTTCGGATCTGCCGCAGGGCGGATACGGAGTCATACCTGAGAAGGGCGTGGCCCACGCACCGCTCGCCGACACGTACGCCTCCGCGTCGCGTTATAGGGGCGGTAGGGACCGGGGATATGGCCTGCTCCGAGGGTGGAACCCGTCGCCGCACCGGGAGTTGACCGGGCGGCCCCGTCGCCCGCTCGCCCCGCCGCCCCCACTCGGAGGATTGCCATGCGTCGCCGTCTCGTCCCCCTGCTCGCTGTCGCGTCCGCAGGCCTGCTGGCCCTCGCCACCCCGGCCTCCGCGGTCCCGGCGGACAAGCCGCAGATCCTGAGCGGCTGGACGCAGACGAGCGTCTCCAGCTACAACGCCTGGGTCGCGGCGCGCGCCAACCAGGGCAGTTGGGCCGCGTACGCCTTCGACTGGTCGACGGACTACTGCTCCTCGTCCCCCGACAACCCCTTCGGCTTCCCCTTCCAGACGGCCTGCGCCCGCCACGACTTCGGCTACCGCAACTACAAGGCGGCCGGCACGTTCCCGGCCAACAAGCCCCGGCTGGACGACGCCTTCTACGCCGACCTGAAGCGGGTCTGCTCTCAGTACTCGGGCGTCAAGAAGGGCTCCTGCGACAGCACGGCCTGGACGTACTACCAGGCGGTCAAGGCCTTCGGCGTCTCCCCCCAGGACGCCCCCGCCGACTCGGCCCCCTCCGACTCGACACAGACCGAGCCGACCCTGACCGAGCCGGCCCCGGCCTCCTGACCCCCCGCGCCCCCCCCGCGCCGGGCGAAGCCCCTGACACCGTCCCGCCCGAACGAACCCCCGTCGGGCGGGACGGCCCGGATGGAGCAGGCGCCTTCCAAGCACGTGGCCGCAGGGTCGAGTCCTGCCGGGGGCACTCTTTCTCCACCACCCTCAAGCCCTCCCTCGCGGAGGGCTTTCTCAGGTATCGCCAACGGCTGGCCCTTCAGATGACGGCTCTCGTGGACCTCGCCGTCGTCTCTCCACTGACTGCCGACCTCCGGCTCGGCCGTGTGAGCGAGAAGCTCCCCCAGCCGGCCTCCGGGAGCGTCGCGTCGGTAACACGGAGGGCTACGGCCTCCTCCGGGCGGAGGCCTGCGTAGTAGAGCGTGGCGAAGAAGGCGCGGAGCCGGTATCCGGTACGGGGACGGCCCAAGTACCGGGTGATTCCCAAGCCCATGGCGCGGGTTCGACGGACCACCCGTAGCGGCCCTCTGCCGGAGCCCACGGGCCCGCGCCGACGGCCCGTGAGTAGAACACGGCCTGCCGGAGGGTCCAAGTCCGTCCCCTCGCCGAGACAGGACCACCACAGCACGGGCCTTCCTGCGTCACAGACAGATCACAACGCCCACGCAGCCACCCGAGCCCCGCCAACATGGCTCGATGCGCACACACCGCACCATCACCCTCCTGGCTGCCGCGAGCGTCCTCACCCTCACCGCGTGCGACCCGCAGGTCGCCGACAGCGGGAAGCCCGCAACGCCCAGCGCCCCGGCTACCACCCCGGCGGCGTCCGGCCCGGCCCCCTCAGCCAAAACAGCCACGCTGCCCGACCTCGTCGGCAAGGGCCTCCAGACAGCCCAGGACGAAGCGCAGCGGGCCGGCTTCTTCGTCCTCTCGTCGCACGACGCCCTCGGCCGCGAGCGGCTCCAGGCTCTCGACCGGAACTGGAAGGTGTGCAGCCAGACCCCAGGGCCGGCTGCGGGCCTCGACACCAAGACCGCTGTGGACTTCGGCGCGGTCAAGCTCGAAGAAACCTGTCCCGCCACGGACGCGCCCGCCCCGAAGCCCGCGGGCGACGTCATGCCGAACTTCGTCGGCCAGGGCATGAAGGCCGTCCGCTCCGCGCTCCCGTCCAATGCGAGCATCACCGTGAAGGACGCGGTGCAGAGCCGCGTGGTCCTCCAGGAGTCGAACTGGAAGGTCTGCACGCAGGACCCGAAGGCCGGCGCCGCGCTCACCGGCCAGCCCCTGACCTTCACCGTCGCCAAGACCGAGGAGCCCTGCCCCTAGCTCTTCGTACTGGCTGTCTGGGCTCCCACGCTCATCCCTCACCCCCGGCTCCGGGGAAGGGAATGAACGCTAGCCGTAGCGCTGACAACGCCGGTGGGAGAGGACAGGAGAGCGGGCACACCGGACCGGTGCGCAAAGGACGGCGTCGATACCCCGCGCCGGGCGCGTCGTCCCCGTTCCGCGTCACGAGCGGGGCGGCAGCCCGACGGCTGCCTCAAACGGGTGGAAAGCAGCCAAGACCTTCCGAAGGTAGCGACGTGAGGCCCGGTTCTCGCCACGACGGCCGCACTCGGCCCAGGTGCGAGGGGGGAGGGTTCCGATCCTCCGGATGGTCGGATGCACGCCGTCCGACCTGCGGAAGCATCGCCGAGGTGGCGATGCTTCGGTGGTGCCCCCGGCAGGACTCGAACCTGCGGCCAAGCGCTTAGAAGGCGCCTGCTCTATCCACTGAGCTACGGGGGCCGGAAGGTGACCGTGTTGGCCTGGAGCCCCCTGGTGGGGGTGGGACTGCGGTCCGTGCCGGGTCAAGGATAGGGCTCCGGTCGCCTTGTCCCGGTTGCTTCACCCGCGTGCCACGTTGTGGAGGTTCGGTGAAGCGGTCCCGATAATCGCAGGCAGGTGCGATTCGCGCATCGCTTTTACGCCGCGTCGGCCTGGGTGTTGTGCACTCGTTATGCCTGCGTCCCACTCGTCCGCGGTGTCCATGATGTCCCTCTGGAGTCGCGGTCGGCGCGCAGAGGGCGTATAAGCTTCAAAAATGGTCCCAAATTGGGCATTCTTCGCATGTGGTGACCTTGGATGTTCGGCCTCAGCTGCTCGATGCCCTGTCCGCCCTGCGCGACCGGGTCGCGTCCGTGCGTCTGCCGCTGCCCCTGCCCGGCGCCCCACGCGCCCGCCAGACCAGAGCCGAGCTGCTCGCGCAGCTCGACGACTACCTCGTCCCCCGGCTGAAGTCGCCCGAGGCGCCGCTCCTCGCCGTCATCGGCGGTTCCACCGGGGCCGGTAAGTCCACCCTCGTCAACTCCCTCGTCGGCCGGCAGGTCAGCGAAGCCGGAGTGCTGCGCCCCACCACCCGCACGCCGGTGCTCGTCTGCCACCCGGACGACCACCACTGGTTCGCCGGGATGCGGATCCTCCCCGACCTCATGCGCGTCTGGGCGCCCCAGTCGGACGAGGAGCTGGTCCCCGCCTCCAGGAAGAAGCCCGAGCGCGCACCGGGGCACCCCGCCTCGACCCGCGAGCTGCGGATCGAGACCGTCTCCACCCTGCCGCGAGGCCTCGCCGTCCTCGACGCCCCCGACATCGACTCCCTCGTCGTCGAGAACCGGACCCTCGCCGCCGAGCTGATCTGCGCCGCCGACGTCTGGGTCATGGTCACCACCGCCTCGCGGTACGCCGACGCCGTCCCCTGGCACCTGCTGCGCACCGCCAAGCAGTACAACGCCACCCTGGTCACCGTCCTCGACCGGGTCCCGCACCAGGTGCTCGCCGAGGTCTCGCGCCAGTACGGGGCGCTGCTCACCCGGGCCGGGCTGGGCGACGTGCCCCGGTTCACGGTGCCGGAGCTGCCCGAGTCGACCGGTGGCGGCGGGCTGCTGCCGGCCAGTGCCGTCGCCCCGCTGCTCGCCTGGCTCACCCATCACGTCCACGACCCCGCCGCCCGCCAGTACGCCGTCGGCCGGACCGCCCTCGGCGCGCTCGACTCCCTCAAGCGCCGCATGCCGGAGCTGGCCTCCGCCGTCGCCGCCCAGCACGCCGCCGCCGTCCGGCTCACCACCGCCGTCGAGGACGCGTACCGGCAGGAGGGCAAGCGGGTCCGCAACCGCCTCGACAAGGGCGCCGTCCTCGCCGGTGACGCCCTCACCCGGTGGCGCGGCTACCCCCTCGACACCAGTGCCGACGAACTCCTCGACTCCCTCGCGGAATCCCTCGCCGCCCTGCTCCAGTGCGCCGTCGCCGCCGCCGACGAGCGGATCGCCGAGGTCTGGCGGCGCGAGCCGGCCTCCGGGGCGGTGCCGCTGCCCGGCCCCGACCGGGAGGCGGCGGAACGTATCGGCATGGCCGTACGCCGCTGGCGGCGCGTGCTGGAGGAGCTCGCCGAGGAGGAGGTCGCCAAGCTCGACAAGCAGCCCGCGCCCGACCCCGACGGGGTCGCCGCCCTCCTCGTCGCCGCCCTCCTCGGCGGCAAACGGGCCCGGCCGGCGGGGGAGAAGCTCGCCGAGCGGATCGGCGTACAGGCCGCCGTACGCCTGCGCGACCGGGGCGGCGAACTGGTCGGCGACCACCTCGACCAGGTCCTGCGCGCCGAGCGGGACCGCAGGCTCGCCCCCCTCCAGGCACTCGAAGTCACCCCCGAACCACAGGCCGAGCTGATCGCCGCGCTGTCCGTACTGCAGAAGGAGAGGTGACGCGGTGACCGCCGTGACCGACCGCGACCACGCCGGTGACCGGTGGGACGACGGGTTCATCGCACGCTCGCGCCCCCGGAACTCCCGGAAGGGAGGCCTGCGCGGCTCCGGTCCCCAGGCCGGTGACGCCCTCATCGACGACGCCCTCCTCGACGCCGCGCTCCTCGCCAACGACCTCGACGAGGACGAGGACGAGGACGACGGGGGCGCGGACGGAGGGCGCGCCAGGCACGCCGATGGCGATCGCGACGGCCACGGGGACGAGGCGCTCGTACGGGCCGTCTCCGGCGCCGGCAGCGACGGGGGCAAGGCACCCTCGCCCCCGCTCAGCCCCGAGGCCCAGGCCCTGCGGACGCGCCTGGACGCCCTGCGCCAGCTGGTCGGACTGTCCCGGACCCGCCTCGACGGCAAGACCCTCGCCGAGGCCGGCCGGGTGCTGGACGAGGCGGCCGCGCGCCGGGGCCTGTCCCCGCAGCACACGGTCGTCGCCATCGCCGGAGCCACCGGAAGCGGCAAGTCCACGCTCTTCAATTCACTCGCCGGAGTGCAGATCTCCGAAACCGGACTGCGCCGGCCGACCACCGCCGCGCCCATCGCCTGCAGCTGGTCCGACGGCGCCGCGGGCCTGCTCGACCGGCTGGAGATCCCGGGGCGGCTGCGCCGCCGCCCCCGCGAGACCTCGGAGGCCGGGGCGCTGCGCGGCCTGGTCCTCGTCGACCTGCCCGACCTGGACTCGGCGGTCGGCGCGCACCGGGAGCACGTCGACCGGGTGCTGGCGCTGGTCGACGCCGTGGTGTGGGTGGTGGACCCGGAGAAGTACGCGGATGCCGTCCTGCACGAGCGGTACCTGCGGCCGCTGGCCGGGCACGCCGAAGTGACCTTCGTCGTGCTGAACCAGGTGGACCGGCTGCCCGGCGAAGCCGCCGACCTCGTCCTGGACGACCTGCGGCGGCTGCTGGACGACGACGGCATCGCCCTCGGCGAGCACGGTGAGCCCGGGGCCACCGTGCTCGGACTGTCCGCCCTGACGGGTGAAGGGGTCGGGGAACTCCGCGAGCTCCTCGGACAGTTCACCCAGGAGAGGGGCGCCGCGACCCGCCGGATCTGCGCCGATGTGGACCGGGCCGCCGTACGCCTGCGGCCGCTGTACGTGGCGGACGGGCACTCCGGACCCTCCGGGCCCGAGATCGGCGAGGCGGCGCGCGCCGAGTTCGAGGACCGGCTCGCCGAGGCGGTCGGGGCGTACGCGGCCGGTCTCGCCGCCGAGCGGGCCTGGCGGCGCAACGCCGGCAAGGCCTGCGGCACGCCCTGGCTGCGGCTGTGGCGCTGGTACGAGAGCAGGCGCGCCCCGCGCTCGCTCGCGTCCCTGGCCGTCATGTCGGCGAAGGGCCGCACCCCCGGCGCGTCCGCCGCCGGGCCCCCCGAGGAGGAGGTGACCGCCCGCCAGCGGGTGGAACAGGCGGTGCGCACCGTCGCGGACGAGGCGGTCGTCGGGCTGCCCGACCCCTGGGCGCAGGCCGTACGGGAGACCGCGGTACGCGGCGCCGAGCGGCTTCCGGAGGCCCTGGACGAGCTGGCGGTGACCCTGGGCGCGGCCGTCGCGGTACCCGGCGCCAAGCCGCCGAGGCCCGCGTGGTGGCCCGTCGCGGTGCTGGCGCAGGCGGCCATGACGCTGGTGCAGATCTTCGGCGGACTGTGGCTGGTCGGGCAGATCGTCGGGGTCCTGGAGCCGAAGCTGCTGCCGCCCGTGCTGTTCATGGTGGCGGGCATCGTCGGCGGGCCACTGGTGGAGTGGGCCTGCTCGATCGCCGCCCGGGGGCCGGCGCGCAGGTACGGCCAGGACGCGGAACGGCGGCTGCGGCAGGCGGCGGCCGGCTGCGGCCGGGCCCGGGTGCTGGAACCGGTGGCGGCGGAGCTGCTGCGCTACCGCGAGGTGCGCGAGCAGTACGCGACGGTTGCCGCAGGGGGGACGAAGTTGTCCACAACACGCCAGTAATCCACAGGCCGGAGCGGGGGAGCGGGGCCCGCGGCCAGCATGGTCGTACCTCGTGCGGATGGTCCGCACGGGTACGGAGCGCGGGGGAGGCTGCCGGGATGAACGACACCCTGGTGACGCTGGTGGGGCACGTGGCGACCCAGATCGACTTCAAGGAGACGGTGACAGGGCCGTCCGCGAGATTCCGCTTCGCTGTGACGCCCCGGTACTTCGACCGGCGCACCGACACCTGGACGGACGCCCCCACCAGCTTCTACACCGTGTGGGCGCGCCGGGTGCTGGCGGTCAATCTGGCCAGTTCCGTCTCGGTGGGGGAACCGCTGGTGGTCCACGGGCGTCTGCGGGTCCGGGAGGACCCGCCCGACGGCGAGGGCGTCCGCTGGTTCTCGGCGGACATCGACGCGATCGCCGTCGGACACGACCTCAACCGCGGAACGGCGGCCTTCCGCAGGGTCGTCAGGACGGACACGCCACTGATGGGCCCTCAGAAGGCGGCGGTGGTCTGAGTGTTCGAGGCGGCTAGGATTCCCCGGTACTCACGGGCACCTTGGTCTTCGGCCCGAAGGGGAGAACTGTGCCGATTGCTGTTCCCGCATCCTCCGCATCCTCCGCATCCCGCGCGGCGTCCACCGCGCCGGCGGGCGAACCGGCCTCCGCGCCCACCGTCCCACCCGCGGCCGGACCGGACGGGCCTCAGGTTCCGCTTCCAGCCGGTGCCGCCGCCGGCCCCGCCACGGCCGCCGCCGGAGCCGCAGCGGGTGGGGTACGGGGCTCCGTGCGCCGGCCGCTGGCGGCGGCCCTGCTGGCCGCGGCCCTCACCGCCGCACCCGGCGCCCGCGCCGCGGCGGACTCCGGCCCGGCCGCCGCCGGACGGGGGGCCGGGGGCGCGAGCGCCGTGCTCGACGGCCTCAAGACGTACGGGCAGGCGGTCCTGCGCGCCGGGGACGGCTCGGTCCGGCAGATCCCGGCCGGGCTGTACGAGATGCGGGTCGACGGCGGCGGCATGCTCCAGACGTACGGAGTCGGGGTCGCCGGCTACGCGCAGCCCCAGGCCCGGTACACGGAGAGCGGCTGGAGCGGCAGCCCCCTCGCCGGGAACGCCGAGGCGGGCCGGATCCGCTGGGTGCTGGAGCACTCCTATCCGCAGCACAACGACCTGGCCGGACTGGCGAAGGCGGCCGGGGCCGCGGCGCTGACCGCCGAGAGCGCGGCGGCCGGGACGCAGGTGGCGATCTGGCGCCTGGCCGACGGGGCGCAGGTGGAGGCGGCCGACCCGGCGGCGGAGATGCTGGCCGACTACCTCCAGCGGGAGGCCGGCCGGCTGCCGGAGCCGCCGGCCTCGCTGGGACTGGACCCCGGCCAGGTGTCGGGGCCGCTGACGGGCGCCGTCGGCACCCGGCTGGGCCCGGTCACCGTCCGGACGGGGGCGCAGAGCGTGACCGTCACCCCGGACGCGGCCGCCACCGCCATGGGGGTGCGGGTGGTCGACGCCGAGGGGCGGCCGGTGGCCTCCGCGGCGAACGGCAGCCGGCTGTACTTCGAGGTGCCCGCCGGCACCCCGGACGGGACGGCCTCGGTGACCGTGCACGGCTCCACGAAGGTGCCCGTCGGGCGGGTCTTCACCAGCGGGATCCCGGCCGAGGCGCAGATCGTGGCCGGCTCCAGCGAGTCCGCGGCGGCCGCCACCGCCAAGGCGGTCTGGCCGCAGCCGCCGGCCGTCCCTGCGGACACCGTCGGAACGCTGGGCCAGCTGTCCGGTACCTCCGAGGTGGCGACGGCCGCCGAGCCGGCCTCGGCCGGGCCGGACTCCCCGGACGAGGAGCGGCTGGCGACCAGCGGCAGCTCCGCGGCCACGCCGGTGATCGCCTCCCTCGCGGTCGGACTCGTGGTGCTGGGCGGCATGGTCGTCCTGCTGCTGCGCAAGCGGCCGCTGGAAGGGGAGGAAGGCGAGGGGTGATTCCGTCCGGCGACCCGGGGTAGAGGCGGAACGTGGCTGATCAGAAACTGACCTGGCGGGGCACGTTCGCGGCCTGGGACCGGCGGCTGTTCGACGCCGTGGCCCAGCGGCACTGGCCCGGCGCCGAACGGGCGCTGCCCGCGCTGGGGCGTGCCGCGAACCACGGGGTGCTGTGGGGCGCGACCGCGGCGGCGATCACCGTCGTCGGCTCGCCGCGGGCCCGCAAGGGGGCGCTGACCGCGGCCGCCTCGCTGGCGCTGGCCTCGGCGACCATCAACACCGTCGGCAAGTGGTCCGTGCGGCGGCCCCGGCCGCTGCTGGAGGGGGTGCCCCTGGTGCGGCAGCCGGTCGTGCCGCCGTGGACGACCTCCTTCCCGTCCGGGCACTCCGCTTCGGCCGCCGCCTTCACCGCGGGCCTCGCCCTGGAGTCTCCCGGCTGGGGGGCCGCGGTGGCCCCCGTGGCCGCGTCGGTGGCCTTCTCCCGGGTCTACACCGGCGTGCACTACCCGTCGGACGTGCTGGCGGGCGCGGCGCTCGGGGTCACGGCCGGGTTCGTCGTACGCGGCATCGCGCGCGGCGCCGAGCAGGCGCGGACCGTTCCGGGCCACGAGCGCCCGGAGGCGGGGGCGCCCGCACTGCCGGACGGGGCCGGGCTGACGGTCGTGGCGAACACCTCGTCGGGGACGCCCCGGTCCGAGGTGCTCGACCTCGTACGGGCGCTGCTGCCGAAGGCGGAGGTCGTGGAGTGCGCCGGGGACGGGCTGGAGGCCGCGCTGGCGGACGCCGCCTCCCGGGCCACCGTGCTCGGGGTGTGCGGCGGCGACGGCACGGTCAACGCCGCCGCGACCGCCGCCCTGCGGGCCGGGATCCCGCTGGCTGTCTTCCCCGGCGGCACCCTGAACCACTTCGCGCTGGACCTCGGCCTCGCCGGCCCGGAGGACACCTGCCGCGCCGTCACCGCCGGCCAGGCGGTCCGCGTCTCGGTGGGCCGCTTCACCCCGGCCCCGGCCACCGCCCCGGCGACGGGCCCGTCCGGCACGACGGCCTCGGGCCCCGGGCCCGCTCCGACCCCCGCCGCCGACCGGGCCCCCGGCGCTGCGTCGGCCTCCGGCCCCGGATCGGACGCTGGCCCTGTGTCTGATCCCGGCGCTGCGTCCGGCTCCGGGTCCGGGTCCGGCCCTGCGACGGCCTCCGGCTCCGGACCCGGGGCGGCGGGTGGGGCCCGGGGCGTTTCCGCCGAGGGCGGGGACGGGGCCCGGTACTTCCTGAACAACTTCAGCATCGGGGCCTATCCCGAGCTGCTGCGGCACCGGCTGCGCTGGGCGCCGCGGATCGGGGGCGGGCCCGCCGCGGTGCTGGCCGCCTGGCGGGTGCTGCGGGCCGAGCGGCCCGTACGGCTGACCCTGGCCGGGCGCCCCCGGAGCGCGTGGCTGCTCTTCGCCGGCAACGGCACCTACCAGGGCACCGGCCCCGCCCCCCGCCGGCGGGCGGGCGTCGGCGAGGGCGTGCTCGACCTGCGCGTCGTCCACGGCGGCGGCCGTCCCGGCCCGCGCCTGCTGGCCGCTGCCTTCGCCGGCCCCCTCAGCCGGTCCCCCGTCCACGTGGCCACCCGGCTGCGCACCCTGCGCGTGGAGGACATCCCGCCCGGCACCCCGCTCGCCTACGACGGCGAGTACGCCCAGGCCCCCGCCGCGCTCGTACTCGAGTCGCTCACCGACGCCCTGGTCGTCTACCGCCCCCGCTGAAGGCGGGCGTCCGTCCCGAGGTCGGCCCGCATCAGGGCGCGCATCCCCTTCCACCGCTCCCCGAGCCGCAGCAGGTTGGCCTTGACCTCCTGGAAGGAGCCGTCCGGTGCCGGGTCGCCCTCCTCCAGCCGCAGGATCAGGTAGAAGGCCTCGGAGAGCCGCTCGGTCGTGGCGTCCAGCTCGGCCACGACCGCCTCGGACCCCACCAGCTGCGCCTCCGCGAAGGCCACGTGCATCGCCTGGCGCGCGTCTTCCAGGGCCGCCCGGCCGTCCGCCGTGACCTGCGCCTTGTGGACGAGCCACAGGAAGTTCATCAGCTCGATCCGGTAGCGCCGGTACCCGGTCGTGGCCGCCACGTAGCAGGCGCGGCGGACGTCCAGCTCGGACGCCCGCTGCTCGCGCAGCCACTGGCTCTCGGCCATCCGTTCCTGCCGCTCGAACTGCTCGGACTGCACCCGGCCCACCAGCCGCTGCGTCAGCAGCGGCGCGAAGAGCGTGCCCGTCATGCCGATGAGCGCTATCGCGAGCGGCAGCGGCCAATTGCCCACAAGGACTCCCCCGAGCGTCGTACCCGTCGTACCCGTCACACCGGTCGTGCCGGTCGTGCCGGTCGGTCGTACCTGTCATACCAGGCGTACCCAGGGTCACCATGCCCAGGCCAGGCACCCCCCGGTGTCCGGCGGGACTCGGACGGGTTTCCCCCGGGGGATGGACGTACGGCAGTATGGGGTGTATCTGCCCACCATCGATCTGCCGGACGGTTTCTCTTGGCTGAGTACATCTACACCATGCGCAAGACGCGCAAGGCGCACGGTGACAAGGTGATCCTCGACGACGTCTTCCTGAACTTCCTGCCGGGGGCGAAGATCGGCGTTGTCGGCCCGAACGGCGCCGGCAAGTCCACCGTCCTGAAGATCATGGCGGGCATCGAGCAGCCGTCCAACGGCGACGCCTTCCTGTCGCCCGGCTACTCCGTCGGCATCCTCATGCAGGAGCCGAAGCTCGACGAGTCCAAGACGGTCCTGGAGAACGTCGAGGACGGCGTCGCGGAGATCAAGGGCAAGCTCAACCGGTTCAACGCGATCGCCGAGGAAATGGCGACGAACTACACCGACGAGCTCATGGAGGAGATGGGCAAGCTCCAGGACGACCTGGACCACGCCAACGCGTGGGACCTCGACGCCCAGCTGGAGCAGGCCATGGACGCCCTGGGCTGCCCGCCCGGCGACTGGCCCGTCACCAACCTCTCCGGTGGTGAGAAGCGCCGCGTGGCCCTCTGCAAGCTGCTGCTGGAGGCCCCCGACCTGCTGCTCCTCGACGAGCCCACCAACCACCTCGACGCCGAGTCCGTGAACTGGCTGGAGCAGCACCTGGCCCAGTACAAGGGCGCCGTCGTGGCCGTCACCCACGACCGCTACTTCCTCGACAACGTCGCCGAGTGGATCCTCGAGCTCGACCGCGGCCGCGCCCACCCCTACGAGGGCAACTACTCCACCTACCTGGAGAAGAAGGCCGAGCGCCTCAAGGTCGAGGGCAAGAAGGACGAGAAGCGCGCCAAGCGCCTCAAGGAAGAGCTGGAGTGGGTCCGCTCCAACGCCAAGGGCCGCCAGGCCAAGTCCAAGGCCCGCCTCGCCCGCTACGAGGAGATGGCGGCCGAGGCCGACAAGATGCGCAAGCTCGACTTCGAGGAGATCCAGATCCCGCCGGGCCCGCGCCTGGGCTCGATCGTGGTCGAGGTCAACAACCTCTCGAAGGCGTTCGGCGACAAGGTCCTCATCGACGACCTGTCCTTCACGCTGCCGCGCAACGGCATCGTCGGCATCATCGGCCCGAACGGCGCCGGCAAGACCACGCTCTTCAAGATGATCCAGGGCCTGGAGGCCCCGGACTCCGGCGAGATCAAGGTCGGCGAGACCGTCAAGATCTCGTACGTCGACCAGGGCCGCGCCAACATCGACCCCAAGAAGTCCCTCTGGGCGGTCGTGTCGGACGAGCTGGACTACATCAACGTCGGCAACGTCGAGATGCCGTCCCGCGCGTACGTCAGCGCCTTCGGCTTCAAGGGCCCGGACCAGCAGAAGGCCGCCGGCGTGCTCTCCGGCGGTGAGCGCAACCGCCTGAACCTCGCGCTCACCCTCAAGCAGGGCGGCAACCTGCTGCTCCTCGACGAGCCCACCAACGACCTCGACGTCGAGACCCTCGGCTCGCTCGAGAACGCGCTGCTGGAGTTCCCGGGTGCGGCCGTGGTCGTCTCCCACGACCGCTGGTTCCTGGACCGGGTCGCGACGCACATCCTCGCCTACGAGGGCGAGTCGAAGTGGTTCTGGTTCGAGGGCAACTTCGAGTCCTACGAGAAGAACAAGGTCGAGCGGCTCGGCCCGGACGCCACCCGTCCGCACCGCGCCACCTACAAGAAGCTCACCCGGGGCTAGGCCGCAGCCATGGCCAGACACCACTACCGGTGCCCCCTCCGCTGGGCGGACATGGATGCCTTCGGGCACGTCAACAACGTCGTCTTCCTCCGCTACCTGGAGGAGGCGCGCATCGACTTCATGTTCCGCCTGGCGCCGGGGGAGGGCAGCGACTCCTTCACGGGCGGCTCCGTCGTGGCCCGTCACGAGATCGACTACAAGCTGCCCCTCGTGCACCGTCACGAGCCGGTGCTGATCGAGTCCTGGGTGACCCGGATCGGCGCCGCCTCCCTGACCATCCGCTACGAGGTCAAGGACGAGGCGACCGAGGACACCCCGGAGACCGTCTACGTCCGTGCCGAGACGGTGGTCGTGCCCTACAACCTCGCCGAGGGGCGGCCCCGCCGCATCACGGCCGAGGAGCGGCACTTCCTCGAGCAGTACCTCGACACGCCCGAGAACGCTCCGGCGGCCGCCGAAGGGCGCCTCGCGGCATGAACGGACAGCTGCGCCTCGCCGACTCCGGGGAGGCGGCGGACCTCGCCGCCTTCCTGGGCCGGCTGGTGCACTACGACCGCGCCGCCGCGGTCCGCCTGCAGGCGCGGGCGGGCGGCGGCGCGCTCGCCGTCTTCGGGCGGCCGCCCTCCTTCGAGGTGCTGGCCGTCCGCACCGCACGCCTCGCCGAGCCCCTCGCGACCCCGCTGGACGTCACCGTCTCTGCGGGCGAGCTGCTGGAGGCCGTGGACGAGGACGGTGCCGCCGTCACCGTCCCCGGCGCGGTCACCGGCCCGCCCTGGACGGGGGTCCTGCCGCCCCGCGGCGGCTGGCAGCCGGTCCCCGGCCTGCCCGGCCCCGAGGCGGTACGGGACGCCGTCGCCGCCGCCGTCGCCGAGTTCCGGGCCCGCGACGAGGCCCTGCCCCCGCAGCACCGGACCCGCTCCGAGCGGGACCGCATCGGCCGCGAGATCTGGTCGCGGACCCTGGGCGACACCGAACTGCCGCTGCGCGCCGTGCACGCCGCCCAGTCGCTGGGCTTCCTGCGGCCGGTACGCACCACCGTGCCCGCCGGCGCCCCCGCCGCGGGCGCTCCCGCCCCGGTGGCCCTGTTCGCCTCCGGCGGCTGGCTCCGGCTCAGCACCCCGTACGGGTCCGTCGCCACCCGCCGCCCCGGAGGCACCGGAGGGCTGGGCACCCTCCAGGTACGGCCGGTCTAGTACTCCGCGGGACTATCCCGGGGTGTTGATCATCGAGGCGGCCGCGTAGGTCAGGTACCGCCACAGCTGCGCCTCGTGCTCCGGCGCCAGGCCCAGCTCGTCCACCGCCACGCGCATGTGGCCCAGCCACGCGTCGTGCGCGGCCGCGTCCACCTGGAACGGCGCGTGCCGCATGCGCAGCCGCGGGTGCCCCCGGTCGCGGCTGTACGTCGTCGGGCCGCCCCAGTACTGCATCAGGAACAGCGCGAACCGCTCCTCGGCGGGCCCGAGGTCCTCCTCCGGGTACATCGGGCGCAGCAGCGGATCCCCCGCGACCCCCTGGTAGAAGCGGTGGACCAGACGGCGGAAGGTCTCCTCGCCGCCGACCTGCTCGTAGAAGGTCGTCTCCTGCACCGTGCTCTGCGGATCGTCATTCACCCGTCCATCGTCTCAGACGCCCGGACGGAGGACGCCGGTCCCAGGACCACGGGCGACGGCCCCCGCCGAGAGGTCGCCTCCGGAGCCCGCCCGCAGCACAGTGGAGACATGAGCACGGCGAAGGCCGGGAAGAGGGACCTGCGCGCGGTCGCGCACGCCGCCCAGGTACGGGAACTCACAGCCGCCGGTGTGCTGGAGGACCCGGCCTGGCGGGCGGCGTTCGCCGCCGTGCCCCGGCACCTGTTCGTACCGTACTTCTGGACCGGCCGTGGAGCCGGGCACGAGCGGCTGTGGGCCGAGGACCCGGACCCCGAGCACCGGGCCCGCTGGCTGCGCGGGGTGTACACGGACGCCCCGCTCGCGACGAGGCTGCGCGACGGCGAGCTGGTCTCCTCCAGCAGCCAGCCCTCCCTGATGGCGAAGATGCTGCACGCGCTGGACGTGCGCGACGGGCACAACGTGCTGGAGATCGGTACCGGGACCGGCTACAACGCGGCCCTGCTCTGCCACCGGCTCGGCGACGAGCACGTCACCACGGTGGACCTGGACGAGGAGATCACCGAGTCGGCACGCTCCCACCTGGCGCTGCTCGGCTACCGGCCCACCGTCGTCACCGGGGACGGGGCGCGCGGCTGCCTGGCCCGGGCGCCCTTCGACCGGATCCTGGTGACCTGCACCCTGCCGCTGATCCCGCCCGCCTGGCTCGGACAGTGCCGGCCGGGGGCGCGGATCCTGGCCCCGCTGTCGACCGGGCTGATCGCGCTCACCGTCCGGGACGCCGCCTTCGCGGAGGGCCGCTTCCTGCACACCTCCGCGTACTTCGTCCCGCTGCGCGGCGCCACGGCCGCGCCGGGACCCCCCGGGGCGACCGGGCCGCTGCACGGGATCCCGTACGAACTGGTGGAGAACGAGCGCTTCCAGTTCCTGCTGATCCTGACGGCGGGAGTGCTCCACCCCCGCGAGGCGCTCGACCTGTGGCGCGGCGAGGGCCGCCCGGCGCGCGAGCGGTTCGGCGTCACCGTCACCCCGGAGGGGCAGTGGGCCTGGCTCGACGATCCCCAGGGGCCCTACGTGTGGCCCCTGGGGGAGGAGACCTGAGCGGGCCGGACTAGGCCGTCTCTTCCGGATCTTGCTCCCCCAGCTACCGCTGGGAGGTGCCCCCACACCCGCGCCGCCCGGTACCGCACCTCGCCGCGTTGTCGCGGCACCCGAGGACGTCCAGTAATCGGGAGCCGCTCCGCCTTGCGATGCACGGCACCGGACGACGCGGGCTTAACCGGCAAGATCCGAAAGAGACGACCTAGCCGCGGCGGACGGTGATGGTGGTCCAGGCGCCGACGTGGACGCGGTCGCCGTCGGCGAGGGGTACCGGGACGTACGGCTGGATGGGCTCCTCGCCGCCGTTGATGGTGGTGCCGTTGGTGGAGTTCTGGTCGACCACGGCCCAGGTCAGGTCCGGCTGCTGGACGAGCACGGCGTGCTGGTGGGAGACGCCCGGGTCCTCCGGCGGCACGGACAGGTCGATGTCGGGGGACTCTCCCGTGGAGGCGCGGCGGCGGCCGATGGTGATCTGGCCCCCGGAGAGCGGAAGGTGCAGTTCCGGGGAGTACGCGGGCAGGTTGAGGGCGGCGGCCTCGGGACCGCTGCGCCGCATCATGGCCGTGAAGTACGAACGGTCGGGGCCGATCGTCGCCGACCAGGAGGCGCCGCCGTTCAGGTCGGGGACGGACTCCTGCCGCGCCGGCGGCGACGGCTGCGGCTGTGGGTACGCGGCCGGCTGGTACTCGGGCTGCGGGTCGGGCTGCTGGTACTCCCGCTCTACCGGCTGCGGCCGCGCGGGCCGTTCCGGGGCGGGCGGCTGGAGCAGCCAGTCGTCCTCGCCCTGGAGCGGCTCCGCCGGGCGGTTGACCCGCGACGGGCGGGAGCCCTGGTAGTCGAAGTGGTCCTGGGAGAACACCGGCTGGGGCGGAACCGGCGGCGGGGGCGGGGGCGGCGGCGTGCCGACCGTGCCGGGACCGGCCTCCGCAGCGTACGGAGTCGCCGTGCGGGTGAGGAAGTTGTACCGGCACTCCTCGCAGAAGGGGGCCATCGCCTCGCGCGGGGTCCGGCACCGCGGGCACAGCTCGGCCTGCGCGGTCGGCTCTCCGCCGGTGGGCGGGTAGCCGTAGCCGTGGGTGGGCGCCGCGGAGGTGCCCGCGGGGGCGGCCATCCGGTGGCCGCAGACCTCGCACCAGTCGTCGGAGGCGGACTGGTGGCCGTTCGGGCAGGTCGGCATCGCGGCGGCTCCCCCTTCTCCCTGCGTCATCGCGTCAGGCTTCTTCTCAGGTCTTCTTCACTCGGACGGTCTGCGTCGAACGCGTTTCAAGGGTCATCTCGTCGGCATCGGCGACCTTCGCCTTCAGCCGCACAGTACCCGCCACCGCGTCCACGACATCCACCACCTTCGCGAGCAGTTTCGCGGTGTCGGCGTTGCCGGAGGCGCTCGCCAGCTGGACGGCACGGCCCAGTTTCGCCGTCGCGCCGTCGACATCGCCCATTTTGCGGGCTTCCAGCCCCTGCTGGATAGCCTCCGCGAGCTCCGCCTGGCCCGTGTAGTGCGCCACCTGCGGGCTGATGGCCGTCGAAGCGGCCAGGTCGTCCGTCCACACCGCCCGGACCAGCCCCTGGGCGAGCGGCGGACGCGGCTCGCCGTCCGGCCCGGGCAGGACGAGCGAGGCCCGGGCGGCCAGCATCTCCTGGCCGACGGAACCGCCGGGCACCCGGACGCACACGTGGTACTCGCGGGACTCGTCGCCCCAGGAGCCCGTCGGGTAGTCCCCGGCGCGCGGGCCCGCCCCGGTGCGGCGGCCCGTCAGGTCCTGGACGGAAGGCGAGACCTGCTTGACGTACTGGATCTCCGCGCCGACCGGGGTCCACAGGCGCAGCGCGACGTCCGCGACCTCCTTGCCCATGACCTTCTCCATCATGCGCGTGAAGTCCTCGGCGAGACGCGCCGGATCGGCGACGATGTCGGCGGAGCCGAGCAGCGCGCTCGCGATCCCCGTCACCTCCTTCACCTCCCAGTCCGTGCCCACCCCGCGCGCGTCGCAGGTGAAGCGGCCGGCGCAGGCCTCGAGGGTGGCGCGCAGCACCGCCGGGTCCTCGTGCTCGTTGCGGCCGTCGGTGAGCAGGATGCCGTGCCGGATCGGGGCCGGGGTCCGGCGCAGCAGGCCGTCGGCGAGCCGCAGCCAGGTCCCGATGGCCGTGCCGCCGCCGGCGTGCAGGCCGCGCAGGGCCTCCTTGGCCTGGGCGCGGGTGGCCGGTCCGGCGGTGGCGAGGCCGCCCCGGCCCGGGTAGACCTCCTTGGCCTCGTGCGTGCCGGCGATCACGGCGAAGGCCGTGCCGTCGCGGAGGGTGTCGATCGCGGCGGCGGTGGCCTCGCGGGCGCCGCGCATCTTGTCGGGCGGGTACTCCATGGAGCCGGAGCAGTCCACCATGATCACGACGGCCGCGTCCTGGCCGGGCGCGTACGCGGCGGTGGCCGTGGCTCCGCCGGTGGAGGTGACCGTCACGATGGCGTGCACGTCGCGCCCGCCCGCGGGCAGGAACTCGTTCTGGTACACCTCCACGCTGAAGCGGGGGGCGCTCGGTTTGGCGAAGTTCGCCATCGGTTGGACTCCTCCTCCGGGCCGGCTGGGGCGGGCGGTCAGCCCTGGGGGCGGACCTGCGGTTCCGCTTCGGGTTCCGCTTCCGGTCGCGCGGGTGCTTCCGCATGCGTTTCCGTCCGCGCCTCCGGCGGGGCCTCCGCCGGGTCGCCGAAGGGCACGACGGCGACGGTGATGTTGTCGTGGCCGCCCCCGTCCAGGGCGTGTCCCACCAGTACCTGCGCGCTGTGCAGCGGGCGGGCGGCGGCGTCCGCCGGCAGGAGCCGGGCCATCTCCCGCGCGGACTCGGCGTAGTTCCACAGGCCGTCGGTGCAGACGACCACCACGCCGGGGTGGTCGGGTCTGAAGCTGGCGGTGTGCGGTTCGAGGTCGTACGCGTCGGCCCCGAGCCAGCCGGTGATGGCGTGGGCCCGGACGTCGGCGTAGGCCTCGGCCTCTCCCATCAGGCCCGCCGCGACCATCTGGGCGGCCCAGGAGTCGTCCTCGGTGAGCCGGCGGGCCAGGGCGGCGCGGTCGTCCGGCACCCAGTAGGCGCGGCTGTCGCCGACCCAGCCGATGGTCAGCACACCGCCGCTGACGACGGCCCCGACGAGCGTGCAGGCGGGGGCGTTCTGCGCGCCGGGCGCCGGCGGGGCGAGGGCGGCCACCGCGGCGGCCGCCGCGAGAATCGCCCCGTGCATCGCCTCGGCCGGGTTGGCGCCGCGCGGAAGGGCTTCGAGGAGCGCCTCGTTGGCGGCGCCGGCGGCGGCGGCCGACGCCTCGTCGGGGCGGCTGGCGGAGGAGACGCCGTCGCAGACGATGGCGACGGTGGCCGCGGAGCCGTCGGGCAGGGCGGTGGCCGACACGGCGAAGGAGTCCTCGTTGCGGTGGTGGCGCAGGCCGCGGTCGCTGACGGCGGCGACGCTGCAGAGCTCCTCCTCCAGGTGGTCCCGCTCCCGGGGCTGCGCGTGGCCGCAGTGCTCGCAGTACCCGTCGGTGTCGACGTGCCCGGCGCGGCAGGCGACGCAGGTCCTGCCCTCGCCCTGCGGGGTGCCGGACGGGGCCTCCCGCGCGGCGCCGCCGTACGGCTCCTCGGGCGTGGTGCCGGGCGCGTCGTGGCGGCCGCCGCCGGCCGCATATGGGTCTTCCCGCGCGGCGCCGCCGTACGGCTCCCCGGGCGCGGCGGCGGAGGCCCAGGGGGCGTCCGGCCCGGTCTCCCCCTCCCATCCGGGTGCGGGCACCCCGTACCCGGCGGGTCCGCCGTAGCCCGGGACGGCGTGGTGCGCGGCCCCGGCCGGGACGGGGGCCGGCTCGGCGGCGCCGGGTGCGGGGACGCCGGAGCCGGGCCGCTCCGGGGCCACGGCCGCCGGGGTCTCGGCGGGGTCGGACGCCGGGGGCTCGTGCCCGGCCCGGTCCGCCACGCCCCGGGTGGGGGTGACCGGGAGGGTCGGGGTGGGATCCGTGGCGGGGGGCGCGGCGGAGAGGGCGTATCCGCATACGCCGCAGAAACGGTCACCCTCCTCCAGGGGCTCCGCGCAGCTGGGGCAGCCCGACGGCCGATGCATCGACATCACTCACACCCACGTCCGGGGACGGAAACGGTTTGCCCGTTCCACCAGTTCGATCCGCTCCTCGCCCCGCTGCGCCAGCCGGGCGAGGACGCGGTAGGAGCGTTCCAGGCCGAAGCGCAGCCCCCGCTCGTCCAGTTGACTGCCGAGCAACGAGGTCCGGCCGGGGTCGGCACCCCGGCTGCCCGACAGTACCCAGTCCAGGGCGGAGCCCAGGACCTCCGTCGCCAGCCGCTCCTGCCGCTCCGGGTCCAGGCCGAACCGCCGCAGCGCCTCCACCTGGTCGGAAGCCGCCGCGAGGTCGGCCAGCAGCTCCTCCTGCGGGGAACGGTCGCGCAGGCGTGCCCGTACCGCCGCCACCCGTGCGGCGGTGTAGTGGATCGACGCCTCCGGTACGGATTCCAGGGTGCGCACCGCCGCCTCCCGGTCGCCGGCCGCGAGCTGGACCCGGGCCAGCCCGAAGGCCGCGCTCACGAAGCCCGGGTCGGTGATCCACACGAGCCGGTAGTACTCGGCGGCGTTGTCCAGCTGCCCCAGGATCTCCGCGCACAGCCCGAGCGCCAGCTTCGGCGCGGGCTCGCCCGGGAAGGCGTCGTAGACGGCGTCGAAGGACAGGGCCGCTATCTCGTCGTCTCCCGTGGCCAGGGAGGCGATCCCGCGCGCCCACACCACCCGCCAGTCGTCCGGGTACCGGGCCTCCAGCTGGGCCAGGGCGTCGCCGGCGACGGCCAGTTCGCGCAGCTCGAGCCGGGCGCGCAGTTCCCGCAGCCGCAGTTCGACGGAGTCGGCCGGCGCCGCGCCGAGGGCGCCCAGCAGGTCGGCGGGCGCGGAGGCGAGCAGGCCGGCGAGGAAGCCGGCATTGGGGTCGGCGGGGTCCACCAGCGGCACCGGCAGGGCCAGTGCGGTGTCGCGGGCGTCGAGGGCCGCGAGCCCGGCGGTGGCCGGCGGCGGCGTGCGCGGGGCCGGGAGCGGCGGCAGCGCGTGCGCGGTGGCCGGCGGCGCCTGCCGGGGCCCGGGCACGGCGGCCCCGGCGACGTGCGTGGCGGTGGTCGAGAGCGCGGGCAGCGCCGCGCCGCCCCCCGCGGGGGAGGCTCCGGCGGGCGGAGCGGGCACGGCGGCGGCACCGGCCGGCCCGGCCCGCCCCGGCACGCCGGCCGGAACGGGCGCCGGCCCGTGCGCCACCGCCAGCCCGTGCGCCACCGCCGGCCCGTGCGCGACGCCCGGCCCGTGCGCCACCGTGGGACCCGCACCCGTGCCCTGCCCGGGAACCGCCGCGGACGGCGCGCCCGCCGGGGACACCGCACCGGCCGCACCCGCAGCACCCGCCGCACTCGCGCTCCTGGTGCGCCGGCCGAACAGCCCGCCCCGCCCGGCCGCCACGGACCGCACCCCCAGCCGGGACACCTCCGCCCCCGGCGCGTCCGCGTACAGCCGGGTGTCCGGAACCCGCAGTTCCGGCCCGAAGAGCGTCGACAGCTGCGGCCGCGGCCGGCCCGTCTGCAGCGCGACCACCTCCCGCAGCACACCCGTCAGCTGGTCCGCCATCTCCTGCGCGGACGCGAACCGGCGCCGCGGATCCGGATCGGTCGCCCGTACCAGCAGCCGGTAGAAGGACTCGTACCGCTGGAACACCTCGATGTGCTCCGGATCCGGCAGCGAGTCCACGAACACGTTCGTGTAGCCCTGGAAGTCGAAGGTCAGCACCGCCAGGGTGCGCGCCACCGTGTACAGGTCCGAGGCCACCGAGGGACCCAGCTCCGCCACCTCGGGCGCCTGATAGCCCACCGTGCCGTAGATGGCCGACTCCTCGTCGTCCATCCGCCGGACCGCGCCCATGTCGATCAGCTTCAGCTGGTCCTGCTGCTGGATCGCGTTGTCGACCTTGAAGTCGCAGTACAGGAGGTTGCGGCTGTGCAGGTGCCCGAGGGCCTCCAGGGCCTCGATCCCGTACGCGCAGGCCTGCTCCACCGGCAGCGGATCGCGCCGCCCGTCAGGCCGGCGCCGCTCGTTGGCGATCTCCTTCAGCGACTTGCCGCCCACGTACTCCATGACGATGTACCCGTCCAGCGAACCGGTCCGCTGGTCCAGGTGCTCCACGAAGTTGTAGATCCGCACGATGTTGGAGTGCTCGATCTCCGCGAGGAAGCGCCGCTCGGAGATCGCCGCCTCCATCGCGTCCTGGTCCCCGGTGTCGAGCAGGCCCTTGAGCACCACCCACCGGTCCGACACCGCCCGGTCCACCGCCAGGTAGACCCAGCCGAGCCCGCCGTGCGCGAGGCAGCCCGCCACCTCGTACTGGCCGTGCACCACGTCCCCGGCGCGCAGCTTCGGCACGAAGGAGTACGGGTGCCCGCACTTGGTGCAGAAGCCCTCCGTGCGCCCCGGCCGGTCCCCGCGCGCCCGGCCCACCGGAGCCCCGCAGTCCGAGCGCGAGCAGAACCGCTTGCGCTCCGGCACCTCCGGGTTCTCCAGCACCGCCGCCGACGGATCCGGACGCGGCACCTCGGGCACGCTGACCAGCCCCGCGCCCAGCCGGCCGCGCCCCGACGAGGACGCGGCCGAGCCCGAACTGCGCACCGACACCGACCGGCTGGACGCGCTGCCGGCCAGCGAACGCGACAGCCGGCCGGACACCGAACGGCGCGAGGAGGAGGAGCGCGAGGACCGCGACGAACGGGCCGAGGCCGAGGAACGGCCGGAACCGCGCGAACCCGCCGAACCCCGGGAGTCGCCGTGCCGGGCGGCGCTCGTCATCCCGGTCGGCGGCGACACCAGCTCCTCCGCGCCCGCGGCGACCGCACCCACCGGCGCGAGCCCGCAGGTGTCGCAGTAGAGCCCGCCGCCGCCCATGTCCTCGTACGCACCCGGGCAGCCGGGGCGAAGGCAGGGCGTTCCGATCGGCGTCATGCCTCCTCCTCCCCCGGCCGCGCGGGCCGGTGTTCCTGCGACGTCAGGGCCTCCGCCGTCGCCTGCTGGTAGCGCCGGACCGCCTGCTCCGCGGCCCGCAGGTCGCAGGGCGCGCTCCACAGCATCCGCCGGGCCGCGTCGTACCGCTCGATCAGCAGCGGGTCCTCCGCCATGCCGTGCCGGGCCGCCTTCGCCTTGTACGCGTCGAGCCGCCCGCGCAGCTCGGCCCGTACCGCCAGGGGCGCCGTCACCGCCGTCAACGATTCACGGGCCCGCCGCAGTTCCTCCTCGGCCCGGTCCTCCAGAGCGTCCAGCAGCGGGGACAGCCGGTGCCACTGCGACCGCCGCCGGTACTCGGCCGCCGCCGCCAGCTGTTCCTGGAGGGCCGTCGGCGGGCCGCTGACCGCCGGCACCTCCGACGCCGCGATCTTCGCCAGCACCTCGCCGCGCGCCGCCCGCGCCTCCGCCAGGGTCCGGTCGGCGCGCGACAGCAGGTCCCGTACCGCGATCAGCCGCTGTTCCGCGTCCTGCCGTACCGTCAGGACCGCTTCCACCTCCCGGCGTACGTCGTCCAGCGCGCGCGCAGCCCGGTCGTAGCGGGCGGTGTCCGGACGGCCCCCGCCCGGGGCGGAACTCCCCGCCGCCGGCACCCAGAAGGCCAGCGGGTCGGCGATCACCGCCTCCCGCAGCCGCGTCAGCTCGGCGGTGATCTCCTCCAGGTCGTCCCCCGAGGGGTGCTCGCCCGGCCGGACCCCCACCGAGTGCGCCAGCGAACGCGTCCGGTGCAGCTCGGCGGCGAGCAGGTCGATCCGCGCGGGCAGCGCCGACCACACCGCGTCGGCGGCGACCACCACGTCCAGGGCGGACGCGTACAGCTCGTTCATCCGGGCCACCAGCTCGGCCAGCGAGAAGCGCTCCGCCAGCGCCGCGCCCTCCACCCCGGCCCCGGCGATCGTCACCCCGGGCCCGCGCAGCCGCTCCGTCAGCTCGGCCAGGTCCTCCCGGCTCGGCCAGCGGCGCCGCTCGCGGATCTTCCGGGCGGCGGCCAGCGCCCCGCTGTAGGCGTCGAAGTACGTCCACAGCCGGGTCACCGACGCGTCGGCGGCGGCCCACCGCTCCTTGGTGACCCCGCTCAGCGCGGCCCCCTCCAGCAGCCGCCGTCCCGCGTGGTCCTGGAGCGCGAGCAGGGAGGTCTCGACGGCCTCGTGCTCCGCGCCCAGGCGGGCCAGCGCCCGGTCGACGTCGTCCCGGTCCATCACCGCCGGCCCCGCCCCCGGCAGGGGCGCACGGAGCTCGCTCGGATGGGGCCCGCCCGTACGGGGCCCGCTCGTGTAAGGCTCGCTCACGTACCGCTCCGAATCCGCCATGTGCCTCAGCCGTCCCGGTACTTGGGCGCCGGCGGCACGCTGGCCTTCGGCAGGACGTCCTCAAAGTGCTTCCTGTAGGAGGTCGCCCACGGGCTCTGGTCACCGCCCGCCCGGAAGTTCTCCAGCACCTTGTTCACCCGGCGCACCAGGTCGGAGGCGTCCTTGTTCATCGCCACCCCGTAGAACTCGCGGGTGAAGGGCGCCCCGACCAGCTGGACCGACGGGTCCTGCGCCGCCTGCCCGGCGGCCAGCGCGTTGTCCGTGATGATCCCGTCCACCTCGCCCAGCTGGAGCCGCACCAGGCAGTCCAGCTGGTTCGGCACCGACACCCCGACCGACCCGTACGACCGGGACCTCAGGGCCGCCTCCGCCGTGGAACCGGCCGCCGTGCAGATGCGGCGGCCCTTCAGCGAGGCGTCGTACCCGGTGATCGGCGAGCCCTTGGGGGCCAGCACCTGCTGGCCGGCCTCGAAGTAGGCCGTCGAGAAGGCCACGTCCTCCAGGCGCTTGCAGTTGATCGTCATGGTCCGCACGACGATGTCGACCCGGCCCTCCTGGAGCGCCGGGACGCGCTGACTGGTCGGGATGGCCCGGTAGATGACCAGGTCCTCACTGCCCAGGATGTCCTTCGCTATCGCCTTCACCAGGTCGATGTCGAAACCGTCCAGGCGGCCGTCCGGATTGCGGTAGCCCCACTTGAAACTGTTCTGGTCCACGCCCGCCACGAGCTTGCCCGCCTTGCGGATCCGCTCGATCGCCGGGCCGTCCAGCCCCGACGGGCGCAGGCTGGCCTCCGGGTCCTGGCAGGTGTCGGCCGGCTGGTACGGGGCCGCGGCCACCGAAGCCGGCTCGCGGACCGTCCCGGGCCCGCCCGCCGCCGGGGACCCGGCCAGCGGCAGCAGCACCGCCGCCGCCGTCACCCCGCAGGCCGCGGCCATGGCGCTGACCCCGCCCCAGCCGCGCAGCCGGCCGGCCGCGCGCCGCACCCGGGCCGCGCCGGACGGCCGCGGCACAGTGCCCTCCGCCTCCCGCGGCGTCCCGTACGGCTCGTTCCGCTCCGGCCGTGTCCCTCGTATCCGCATCGATCTCACCTGTACTCCGAAAGCCTGCGACCGATGCCGAGGAGGGCCGCCGCCGCGCCGGCGAGCGCCAGCACCGCCGCGCCCGTCACCAGCCCGCCCAGCGCGCCGAGCCCGTCCCGGGCGGCCAGGGTGAACTGCTTCTGCTCATGGGCCACGGCCCGCTCCAGGGAGGCGTCCACCGTGTCGAACGAGGCCCCGCTGCTGTCCTTGTGCCGCTCGTCCCCGATGACCTGGAGCAGCGCCTGCTCGTAGTCGCCCTTCATATCGGCGTCCCGGGCCGCCGCGTGCCGCTGCTTCCACTGCGCCACGCCCGCCACGGCCTTCGAGACCGGCTCGCGGCCGCTCCCGTCGTCCGCCAGCCGCAGCGCCCGCGCCAGACCCGCGTCGAGCTGCTTCATGTTCTTCTCGTAGTCCACGTCGTACTTGTCGGACTTCTTGTCCTCGGCCAGTACGGCGCCCCGCGCGATCAGCGTCAGGTTCTCGTTCGCCCGCGCCTGGAGCGAGGCGATCCGGGCGTCGTTGAGCACCTTCAGGGACTCCTGCCCGTCCGCCCTCGCCTCGCCCAGCCCGGCCCGCGCCACCGACTGCCCCACCGTCAGCCACAGCAGCGCCGCCGCCGCCGCGGCCGTCGCCGCCAGCATTCCGTGGTTGAAGACCCGGTTGGTCCGCCGGTACGTGCGCCGCTGCGCCCACACCAGGGCGCCCAGCGCGAGCACGCCCGCGCCCGTCGCCGCCACCGGCCAGGACCGGGCCTCGTCGTAGTCCGTGTACAGCCGGCCCGTCTCCGCCTCGTACAGCCGCTGGGCCGCGGGCAGCAGCACCGTGCTCATCTGCTCGTTGGCGTGGCGCAGGTAGGCGCCGCCCAGCGGCAGGCCCTGCCGGTTCGTCGCCCGGGCCTGCTCGATCAGCCCGGTGTAGCGGGGCAGTTGCTCGCCGAGCAGCGCGATCTCCTTGCGCGACTCCCCGCCGGCCCCGGTGTTGGCGGCCGCGCTCACCAGCAGCCGGGAGGCGTTCGCGATGTCCTTCTCGTAGCGCTGGCGGACCTCCCGGGGCTCCTGGGCGCCCGCGAGGAAGCCGCTGGAGGAGGCCGTGTCGGCATCGGCGAGGGAACGGTAGATGCTCGCCGCGTCCGCGCTCAGCGGCTGGCTGCGGTCCACCACGTCCTCCGCGGCCGTGACCCGGCCGGAGACCTCCCACACCGCCACCGCGCCGAACAGGACGACCAGGGCGGCCAGTACCGCACCGATGATCCGCAGCCGGCCCGGCTCGGTCGTCGCCGCGGCGCGCAGCCGCTCCACGCCCTCCGCCCAGGCGGTACCGCGCCCCTGCGGCGCGGGCGGTCTCCCGGCCGGTCCGGCGGGCGCCCCGGAGGTACCGCCCCCGGGCGCCGGCGCGCGTGTCGTGATGGCCACCGTGACCTCCCCCTCGGTCCCTCTGCTCCGCAGCAGTATGGCCGTAGTGGCGCCCGGCCACAGCACCCGGTGCCCGATCTTGGACGATCCCCCCTCCCGGGCCGCCCCGGCCGTCGCCGCGCCTGCTCCTACCCTTGCGGATCCCCCCGTCACCCTTCACCGTCGATGCCCTTCACCGTCAATACGCCTCAGCGGCCCCCGTGGTTCCGGCCGCCGCGGTGCCCGGCGCGGGTTCACTCAAATGGGTAAGCAGCCTCGCCGCGGCCCCGGCCGGCGCGCCCAGGGCGTCCAGCCCCAGCAGGGCGGCCCCCAGCACCGGCGGGGCGGTGACCACCGACACCCGGGCCCGGGGCGCGCGGACGGCCAGCAACTCCTCGATGCGGCCGTTCAGCTGCGGGTGCCGGGCCGCGAGCACACTGCCGCCCAGCAGCACCGGCACCTCCCGCTCCAGCAGCCCGAGCCGCTCCAGGGCCACCGAGGCCATCGCCACCACCTCGTCGGCCTGCCGCTCCACGAGCGCCGAGGCCACCGGATCCCCCGCCGCCGCCACCGCGAACAGCACCGGCACCAGCTCGTGCAGCCGCTCCCGGGCCAGCGTGCCCAGGTGCGCCGCCTCGATCAGCGCGGCCATCGACGCCAGCCCGAAGTGCCCGGGCAGGGCCGTCGCCAGAGCCGTCGGCCCGCCCCGCCCGTCCTCGGCCCGCGCCGCCCACCACAGGGCCTCCTGCGCCAGGCCGCCCCCGCCGCCCCAGTCCCCGGAGATCTGCCCGAGGGCGGGGAAGCGGGCGGTGCGCCCGTCGGGCAGCATGCCCACGCAGTTGATGCCCGCCCCGCAGACCACGGCGACCCCCAACGGGGCGTCCACTCCCGCCCGCAGGATCGCGAAGGTGTCGTTGCGCACCTCGGTGGCCGCGCCCCAGCCGCGCGCCGCGACCGCCTCGGTGAGCCGGCGTTCCTCCACCGGCAGGTCCACGTTGGCCAGACAGGCCGAGACCCGGGCGACACGCGGCACCCCGGGCAGCCCGGCGGCCGCGGCCGCCGCCGAGACGGCTTCGGCGAGCACGTCCACGGCCGCCTCCACACCGGTCCGGGGCGGCTGGAAGCCCCCGGCACGCCCGGTGCCGAGGACCGTGCCGTCGGCGGCGACGAGCGCGGCGTCGGTCTTGCTGTTGCCGGCGTCGATCGCGAGGACGGCGGGGCCGCAGTGGGCGGCGGGGACGGCTACGCCCACGGCAGGTGCTCCTTGTTGTGCGCGAGCAGCCGGTCGGTCAGCCCCTCGGCCAGGTCGTACTGTCCGACGAGCGGATGGGCGAGGAGGGCCTTGAGGACCCGCTCGCGCCCGCCGCGCAGGGCCGCGTCCAGCGCCAGGTCCTCGTAGGCGCTGACGTGCGCGACCAGCCCGGCGTACAGGGGATCGAGCCGGGGCACGGGCAGCGGTACCGGGCCGTCGCCGCCGACCCGCGCCTGGACCTCGATCACGGCGTCGTCCGCCAGGAAGGGCAGCGTCCCGCCGTTGCGGGTGTTGACGACCTGGACGGACGGTCCGCCGCCGCCGAGCAGGGCCGCCGCGAGGTCCACGGCCGCCTCCGAGTAGAAGGCCCCGCCCCGCCGGGCCAGCAGCGCGGGCTTCTCGTCGAGCGCGGGATCCGCGTACAGGGCGAGGAGTTCCCGCTCCATCGCGGCGACCTCGGCGGCCCGCGAGGGCTTCTCGCCGAGTTCCCGTACCACCTGGTCGTGCGCGTAGAAGTAGCGCAGGTAGTAGGAGGGCACCACGCCGAGCCGGTCCAGCAGCGCCCGCGGCAGGTGCAGGTCGGCGGCGACGGCGTCCCCGTGCTCGGCCAGCAGGCGCGGCAGCGCGTCGGGACCGTCCGGGCCGCCGAGGCGCACCCCGAGTTCCCAGGTCAGGTGGTTGAGGCCGACGTGGTCGAGGTGGACCTCGGCGGGCGCCACGCCCAGCAGAGCGGCGAACTTCCGCTGGAAGCCGATGGCGACGTTGCACAGCCCGACCGCCTTGTGCCCGGCCCCGAGCAGGGCCCGGGTGACGATCCCGACCGGGTTGGTGAAGTCGATGATCCAGGCGTCCGGGGCGGCCCGGCGGACCCGCTCGGCGATGTCGAGGACCACCGGGACGGTCCGCAGGGCCTTGGCGAGCCCGCCCGCACCGGTGGTCTCCTGGCCGACGCAGCCGCACTCCAGGGGCCAGGTCTCGTCCTGGAGCCGGGCCGCCTGCCCGCCGACGCGCAGCTGGAGCAGCACCGCGTCGGCGCCGGCCACGCCCGCGTCCAGGTCGGAGGTGGTGGTGACGCGCCCCGGGTGGCCCTGGCGGGCGAAGATCCGCCGGGCCAGGCCGCCGACCAGCTCCAGCCGTTCGGCGGCGGGGTCGATCAGTACGAGTTCGCCGACGGGCAGGGTGTCGCGCATCCGTGCGAAGCCGTCGACCAGTTCGGGCGTGTAGGTGGAACCGCCGCCCACCACTGCGAGTTTCATCGGGATCAGCCTTTCACGCCGGTCAGGGTGACTCCCTCGACGAACGCCTTCTGGGCGAAGAAGAAGAGGACGATCACCGGGGCCATGACGAGCGCCGTCGCCGCCATGGTCAGGTTCCAGTTGGTGTGGTGCGCCCCCTTGAAGGACTCCAGGCCGTAGCTGAGGGTCCAGGCGGCCGGGTTGTCGGAGGCGTAGATCTGCGGGCCGAAGTAGTCGTTCCAGGCGTAGAAGAACTGGAACAGCGCGACGGCCGCGATCCCCGGCCTGGCCATGGGCACCACGACGCGCAGCAGGACGCGGACCTCGCCGCAGCCGTCCAGTCGGGCCGCGTCGAGGTACTCGCCGGGGATGGTCAGCAGGAACTGGCGCAGCAGGAAGATGGCGAAGGCGTCGCCGAACGCCAGTGGCACGATCAGCGGCCACAGGGTGCCGGACAGGTCGAGCTGCTTCGCCCAGAAGAGGTACATGGGGATGACGGCCGCCTGGGGCGGCAGCATCATCGTGGCGATCACCAGGAGCAGCGCGAGCCGCCGGCCGCGGAAGCGGAACGTGGCGAGGGCGTAGGCGACGGGCAGCGAGGAGACCACGGTCAGCACGGTCCCCAGCCCCGCGTACAGCAGGGTGTTGCGCCACCAGGTCAGGAAGCCGGGGGTGTGCCAGACCTGCGCGTAGTTGCCCCACTCCCAGGTGCGCGGCCACAGCTCGCGGGTCAGGGCCTGCTGGTCGCTCATCAGGGAGGTGAGGAAGAGGAAGACGAAGGGGAGGACGAAGAACAGGGCGGCGGCGACGGCCAGGGCGTGCACCCCGACCCAGTGGAGCACGGCCTTGCGGTGGTGGCGCATCTCAGTCACCGGCTCCGATCAGTCCGCCCCGGCGGCGCATCAGGAGCACGGTGACGGCCATGGAGAGGGCGAACAGCACCAGGGACAGGACGCTGGCGGAGCCGTAGTCGAAGCGCTGGAAGCCGAGGTTGTAGACGGTCTGGGGGAGGGTCAGCGTGGACTTGTCGGGGTAGCCCGGTTCGACCTGCTGTCCCGAGCCGCCGATGATCCCGGCGGCGGTCTTCCCGGCGATGAGCGGCTGCGTGTAGTACTGCATGGCCTGGATGACCCCGGTGACCACGGCGAAGAGGACGACGGGGGAGATGTTCGGCAGGGTGATGTGCCGGAAGCGGGCCCAGGCGCCGGCCCCGTCCAGCTCGGCGGCCTCGTACTGCTCCTTCGGTACGTCGAGCAGCGCCGCCATGAAGATCACCATCAGGTCGCCGGCTCCCCACAGCGCGAGGACGGTGAGGGCGGGCTTGGACCAGGCCGCGTCGGTGAACCAGCCGGGTGCCGGCAGTCCGGCGGCTTCGAGCAGGGTGTTGACGGGGCCCGTGCCGGGGTTGAGGAGGAAGACGAAGGAGAGGGTCGCGGCCACCGGCGGGGCCAGGTAGGGCAGGTAGAACAGGGTCCGGAAGAGGCCGGCGCCGGTCTTGACCTTGGTGACGAGCAGGCCGACGCCGAGCCCGAAGACGACCCGGCAGCTCACCATGACCGCGACGAGCCACAGCGTGTTGCGCATCGCCGGCCAGAAGAGCGGATAGTCGGAGAAGACGTAGATCCAGTTGTCCAGGCCGTTGAAGACGGGGGGCCGGAAGCCGTCGTACCGGGTGAAGGAGAAGTAGACGGTGGACAGCAGCGGGTAGGCGAAGAAGACGGCGGAGCCGATGAGCCAGGGCGACAGGAAGGCGAGGGTCCGCAGGGCGGAGCGCCGGTGCCTGGCCCGCAGGGCGGGGGTGGTGGTCATCGGGGCTACTTGGCCTTCGCGATGTCCGTGTCGATCTGCCGGTCGGTCCTGGCGAGCCCGGCCGCGAGGTCGGGGACGTCGCCCTTCTCGACGGAGTACGCGAAGTCCTGGAAGGTCAGCTGGTAGGCACCGCCGTTCACCTGGGCCGGGGTGGTGTTCGACTTCGGGTGCCGGGCGATGTCGAGGAACGTCTTCGACTCGGGGGTGACCTGGAGCCGCGGCGAACGGAGCGCGTCGAGCGTCGAGGGTATGTTGTGGATGTCGTTGGCGAAGGCGACCACGGCCTCGGTGTCCGTGGTCATGTACCGCACCAGCTCCCAGGCGGCGTTCTGCTTCCGGCTCGCCGAGGAGATGCCCATGATGGTGCCGGAGAGGTAGCCCTTGCCGTAGTCGGCCCTCTGGTCGTCCGGCACGGGCAGCGGGGCGGTGCCGATCTCGAAGGGGACGCCGGCCGCCTTGGCCATGGCCGGCCGCCACTCGCCGTCGATCTGCATGGCCACGAGCCCCTTGTGGAAGGGGTGTTCGTTGCTCCATTCGGCACCGAAACCGGCGCGGAAGCGTTCCAGCTTCTCGTAGCCCCCGAGCTTGGCCACCAGGTCCTTCTGGGCGGTGAGCATCTTCGCGAAGGCCGGGTCGCCGGCGAGGTTCGACTTGCCGTCGGCGGTGAAGTAGGTGGGGCTCCACTGCGCGGCCAGCCGCATCGGGGTGGTCTCGTAGCCGTGGAAGGTGGGCATCACCCCGAGCTGCTCGTACGAATTCCCCTTCGGCTTGGTGAGTTTCCGCGCGGCCTCTTCGAACTCGCTCCATGTCCGCGGCGCTTCGGTGATCCCGGCGGCGGCGAACGCGGTCTTGTTGTAGACGAGGCCGTAGGCGTCGTGGAGCAGCGGCAGGGTGCACTGGTTGCCGTTGAACCGCGTGTACTCCAGCAGGGTCGCCGGGAAGACCTTCGTGCTGTCGATCCCGGACTTCTCCAGGAAGGGGCCCAGGTCGGCGAAGGCGCCGGAGTTGCAGAACTTGCCGACGCTGTCCGTGGCGAAGGAGGAGACCACGTCGGGGGCCTTGTCCCCGCCCGCGCGCAGCGCCTGGTTGATCTTGTCGTCGGTCATGTCGCCGGTGGCCTTGACCTTGATGTTCGGGTGCGCCCTCTCGAAGCGGGCGATGTTGTCCTCGATCGCCTTGACCTCGCTGGGCGTGGACCAGCCGTGCCAGA
The DNA here is from genome assembly GCF_055569445.1 of Streptomyces sp. NPDC029122. Taxonomy (NCBI): domain Bacteria; kingdom Bacillati; phylum Actinomycetota; class Actinomycetes; order Kitasatosporales; family Streptomycetaceae; genus Streptomyces; species Streptomyces sp. NPDC029122. The sequence goes on along the minus strand of NZ_JBVHWK010000004.1, from coordinate 209,749 downwards.
AGCTGAGGGTGACGTCGGCCTTCGGGTCGTCGGCGGCGGGGGCGCCGCTCTGGCCGGTGCAGCCGGCGGCGAGTACGGACAAGGCGGCGAGGACGGCCGCGGTGGTGGTCAGGCGTGCGGCTTCGGGCATGGAGGCACTCGCTCTCTGGGGGAGAACTGCGGATGAGGGGTGGAGGAACGGGGTTCAGCGGGAGGTGTCGAAGACTTCCTCGCGCGTGGTGGCCAGGGCGCTCTCCAGGGCGCCGCGCAGCACGGGGTGTTCGCGCACCTCGCCGGTCACCAGCCGGGGCCGGGAGGGCGTCAGTTCGGCCAGTTCGTCCTCCAGCAGGGCGCGCAGCGGGTCGCCGCCCGCGGTGATCAGGGCGCCGGACAGCACCACGATCTCCGGGTCCAGTACGGCGACCAGCGAGGCCAGGCCGGTCGCGAGCGCGGTGGCGTACGACCGGAGGAAGCGCAGGCGGGCTCCCTGCGGCTCGGCGGCGGCGCGCCGCAGCAGGTCGGCCCCGGCGGCCACCCGCGCCGCCCGCGGGGCGTCCGGGAGGGCACCGGCGTCGAACCCGGCACCGGCGGCGAGGGCGGGCAGGACCTGCACGCCGGCCAGCTCCTGGTAGCCGCCGCTGTTGGCCCGCGTCACCTGGCGGACCAGGGGGTGGCCGGGCACGGGCAGGAAGCCCACCTCGCCCGCGCCGCCGGTCCAGCCGCGGTGCAGCCGCCCGCCGAGGACGAGGGCGGCGCCGAGGCCCTCCTCGTTCCACAGGAGGACGAAGTCCTCGTGGCCGCGGGCCGCGCCGAGCCGCTGCTCGGCGACCGCGGCGAGGTTCACGTCGTTCTCGTACTCGACCGGCACGGGCAGGGCCGCGGCCAGTTCGTCGAGGAGGGTGGGGGAGTGCCAGCCGGGGAGGTGGCCGGCGTAGCGCAGCCGTCCGGAGCGGGGGTCGAAGGCGCCGGGGGTGGCGATGACGACGCGGTGCAGGGCGGGGAGGGTGAGCCCGGCGTCCTCCAGGGCCGCGCGCAGGGCCCGGGTGACCTGCCCGACGGCGTCGGCGCCCGCGGCGCTGGGGATCTCGGAGCGGCCGGTCACGGTGCCGGTCAGGTCGGCGACGGCGGCGAGCACCCGGTCGGGGGTCACGTCCAGGCCGGCGACGTGGGCGGCGCGGGCGTTGAGCGCGTACAGCTGGGCGTTCGGGCCGGGGCGGCCGCCGTCGGTGCCGGTGGCCACGACCAGCCCGGCGGCCTCCAGCCGGGCCAGCAGCTGGGAGGCGGTGGGCTTCGAGAGTCCGGTGAGGCGCCCGATCCGGGTCCGGGACAGGGGGCCGTGCGTCAGCAGCAGCTCCAGGGCGGCGCGGTCGTTCATGGCGCGCAGCAGGCTGGGCGTTCCGGGAGTGGTGGCCGGCATGACGGGGGTGCTCCCTCACCGAGGCAACTGTTAGGTAAGTTTCCTATCGGCTTCGGAGGTGTGTCAATGCCGCTGCCCCGCCGGTACGTACCAGCGGGGCAGCGGAGGACGCGGGTGCGGCGGATGGCCGGGCGGGCCCTACTTGGGCAGCCGGACCCCCGGAGCGGGAGCCGGCGCCTGCGGGATCGGGGCGGTGGCCAGGGACTGCGGCGAGGCGGGGTTGGCCAGCGCCGACGGCGCGGCGACGGCGGCCGCCGCGTCGGCCGGGGCGGCCTCCTCCTCGCCGGGGTCCGGGGCGCCGCCGATGATCCGGATCCCGGCGGCGTCGAAGGCCTCCTTGATCCGCCAGCGCAGCTCGCGCTCCACCGCGAACTGCTGGCCCGGCATCGTCTTCGCTGACACCTTCACCGTCATGGAGGCCAGCAGCACCTCGTCCAGGCCCAGCACCTCCACCGGACCCCACAGCCGCTCGTCCCACGGGGTCTCCTTGGCCAGGGTGTCCGCGACCCCCTGGACCACCTCGCGGATGTGCGCGAGGTTCTCCGTCGGCTTGACCTGCACGGCCACGCCCGCGGTCGCCCAGCCCTGGCTGAGGTTGCCGATCCGCTTGATCTCGCCGTTGCGGACGTACCAGATCTCACCGTTGTCGCCGCGCAGCTTGGTCACGCGCAGTCCGACCTCGATCACCTCGCCCGAGGCCACCCCGGCGTCGATCTGGTCACCGACGCCGTACTGGTCCTCCATGATCATGAACACGCCGGAGAGGAAGTCCGTCACCAGGTTGCGGGCGCCGAAACCGATCGCCACACCGGCCACACCCGCGCTCGCCAGCAGCGGCCCCAGGTCGATCTTCAGCGCGGCCAGCACCATCAGCGCGGCCGTGCCGAGGATCACGAACGAGGACACCGAACGCAGTACCGAACCGATCGCCTCCGAACGCTGGCGGCGCCGCTCCGCGTTGACCAGCAGCCCGCCGAGCGCGGTGCCCTCGACGGCCTCCGCACCGGAGTTCATCCGGCTTATCAGCTTGGTCAGGGCCTTGCGGACCACCGTACGGAGCGCCACCGCGATCACGATGATCAGCAGGATCCGCAGGCCGATGCTCAGCCAGGTGGCCCAGTTCTCCTCGACGAAGCTCGCGGCGTTCGTCACGCTCTCGGCGGCGTCGTCGGTCGTCGACGCTGCGTGCGGCAGCAGGATGGCGGGCGAGGGCACGGCGGGAACCTCCAGGGCATAGCGGTCCGCCCGCGGAACGGTCGTACGGTCGTGCTGACGGTGCGGGCAGACCATCCACACTAACGGGGCACGGGGCCGACCTCGTTGTGCTGTTCGAGGGAGAGACCGGACTCACCTGGGGATGAAAGGGGGTGTGGTCGAAAACACCCCGGGCCCGTTACCGGCGCGTGGTGGCGCTTCGACCAGCCGTAAGGGGAGACTGAGAGCAGATCGTCCCGGCGCGAGCCACGCGCCGCCGGCGTACAAGGAGGCAGTCCGTGCCGCACGTCCTGGTCCTCAACGCGTCGTACGAGCCCCTCGGCGTCGTACCGCTCCGCCGCGCGCTCGTCCTCGTCCTGGAGAACAAGGCCATCTCCCTGGAGGAATCGGGCGCCTTCCTGCACAGCGCGACACGAGCCGTCCCCGCGCCCAGCGTGGTCCGGCTCAAGCGCTTCGTGCGGGTCCCCTACCGGGGGCCCGTTCCACTCACCCGCCGCGCGCTGTTCGCCCGCGACGGCGGCCGCTGCATGTACTGCGGGGCCGTCGCCACGAGCGTGGACCACGTCGTTCCGCGCAGCCGTGGGGGCCAGCACGCCTGGGACAACGTGGTCGCCGCCTGCCGGCGGTGCAACCACGTGAAGGCGGACCGGCACCTGCTGGAGCTCGGCTGGCGCCTGCGCCACCAGCCGGCTCCGCCCTCCGGGCTGGCCTGGCGGATCATCGGGACGGGGCACCGGGACCCGCGGTGGATGCCGTACCTCCAGCCGTACGGGGCGCAGGACGCGCTCGAACGCATCGGAGCCACCGCGTAGCCCCCCGCGCCCGGGCGGTGTGCGCACCGCGTTCCGCAGGGACCAGGGGGTGTCCGGCGGATCATGACCCGGCCTGATCCGGCCCTGATCCACCGGACACCCCCTAGGGGACCACCGCGAGGGCAGTGGCGGACCAGAGGCTGCAGCCGAAGCGCGTCGCGCGGCGCTCGCACGTGACGCGGAGGTAGCGCGTGTCCGGCGCGTCCAGCCGGACCGCGTCCACCCCGCCCCGGGAGGACACCACCGTCCCCGGGCGCCACGTCACGCCGTCGCGGGACGTCTCCACCCGGAACTGCGAGGGGTGGGCCTCCTGCCAGTGCAGGGTCAGCAGGCCCACCCTGGCCGGGGCGGCCAGTTCGGCCTGCCACCAGGCGCCGTCCACCGCCGGGGACGACCACCGGGTGGCGGCGGACCCGTCCACCGCCGCCGACGCCGGGAACTGCGGGGCCTCGTCGCCCGACGAGCGGGCCCGCGCCGTGCGCAGCAGGTCCGGACCGCCGGTGCGCGGAACCGCCCGGACGGTGAGGGTGCGCACCTCCCCGTCGAAGGCGAGCGGGACCTCGTACACCCCGGCCGGGGTGCCCGCCGCCACCGTGACCTCCACCGGGACGGAGACCGTCGCGCCCCGGGGCACCGCGACCTCCTGCGGGAGCCGCACCTGGACCCCCGCCGGCGGGGCCGCCGTCAGCGGAGCCCGGAACTCCCCGGGGCGCAGGCCGGACAGCTGCGCCGGCACGGTGCGCGCCGCGCCGCCGATCTCCACGTCGGCGCGGCCTCCTCCGGACAGTTCGAAGCGGGCCCGCGGGCCGTCCGCGAACCACGGGACCACCTGGTGCACCACGGGGTCCGGACCCGCCCACGACAGCCGGACCGCGTCCGCCCGTACGCCCGCCGCATCGGCCTGCGTCCAGCCGGACACCGCCGCGTCGGCCAGCCGCCGCCAGCCCTCGCCGGGCACGTGCGCCTCCACCGTCACGCCCCGCGCGCCCGGCGCCAGCGGGTCCGTCATGACCGTGACCGCCGCGAGCGGCCGCGCCGAGTCCAGCCGGACGGTGTGGGCGCCGGCTTCGCGCACCACGGTCCCGTCCTTGCGGGCCGCGCCCGTCCAGGCGTCCGACTCCGCCGCCGCCTTCGCCAGGAAGGGGTCGAGCACGGAGGTGTCCACCCGCACCCCGCCCGGCTCGGCCAGCGCGCTCCGCGCCCGCGCGAGCTCCCGCGAGGCCTGCCAGGCGGCCGCCCCGTCGCCCCGGGCCTCGGCGCGCAGCAGGTCGACCGCCAGCTCGCCCGCGGCCCCGTACCGCGCGAGCCGCTCCAGCCAGGGCCCGGCCTCCTCCGCCACCGGCGCGTCCAGGCGCCGGGGGGCCTCCCTCAGCACGGTGAACGCCGCGCGGAGCCGGTCGCCGGCGGCCTTGTCCCCGGCGGCGCGGGCCCGCCAGAACTCCTCGACCAGCGGCTTCAGATAGGCCGACTCCTCCACCTTGAGGCCCGAGGAGGCCGTGTTCCCCGCCAGGGCCGCAAGCGCCGCCCGGGTCCTCGGGTCGGGGCCGGACAGGTCGAGGACCGCCGCCGCCCAGGACTCCCCGGCCCGGTAGCCGCGCGGGTTCCAGGCGTAGTCCGCCGCCGTGAACAGCGGGATGCGGGAGAGGGTGCCCTGCGCCATCGCGTTGGCCAGCACCCCCGCCGAACCGCCCGCCACCGCCGGATCGCGCCCGGCGTACGGCCCGAGGAAGATGCGGCCCGGGTCCCAGTCGTTGACCGGGTAGTTGTCCATGGTGACCAGCGGATGCGCGAGCGCCGCCCGGGCCCCGGCCAGCTCCTGGCCGGTGATGGTGCGCGGCACCACGCCCACGCCCGTCCAGGCCACTTCCACGCGCGGGTCCAGCGCCCCCGCCAGGGCCGTCCGGTAGGCGGTGGCGCCGTTCTGGAAGTACTCCGTCGGCAGCAGCGACAGCGGGGCCGACCCCGGATGCCGCGCCGCCAGGTGCGCGGCCAGCTCTCCCGCGACCTCGGCGTGGGCCTTCGCCGCCGCGGCGGGGCCCGTCCCGTACCGCGCCCGGTCGGCGCGGCAGCCCCATTCGGTGTAGCTGACGTCCTGGAACTGCACCTGGAAGGCGCGGAAGCCCAGCTCCCACATGGCGTCGGCCTTGCGCAGCAGCGCCGCCCGGTCGTCCGCCGACGACAGGCACATCGACTGCCCCGGGGACACCGCCCAGCCGAGCACCACCCGGTTGGCGCGGGCCCGCTCGGCCAGGGCCCGGAACTCCTCCTGCCGTTCGCGCGGGTACTCCTCGCGCCAGGCCGTGGTGCGGTACGGGTCGTCACCGGGCGCCAGCAGCATCCGGTTCTGCTTGGTACGGCCCAGGAAGTCCAGCTGCTCCAGGCGCTGCTCCTGGGTCCAGGGCTGCCCGTAGAAGCCCTCGGTGATCCCGCGCACGGGGGCGATGGGCCAGTCCCGCACCAGCATCCCGGGCACCTTGCCGCGCCCGGCCGCCAGCAGCTGGCGCAGCGTCTGCGCGGCGTGGAAGAGCCCGTCCCCGCCCACCCCGGCCAGCGCGACCGTGTCCCGGCCGCCGGTCCGCCCCACCGCCAGCCGGTAGCCGCCGGCGGGCAGGTCCCCGGCCGGCGCGGCGCCCAGCGCCCGCAGGGCCTCCTCGGCGTCCGGGCCCTGGAGCCGTACGACGAGGGCCCGCTCGGGCAGCGCCGCGCCCGGGGGGCGCACGAGCGGGTTCCGCACTCCGGCCGCGCGCAGGGCGGTGCGTACGACCTCGACGGCGTACGGGTCCACGTCCTGCGGGGCCACCAGCACGGCCTCCGCCGGCACCGGCAGCTCCCGCCCCGGGTCGGCGGTCGCCGACTGCGGCCTCGGCCACACGGCGGGGCCCTCGGAAGCGGCTCGGGGAACGTCGGAGCCCGGGTCGACGACGGACCCGAGTCCCGCCGCCTGGACGGGGACTGACCCGCTGTCGGGGCGCGCGGAGCCCGAGCTCCCCGGTGCCGCGCTGAAGCGCGGCGGAGCGGAGGCGACGGCCCCGCCGAGCAGCGTTCCGATGACGGCGACGGCGGCGGCCGTGGTCCGCTTCCTGCCCCTGAGCTGCATGGAGCCTCCCCCGTCCCGAGTCGTCCCCCGACCGTGTGAACGAGCCAGAGCCCACCACCCGTGCGGCGTGGGTGTCAATGCGGGTGGGGTGATCTGACCGGGATCCGCCAGGAATGCGATGCCCCTGACTGGGTATGGCTGCGGTGTTCGCCACGGGTGTTGCATGGGCGTCCGAAGACCGTGCCGGCGGTCGGAACAACCGCGCCGGCGGTCCGGAGAACCGCACTAGGGAGGAACCTCATGAACGCCCGCACCGCGTCCGGCACCCGCAGGAAACCGGCCCCGCTCGCCCATCTGCCCGTCCCGTCCGGGCCCGGGGACCTGTCGGCCGCCGACGCCGCGCACCCGCCGCTGACCAGCGAACCCCCGCTGGCCGGCTCCGCGTACACGCCCCTGACCAGTGAGCCCCCGCTCGTGGCCGAGTCCCCCCTCACCAGCGAGCCGCTCACCTAGCGCCCCCCCAGCCCCCTCCAGCCAAGGATGACGATGGACGACCTCGCCCGGCTCGCGGCCCTCTACGGCGTCGCCACCTCCTACCAGCCCGCCGAGGACGTCACCGTCCAGGTGCCCGAGGCCACGGTCCGGGCCGTGCTCAGCCTGATCGGCGTCCCCGCCGGCACCCCCGAGGAGGTGCGGGAGACGGCCCGCGCCACCGAGCGGGAGCGGGCCGGGCGGCTGCTCCCGCCGACGCTGGTGCACTGGAGGGGAGAGCCCGCGCCGGCGGCCCTGGCCGGGCTGCCGGCCGGGACGCGGGTGCGGGTGACCCTGGAGGACGGGGCCGGGCAGGCCGACTGGCACCCCGGCCTGCCCCTGGGGGTGCACCGGCTGGCCGCCGAAGCACCCGGCGGGCGCACCGCCTCCGCCACCCTGATCGTGGCCCCGGACCGGGCCCCGGCGGCGCCCGTCCGCGCCCACGGGCTGCTCGTCCAGCTGTACTCCCTGCTCTCGGAGCGTTCCTGGGGCATGGGCGACCTGGGCGACCTCGCCGAGCTGGCCCGCTGGGCGGCCCGCACCCACGGCGCCGGGTTCGTCCAGGTCAACCCGCTCCACGCGGGGTTTCCCGGCACCCCGAGCGACCCGTCCCCCTACCGGCCGTCCTCCCGCCGCTTCCCGGACCCGGTGCACCTGCGCGTCGAGGACCTGCCCGAGTGGGAGGCCTGCCCGGACCGGGACGCCCTCGCCGAACTCGCCGCCCGGGGCGGAGAGCTGCGCCGGGAGGTGCTGGAGAAGGGGGCGCTGATCGACCGGGACGCCGTCTGGGCCCTCAAGCGCGCCGCCCTGGAACTGCTGTACGCCGTCCCGCGCACCCCCGCGCGGGAGGCCGCCTACCGGGCGTTCCGCGCGGCCCAGGGGGACGGGCTGGCCGCGCACGCCGCCTGGTGCGCGGCCGCCGCCGGGGAGGACCCCGGGGAGCGCGCCGACTTCCACTGCTGGCTCGTCTGGCTGACGGACACCCAGCTGACCGCCGCCCAGCGGGCCGCCCGGGAGGCGGGGATGGAGGTCGGCATCGTGCACGACCTGGCCGTCGGGGTGCACCCGGACGGCTCGGACGCCCGAACCGGCTCCTTCCACGCCCGCAGCGCCTCCGTCGGGGCCCCGCCGGACGCCTTCAACGCGCGCGGCCAGGACTGGGGACTGCCGCCGTGGCGGCCCGACGCCCTGGAGGGGTCCGCGTACGCGCCGTTCCGGGCCCTGCTGCGCGGGGTTTTCCGCTACGCGGGGGCGGTGCGCGTGGACCACGTCATGGGCCTGTTCCGGCTCTGGTGGATCCCGGAGGGCACCCCGCCCGCGGAGGGGACGTACGTCTCCTACGACGGCGAGGCGATGCTGGCCGTACTGGTCCTGGAGGCCCACCGCGCCGGGGCGCTGGTGGTCGGCGAGGACCTCGGGACGGTCGAGCCGGGGGTGCGGCGGGCGCTGGCCCGGCGCGGGATCCTCGGTACCTCCGTGCTCTGGTTCGAGCGGGACTGGTCCGGTGACGGCGAGCCGCTGCCCGCCGAGGCCTGGCGGTCGGAGTGCCTGGCCACCGCCACCACCCACGACCTGCCGCCCTCCGCCGCCAAGCTGGCCGGGTCCCACGTCGAACTGCGCGACCGGCTCGGCCTGCTGACCCGTCCTCTGGAGCTGGAGCGGGCCGAGGACGCCGCCGACACCGCGCGGTGGCTGTCGGTACTGGACCGGCTGGGGCTGGAGACCAAGGGCGAGGAGGCCGCCGTACGGGCCCTGTACGCGTTCCTGCTGCGCACGCCCGCCCGGCTGGTCGGCGTGTGGCTGCCCGACGCGGTGGGGGACCGGCGGCCGCAGAACCTGCCGGGCACCTGGGACCAGTACCCCAACTGGCGGCTGCCGCTGGCCGACGCCGGGGGACGGCCGCTGACCCTGGAGGCGCTGACCGCCTCGCCCCGGGCGAACGCCCTGCTGGGCGCGGTGCGGGAGGGCGCTCGGACCCGTACGGCACCCCCGGGCGCGCGCCCCGTTTAGGTGTTCGCTACGTTTGCACCGTGGACAAGAAGAACGCTCTGCGCGCCGGCGCCGTCACGGCCGGAACGACGCTGATGATGCTGCTGATGACGTCTCCCGCGCTCGCGGTGACCCGCGACGACGGCGACGACCCGGGCCCGGGCCTGAGCATTGGCGAGACGCTCGGCCTGTACGTGGCCGCGCCGATCGTGCTGTTCCTGGTCATCGCGGGTCTCGTGATGGTCGGCGACAAGTCGCGCAAGACCAAGGTCTGACCCGGCCGGGCAGGCCTTTCGTCAAGACTTCCGGGCGCCGGAGGTCCGCGGGACCGGTGTGAGCCGGTTCCCGCGCGGCCTCCGGCGCCTTGGTGTGCCCGGAAGCGCGCGGTTCCGTTTCAGGCCACGTCCGCGAGGAGCTTGCGCAGCAGCGCCGTGAGCTGTTCGACCTCTTCGCGGTCGAAGCCCTCCAGGGCGGTGCGGTGCACCTCCAGGCCCGCGGAGACCGCCTCGTCGGCGAGGGCGAGTCCCCGGTCGGTGAGGGTCACCTGGAGCCCGCGCCGGTCGTGCGGGTCGGGGCTGCGGGTGAGCAGTCCGGCCCTCTCCAGCTTGTCCAGGCGCCCGGTCATGCCGCCCGTGGTGAGCATCAGCGTGGCCGACAGCTCGCGGGGGGAGAGGGTGTACGGGGCCCCGGAGCGGCGCAGCGTCGCGATGACGTCGAATTCCCCGCGGGTGATCCCGTGCCGGTTGTAGGCCCGCTCGACGGCCTCGCCCACGGCCTTGGAGATCCGGTAGATCCGGCCGAAGACGGCCATGGGGGCGGTGTCCAGGTCCGGTCGTACGGCGGCCCACTGCGCGGTGATCGCGTCGACGGCGTCCTTCTCGGGGGCCTTCTTCACCTCGGTCATGACCGAAGTATCCGATTCCGCTCGCTCGTTCGCAAGAAAGTAGCTTGCTAAAAAGTAGCTTAGTAGTAAGCTACTTATAAGCGACCTACCCGGGGAGGTCCGGGGACGGGCCCCCGGGTGGGTCGCGGCCAACCCGCACCCCGCCAGCCCGTCCTCAACTGCCCGAGGAGTGACCGTGAACCGTGTCACCACCACCCTCCTGACCGCGCTCGCCCCCATCTCCTGGGGGTCGACGTACTTCGTCGCCAGTGAGCTGCTGCCGCCGGACCGGCCCCTGTTCACCGGGGCCATGCGCGCCCTCCCCGCCGGTCTGCTGCTGGTCGCCCTCTCGCGCACCCTGCCCAAGGGCGCCTGGTGGTGGAAGTCCGCGGTCCTCGGCACCCTCAACATCGGAGCGTTCTTCCCGCTGCTCTTCCTCGCCGCCTACCGGCTCCCCGGCGGCGTCGCGGCCGTACTCGGCTCCGCCGGGCCGCTCTTCGTCGTGGGGCTCGCCGCCCTCCTCCTGGGGGAGCGGGCCAGGCTGCGGACCGTGCTCGCGGCCGTGGCCGCCGCCTTCGGCGTGAGCATGGTGGTGCTGACCGCCCAGGCGGAGCTCGACCTCATCGGCGTCATCGCGGGCGTGGTCTCCTCCGCCGCCATGGGCGCGGGCACCGTGATGACCAAGCGCTGGGGGCGCCCCGAGGGCGTCGGCCCGCTGGCCGTGACCGGCTGGCAGCTCACCGCGGGCGGCCTGGTCATCATCCCGATCGCCGCACTGGTCGAAGGGGCGCCGCCCGCGCTCGACGGAAAGGCTTTCCTCGGCTACGGCTACATGATGCTGATCAACACCGGGGCCGCGTACTTCCTCTGGTTCCGCGGAATCGGCCGGCTCACCGCCACCTCCGTCACCCTGCTCGGCCCGCTGTCACCGCTCACCGCCGCCGTCATCGGCTGGGCCGCGCTCGGCCAGTCGCTGTCGCCCGTACAGCTGGTGGGCATGGCCATCGCCTTCGGCGCCACGGTCGTCGGGCAGCTCCCGGGGAAGTCCGCGCCCGTCGCGGAGGAGCCGGCCGCCGAGGAGGAATCGTTCACTTCTCCTGAAGGAACTGATCGAAATGTTTCGATGGACCTGGGCAAAGTGAAGGTGTGAAGGTAGGGGGCACGCACCACACCGGACCCCGAGGGGGAAACCAGCAGTGACCGTCATGGACCGTGTCCGCACCGCATCGACCGCCGCCGGCGCCCCCGCCGGCGGCGGCGCCGCTGCCGCAGCCGGGACGAAGAAGGGAGCCGCTGGGCTCGGCGTACTGCTCGCGCTGGTCGCGACGGTCGTCTGGTCCGGCAGCTTCGTCGCCACCCGGGGCATGGCGGACACGGTCCCTCCCGTACAGGCGGTCTTCTGGCGCTGGATCATCGCCGCCGTCGCGGTCGCCCCCTTCGCGGCCCGGCAGGCCTGGCAGCAGCGGGCGCTGCTCCGCCGGCACATCGGCTACGTCTCGCTCGCCACGCTCTTCGGAGTCACCCTCTACAACACCCTGGTGCACCAGGCCGGACTGACCACCTCCGCCTCCAACATGGGCATGATCATGGCGGCCTCGCCGGTCGTCATGGCCCTGTACGCCCGCCTCGGCGGCGAGCGGCTCGGCGTCCGGCGCTCCTTCGGGATGCTCCTCGCGGCCTTCGGGGTGCTGCTGCTGGTCGGCGACGGATCGCTCGGCTTCGCCTTCGGCGCCGGCGACCTGTGGATGTTCGGGGCCGCACTGTCCTTCGCCACCTACAGCGCGCTCCTCAAGCGCAAGCCCGCCGAGATCGGCGGACTGGCCTTCCTGCTCGCCACCTTCGTCCTCGGCGCCCTGATGCTGGCCCCCGCCTACGCCGTGTCCCTCACCGTCCAGGGCGGCTTCGAGGTCACCACCGCGACCGTCGGACCCCTGCTGTACGTCGGCGTCTTCTCCTCCGCCGTCGCCTTCTTCGCCTGGAACAAGGCCGTCTCCCTGATCGGGGCGGCCCGCGCGGGAGTCGTCTACTACCTCCAGCCGGTGTGCGTCGCCGGGCTCGGCCTGCTCCTCCTCGGCGAGCGGACCGGGCCGGCACAGCTGCTGTGCATGGCGCTGATCCTCGGCGGTGTCGCCCTCGGCAGCGCGACCCGGAGGTAGTTTCGCTCCCGTGACCGACTGGGACATCAAGAAGCTGCGGATCCTGCGCACCCTGGCCGACCGGGGGACGGTGACCGCCACGGCCGAGGCGCTGCACATGACGCCCTCGGCCGTTTCCCAGCAGCTCACCAACCTCGCCCGGCACCTGGGGGTGACGCTGCTGGAGGCGCAGGGTCGGCGGGTCCGGCTCACCGACGCCGCGCACCTGGTGCTGCGGCACACCGAGGCTGTCTTCGCCCAGCTGGAGCGGGCCGACGCCGAACTCGCCGGCTACCTGGCCGGGGAGGCGGGGGAGGTGCGCATCGGGGCCTTCTCCACGGCGGTGCCCGTGCTGGTCGTCCCGGCGGTGGCCGCCCTCCGGCTCAGCCACCCGGCGATCGAGGTACGGGTACGGGAGACCGAGGCCGCCGAATCGTACGAACTGCTGTCCGCCGGGGCCGTGGACCTCGCCCTCTCGCTGGCCGCGCACGCCCCGGGGGCGCGCGACGCCCGCTTCACGCGGGTCACCCTGCTGGAGGACCCCCTGGACGTGGCCCTGCCCCCCGGCCATCCACTGGCGGGCGCGGCGGAGGTACGGCTGGCCGACCTGTCCGCGGAGCGGTGGATCTACGGCGGGAGCGGGCCCTGGTCGGAGATCACCCGCTCCGCGTGCGAACCGGCGGGCTTCGTACCGGAGCAGGCGCACTCGGCGTCCGGGTGGACCGCGATCCTGGCGATGGTGGAGGCGGGGATGGGCGTCGCCCTGGTCCCGCGCATGGTCTCCGCCCGCGCCTCGGGGGTGGCAGTCCGGACCCTGAGCCACGACCGCCCGACCCGCCACGTCATCGCAGCCCTCCGCCGCGGCACGGAATCCGCCCCGGCCCTCTCCCGAGCCCTGGAGGCCCTCCAGGGGGCGGCGGCGGCACTCGGGTGAGGGGGCGGGCGGTCCCCGGCCCCCGTGAAGGGGGCCGGGGACCGAAGCCGTCAGGCTCGGGAGGCTGCCGCGTCCGCCGCCTGGGCCTTCAGGGCGCGCTCGACGCCGGCGCGGGACTCCGAGACCAGGCGGCGCAGCGCCGCGTTCGGCTCGGCCGAGGCCAGCCACGCGTCCGTCGCGTCCAGGGTCGCCTGCGAGACCTGGAGCGACGGGTACAGCCCGACCGCGATCTGCTGCGCGATCTCGTGGCTGCGGCTCTCCCAGATGTCCTTCAGCACCGCGAAGTACTTCTCCGTGTACGGCGCGAGCAGCTCCCGCTGGTCGGTCTGGACGAAGCCGCCGATCACGGCCTCCTGCACCGCGTTCGGCAGGTCGCCCGACTCCACCACCGAGGCCCACGCCGCCGCCTTGGCCTCCGCCGTGGGCCGCGCGGCCCGCGCCGTCGCCGCGTGGCGCTCGCCCGCGGCCGTCGCGTCCCGCTTCAGCTCCGCCGCGATCGCCGCCTCGTCGGCGCGGCCCGTGGCGGCCAGGCGCTCCAGGAACGCCCAGCGCAGCTCCGTGTCCACGACCAGGCCCTCGACCTCCGCCGAGCCGTCGAGCAGCGCCGCCAGGTAGGTCAGCTGTCCCTCGGTACGGGCCGTCGCCGCGAAGGCGCGGGCCCACGCCAGCTGGTGGTCGCTGCCCGGCTCGGCCGCACGCAGGTGCTCGAGCGCGGCCTCGGTCCAGAGCTCCAGGCCCTGCTCCCGCCACGCCGGGTCGGCGTACAGGTCGACGGCCAGCTTCACCTGGCGGTGCAGCGACTGCACCACGCCGATGTCCGACTCCTTGCCGATGCCGGACAGCACCAGGGCCAGGTAGTCGCGCGTCGCCAGCTCGCCGTCACGGGTCATGTCCCACGCCGAGGCCCAGCACAGGGCACGCGGCAGGGACTCCGTGAAGTCGCCCAGGTGCGCGGTGACGTTCGCCAGCGAGACCTCGTCCAGGCGGACCTTGGCGTACGACAGGTCGTCGTCGTTGAGCAGCACGACCGCCGGGCGGGTCCGGCCCACGAGCTCGGGGACGGCCGTCAGCTCGCCGTCGATGTCCAGCTCGAGGCGGTCCGTGCGGACCAGCTTGCCGTCGCGCAGGTCGTACAGGCCCACCGCGATGCGGTGCGGACGCAGCACCGGCTCGCCCTTGGCGCCCGCCGGCAGGGCGGGGGCCTCCTGGCGGACGGCGAACGCCGAGACGAGGCCGTCCGCGTCCAGCTCGATCTCCGGGCGCAGGACGTTGATGCCGGCCGTCTCCAGCCACGCCTTCGACCAGGCGGTCAGGTCGCGGCCGGAGGTCTCCTCCAGGGCGCCGAGCAGGTCGGACAGGCGGGTGTTCCCGAACGCGTGCGCCTTGAAGTACGCCTGCACGCCCTTGAAGAAGGCGTCCATGCCGACGTACGCGACGAGCTGCTTGAGCACCGAGGCGCCCTTGGCGTACGTGATGCCGTCGAAGTTGACCAGGACGTCGTCCAGGTCACGGATGTCGGCCATGATCGGGTGCGTGGACGGCAGCTGGTCCTGGCGGTACGCCCAGGTCTTCATGGAGTTGGCGAAGGTCGTCCACGCGTGCGGCCACTTCGAGCCCTCGGCGTAGGCCTGGCAGGCGATCGAGGTGTAGGTGGCGAACGACTCGTTCAGCCACAGGTCGTTCCACCACTCCATGGTGACCAGGTCGCCGAACCACATGTGCGCGAGCTCGTGCAGGATGGTCTCGGCGCGCACCTCGTACGCCGCGTCCGTCACCTTGGAGCGGAAGACGTACTGGTCGCGGATGGTGACCGCGCCCGCGTTCTCCATCGCGCCCGCGTTGAACTCCGGCACGAAGAGCTGGTCGTACTTCGCGAAGGGGTAGTCGTACGCGAACTTCTCCTGGAACCAGTCGAAGCCCTGCCGGGTCACGTCGAAGATCGCGTCCGCGTCGAGGAACTCGGCGAGGGAGGGCCGGCAGTAGATGCCGAGCGGCACGGACTGCCCGTCCGGGCCCTCGTACGAGCTGTGCACCGCGTGGTACGGGCCGGCGATCAGCGCGGTGATGTACGAGGAGATGCGCGGGGTCGGCTCGAAGACCCACACCCGGTCCTTGGGCTCGGCGCCCTGCGAAAGGTCGCGCGGGGAGTTCGAGATGACCGTCCAGCCCTCGGGGGCGGTCACGGTGAACTGGAACGTCGCCTTCAGGTCGGGCTGCTCGAAGCTGGCGAAGACCCGCCGCGCGTCCGGCACCTCGAACTGGGTGTACAGGTAGGCCTGCTGGTCGACCGGGTCGACGAAGCGGTGCAGGCCCTCGCCGGTGTTGGTGTAGGCGCAGTCCGCGACGACGCGCAGCTCGTTGGCGCCGGCGGCGAGGTGGTCCAGCGCGATCCGCGAGTCGCGGAAGACGGCGGCCACGTCGAGCGACTTGCCGTTCAGGACGACCTCGTGCACGGCCGGCGCGACCAGGTCGATGAAGGTCCCGGCGCCTGCCTCGGCCGACTGGAAGCGCACGGTGGTCACGGACGGGAAGGTGCCGCCCTCCTGCGCGCCGCTGAGATCGAGTTCGATCTCGTACGAGTCGACGGTGAGCAGCTTCGCCCGCTGCTGAGCCTCTTCACGGGTGAGATTCGTGCCAGGCACGCGTTCATCTCCTTTGATGGTGACGTTGCCCGGCCATCCTTCCACGCGGGCCGCGCCGCCGGGCGGGACTAATCCAGAGGCGAACACGGCGAGGGCACGACGGAGGGGGGGGGGGGGGGGGGGGGCGCGGCGGCCCCCCCCCCCCCCCCCCTCCGTCCCCGGACCCGGGGGTGGTCAGCCGCGGAGCTCCTCGGCGACGAGCTCCGCGATCTGGACGGCGTTCAGCGCGGCGCCCTTGCGGAGGTTGTCGTTGGAGAGGAACAGCGCGAGGCCGTTGTCGACCGTCTCGTCCACGCGGATGCGGCCGACGTACGAGGCGTCCTTGCCGGCGGCCTGGAGGGGGGTGGGAATCTCCGAGAGCTCGACGCCGGGGGCGTCCTTGAGGAGCTCGTAGGCGCGCTCGACGCTGATCGGACGCTCGAAGCGGGCGTTGACCTGGAGCGAGTGGCCGGAGAAGACGGGGACGCGCACGCAGGTGCCGGAGACCTTGAGCTGCGGGATCTCCAGGATCTTGCGGGACTCGTTGCGGAGCTTCTGCTCCTCGTCGGTCTCGAAGGAGCCGTCGTCGACCAGGTTGCCGGCGAGCGGGACCACGTTGTACGCGATGGGGCGCTTGTAGACGGCCGGCTCGGGGAACTCCACCGCGCCGCCGTCGAAGGTCAGCTGGTCGGCGGCCTCGGAGACCGCGCAGGCCTGGCCCTTGAGCTCGGCGACGCCGGCCAGACCGGAGCCGGAGACGGCCTGGTAGGTGGTGGCGACCAGCGCGACCAGCCCCGCCTCCTCGTGGAGGGGGCGCAGCACCGGCATGGCGGCCATGGTGGTGCAGTTCGGGTTCGCGATGATGCCCTTGGGGCGGTTCTTGATCGCGTGCGGGTTGACCTCGGAGACGACGAGGGGGACCTCGGGGTCCTTGCGCCAGGCGGAGGAGTTGTCGATCACGACGGCGCCCTGGGAGGCGACCTTCTCGGCGAGGGCCTTGGAGGTGGCGCCGCCCGCGGAGAAGAGCACGATGTCGAGGCCGGAGTAGTCCGCCGCGGAGGCGTCCTCGATGGTGATCTCCCGGCCCTGCCACTCGACGGTCGAGCCGGCGGAACGGGCCGAGGCGAAGAGCCGCAGCTCGTCCACCGGGAACTTCCGCTCCGCGAGGATGCCGCGCATGACTCCGCCGACCTGTCCGGTGGCTCCGACGATTCCGACCCTCACGGTGACTCCTTCAAATACGTGGACGCGGGCGCGCGTGAAGCCATCATGCGTTCGAACCCACGAGGCTTGTCCAATCCATTGTCCGAGGCGCGGACAGTGTCGGACGCCCGCCCTCCCGTGCCGGGTGCGCGGACGGCCTGCCCCAGGGCCGCCGGAGGTCCGTTTTGCCTGGTCGGGGTGGGTTGGCTGTGGTTCGACCGTGATCGTTTCGCGGACGCGGCGCACCGGACGCCGGAACGCCGCCCCGGGAGTGGGAGCGGGCGCCGGCGGCATGACGGAGGGGCGGTGCTCGGCCGAGCACCGCCCCTCGTCATGCGTTCAGCCGGTCACGCCGTTACGGGGTGACCTTGTCGATCTGCACGCTGCCGGTGCCGGCGGCGGTGCCGCGGGCGTTGAGCAGCTGGACCTGGCCGAAGAACTGACGGCCCTCGGGGGCCGCGCCGGAGACCAAGACCTGCGCCGAGACGGAGGCCGAGGCCCCGCTGGCGAGGTTGACCGGAGTGGCCTCGTCGACCTGGACGGAGCCCAGGGCGGCCGAGAAGTACACGTCGCGGTAGTCGTACGTGGTGCTGCCGGCCGGGATCGCGTAGCCGATGACCTTGATGGTGTAGGTGCCGGCGGCGGGCTTGACCAGGCTCACGGACTCGTCGGAGTCGCCGTCGGCGGAGGAGCCGACCTTGACGCCGTCCTTGTAGACCTCGAGGTCGAGGTCCGCGGCGGTGTCCGAGGGCTTGTTGATCGCCACGTCGAGGCGGGAGGCGCCCTCGCCGACGGTGACCTCGGTGGTCTTGGTCTCACCGGTCGCGATGGTCGGCTTGTCGACCTTGGCGGAGCCGAGCGGGCCGCCCGCCAGCTTGCCGCCGGAGATGGCGGCGGCGTCGTTCTTCACGGTCCACTGGACCGGCGCCGGGGTGCCCTGCTTGACCTCGGGCAGGACCTTGACGGCCGGGTCGAAGGCCGCGCCGAGCACGGAGACGTCCAGCTTGAACGGGTTGTCGAGCAGCGGCGACGTACGGCGCGACTCGACCTCGATCTCCCAGACGCCCGGCTGCGGGTTCTCGTACGAGCGCAGGTCGGGGCGGCACTGGTTCGCCGGGTTGTCGTAGTTCGGGTAGCACTGGGTGGTCGCGCTGTCCTCGACGCCCGTGCCGTACGGGTGGATCGAGATGAAGCGCGTCTGGCTGCCCGCCGCGAGCCCGCCGAGGGCGACCTCGAGGGTCTTGGCGCCCTGCGGGACGGTCACGAAGTACGACTTGTGGCTGTTGCGCTGGACGGTGGAGCTGTCCGACAGCGTGAAGGAGGGCTTCGCCAGCGGGCTGGCGGCGACGACCGTGGCGAGGATCTGCTTGTCGACGCCCTCGGTGGTGGGGTCGTCGAGCTGCAGGATGCCGCTGTGGACGCCGGCCGACTTGGCGTTGGCCTCGACCTTGATGGTGACGGGCTTGTTCAGGGGCAGGGTGACGTAGTCGTAACCGCCACCGCCGACCACCTTGAAGGTGCCGTCGTTGTTGCGCCAGCCGATGTTGTGGCGGGTGCCGTACTTGACGCCGGTGGTGCGGGTGACGACGACGTCGTAGACCTTCTTCTGGCCGGTCTTGAGGCCGCCCTCGCGGTCGTAGACGCCGGTGCCGAAGCCCGGGGTCTTCAGGAACTGGTCGATCGCGGTGTCGACGGGGGCCTTGACGGTGAACTCGTTGGCCTTGGCGCCGCGCTGGATGGACTCCCACGCCTGGGGGACGTCGATGAGACCGGCACCCTGTGCGTGGGCCGGGACGTCGTCGATCTTCTTCGCGGTGCTGGTCAGCGCCACGCGCAGGTTCGCCGGGGGCAGCGCGATCTTCTGCTGCTTGGCGGCCGAGATCAGCAGGGCGCTGGCGCCCGCGGCCTGCGGCGAGGACATCGAGGTGCCCTGGAGCATGCCGTAGCCGGCGGGCAGGCTGTAGCCGGCCTCCTTCACGGGCATGCCGGGCAGCCAGGTCTGGATGGTGTTGATGGCCGCGCCGGGGGCGGTGATGGTCGGCGTGAACCCGCCGTCCTCACGCGGGCCGCGCGAGGAGAAGGGGAACATGTTGTACTTCTTGGCCACGCCGGAGCCGTAGTTGGCGGCCCAGGTCTCCTTGGAGACCGCGGCGCCCACGGAGATGACCTTGTCCGCGAGACCGGGGTCGCCGATGGTGTTGACGCCCGGACCCTCGTTGCCCGCGGAGATGACGAGCTGGACACCGTAGGTGTCGATGAGGTTCTTGTAGAGCTCCGAGCGGGCGTTGTTGCCGTCGTTCAGCGCCGGCAGGCCGCCGATCGACATGTTGACGATGTCGACGCCGCGGTTGACGACGAGGTCGATCATGCCCTCGGTCAGCGCGACGTTGGTGCAGCCGCCGGACCAGGAGCAGGCGCGGGAGGAGACGAGCTTGGCACCGGGCGCCTGGCCGTTCATCCGGCCGCCGAACAGGCCGTTGGCGGCGGTGATGCCGGCGACGTGCGAGCCGTGCTCGGACTCGATGATGCCGATGTTGACGAAGTCGGCCTTCTTGCCGACCCAGTCACCGCCGAGCGGGTCCATCGGGACGTCCTTGCGGATCTCGATGGTGAACGGGATGCGCTCCGCCACCTCGGTCGCCGGGTTGTCCGTACCGAAGTAGCCGATCTGGTAGCCGTCCTTGTACGGCTTCATCGGCTCGTTGTCGGTGAAGTCGCCGTTCTGGTCGGTGTCGACGCGGACGGTGCCGGCGGCCGGGTCGTAGAGCATGCCGAACCGGTCGGTGGTGTCCCCGTCCCGGTTGACGTCGCCCTTCATGTCGCCGTTGGCGGTGATGGCTTCGCTGAAGCGGCTCCACTGGAAGGTGCCCTCGGGGGCCTTCCAGCTCTGGCCGCCGGCGGTGAAGGCGCCGCCCGCGGAGGTGACCGGGGTGATCTGGGCGCGCCAGGTCCCGTCGTTGTCCGTGATGGGGTCGGTCGCGGTCACCCAGTCGACGATCTTGCGCTCGCCGGTGGTGGTCTTCTGCAGCGCGGGGTGGCTGACGTCGACGCCCGAGTCCATGATGCCGATGGTCACGCCACGGCCGTCGGCCTGCGGGTTCGCCTTGACGAAGTCCACGGAGCCGGTCTCGAACGACGGGTTGTACGGGTTCTTGGCCGGGGTGTTCTTGTCCGGCGCCGGGTAGGTCTCGGCGGCGGTCTTCTTGGCCGAGCCCTCCTTGCTCACCTCGGGGCGCGGGTCCGGGAGCCGGATCTCGTGCCGCAGGTCCATGCCGTGGACGGACTCCAGCTTGGCGGCCGCCTTCAGCGCGGCCTCCGCCTTGTCGGTCGGCAGGGTGGCGCGTACGTAGCCGAGCTTGTCGTACGTCTGGCCGACCGAGGCGCCCTGGACGGCGTCGAGCTGGTCGGCGACCTGCTTGGTCTGGCCGGGGGCGGTCGCGACCATGACGGTGACGGTCGCGTCACCCTTGGCCTTGGCCTCCTGGAGCAGTTCGGCGTCGGCCGAACCGAGCTTCTGGTCCGCGGACTTGACCGGCGCGGTCGTCCACGGGTCGTCGCCGGCGCCCGCGGCGAACGCGGGCACCGCGCCGGTGGCGCAGAGGGCGGCCACCAGGCCCGCGGCCGCCGCGACGCGGGCAGCGCGCCTGGTGCCGGGTATGGCCCCGGTGGTGGAGCTGGGGGAGTCGAGGGTCATCAGCATCCCTGGCTAAGTGAAAGATACGGTCCGGAATTCGGTGCCGGATGACCGGTCAGCTTTGCGCAAGTGACAGCTGTTTGGGGAGGGCTGTCATTGACCGAGACCTGACATGGCGGGTTCCCGTCAGTGCGGAGTGTCCGCCAGTGAGGACAAGCCAGGGCGATTCGGGGCGAGTTATAGCGCCCGGTGAGTTGATTTATCGACTCTCCGACCGCCTTGCGGAGGCGGATCGGACGTCCGTCTCACGACGGGTGTGACAGATTCCGTCCGTTCAGCGCTCGCGCGTGCGCGCGTAGTGCCGCGAGGCCTTGGCGCGGTTGCCGCAGGCTGCCATGGAGCACCAGCGCCGGGTGCCGTTGCGCGAGGTGTCGTGGAAGTGCAGCACGCAGGTTTCCGAGGCGCACTTGCGGATCCGGTCGGGCGCGGTGGCCAGCAGGTTGAGGTAGTCGCGGGCCGCCGTCCACGCCGGACCCCAGGAGGGGTCGGCGAACTCGGCGCGCTCGCCCGGGCCTTCGGCGGTGAGGGTGGCGCGGATCCGGCCGTGCTCCAGTACGGAGTCGACCAGGGAGCGGGCGCCCTCGTCCGCGGGGTCCGCGACGGCGCGGGCGATCGCCTCGCGCGCGGTCAGCAGGTGCACGAGGGTCGAGGCGTCGGCGCGGAAGCGGCCGGCCAGGCCGGCGCTCTCCAGCCAGAGCGCCAGTCCCTCCACCCGGGTCAGCCCGAAGGCCCCCGCGAAGAGGTCGACGGTCTCACCCTCCACCACCCAGCGCGTGTTCAGCAGGTCCAGGGAGACCGGCTCTCCGGTGAGCGGACGCGGGTCCGTGCTCGGTGCAGTCATGTCCGCCTCCTCGCGCTGCTAACCCCTCAAGAGTACGTGACCGGTTGACGCCCCCCGCTCTAACCATTAATCTCGATTTAGAAGGTTAGAACTCCAGGACGTCTGGAACCTCGGGGAAGGGAACCCTCATGACGACCGCCACCGGCACGCTCAGCACCGGGCACATCGGCCTCAACGTCACCGATCTGGACCGCTCGCTCGCCTTCTACCGCGACGCCCTCGGCTTCGCGCTGCTGGGCGAGGGCAAGGAGGAGGACCGCAGGTTCGCCTTCCTCGGCCAGGATGGCGCACTCGTCCTGACCCTGTGGCAGCAGGCGGGGGGCCGGTACGAGCCGCAGGCCGCCGGACTGCACCACCTCGCGTTCTCGGCCGGCGCGATGGAGGAGGTGCGGGCGTACGAGGAGCGGCTGCGCGGCCTCGGCGTCGAATTCGCCCACGACGGCGTCGTCGCCCACGGCGAGGGCGCGGCCTCCGGGGGGATCTTCTTCCACGACCCCGACGGCACCCGCCTGGAGATCTCCGTGCCCACCGGGGCCGAGGGCGCTCCCGCCCCGACGGCGGACGCTCCGACCTGCGGCTTCTTCTAGGAAGTCAAGGGGCGGGAAGTCGAAGACCGGGAACTCGAGGACTGGGGATCGTGATGGGCCGGTACCACCGGGGCTCGCTGGCCGTGCAGGAACGGGTCGGCGTACGCGAGCTCGCCGAACACGTCGGCCGCTCCATCGGCGCGGACATCCGCGACGTCGCGGCGGCCTTCCTCGCCCAGCAGCCCCATCTCGTCGTCGGCGCCGCCGACGGCGCGGGGCGGCTGTGGGCCTCGCTGCTCACCGGCGCGCCCGGTTTCGTACGGGCCACCGGGCCGCGCCGCATCGAGGTCTCGGGGGGCCTCCCGGAGGGCGACCCGCTGGCCGGGGCGCTGGCCACCGACGGCACCCGGACGGGCACGATCTCCCTGGACCCGCGCACCCGGCGCCGGATGCGGCTCAACGGGACCCTCGCCGTGACGCCCGGCGGGTTCGCGGTGGAGGCCGAGCAGGTGTTCTCCAACTGCCCCAAGTACCTGCAGAAGCGGCAGCCGCTGGAGCTGGTGGCCGAAGGGGCCGGTGTGGTGCGGCGCGGTGACGTGCTCACCCGTGGCCAGGCGCGGGCCGTCCGCGCCGCCGACACCTTCTTCGTCGCCACCACCGCCGAGGCGGACGGGGCCGACGCCAGCCACCGGGGCGGCATGCCGGGCTTCGTGGAGGTGCTCTCGCCGACGGAACTGCTCTGGCCGGACTACGCGGGCAACGCGATGTTCCTGACCCTGGGCAACCTGGCCGCCGACGAGCGGGCCGGGCTGCTCTTCCCCGACTGGGAGGGCGGCGGGCTGCTCCAGCTGAGCGGCCGGGCGCGGACCGAGTACGGCCCGGGCGGCGGCCGCGCCGTGCGCTTCCGGGTGGAGGCGGTCGTGGAGAGCCTGCATCCGGGGCGGCTGCGGTGGAGCACTCCCGAGTACTCCCCGGCCAACCCGCCTCACCGGGGCAGTACGACCAGGTAGGCGGCGGGCTCGCGGTCGCCGGACGCCGTCAGGGCGGTGCGGACGACCGCCGCCTGCTGCTCGGGCCAGTCGCGCAGCTTGCGGGGAGTCAGGTACAGGACGGTGACCCCGAGGCGCTCCAGGGTCTCCCGCTTGCGGACCGCCTCCGACCAGTCCTCGTCCTCGTCCTGGCGGGGCGCGCGGGTGTCGATCTCGATGGCGACGGCCTGCTCGGGCCAGTACGCGTCGACGCCGCCCAGGTGCGGGCCGCCGGGCAGCCGCAGGTCCACGTTCCAGACGGGCTCGGGGAGCTCGTAGCCCCGTACGAGCTGGTAGAGCCGGTCCTCGGCGATGGCCCGGCCCTCCGCGAGGAGGGACTCGACGGCGTCGACCACGTGCGGCCGGTTCAGCAGCCGGGCCACCGTCAGCTCCCGCACCACGGCGGCCGGTTCGCAGTGCCCGCCGCGGACGGCCTCGCTGAGGATGCCGCGCACCGTACCGGCGTCGGAGACCTGCGCGACGGCGTCGGCGACGGCCCGTGCCACCGGAGCCACGGGCAGCCCGGTCACCTCCACGGGGCGGGGCGGGGTGTGGGCGCGGACGATGCGGACGTCGCCGGTGGAGCGCAGGCGGCGGGTGTTCGGTACGAGGACGTCGATGTGCGGGAGGGCGAGCAGGGCGGGCGTCGCGGAGAACCGGTAGAGCGCGAGGGCGGCCAGCCCGGTGATCATGGCCTCGCCGCTGCCGCGCCGGTTGGCGTACAGCAGGGCGGCGTGCAGCCGCTCCTCGCTGGTCGCGGGCCCGGAATGGAGCAGGAACACCCCGGGCAGCACCTGCTGCCAGGGCCGCCCGGCGGCCTCGGAGGCGCTGACGCCGTGCTCGCGCAGCTGGGCGAGGGTCAGCACCCGGGGGCGGCTGGCGGTGAGGTGGGCGAGGGGGAGGGGTGCGTTCTGGTTCATGACGCGGTGATTCCCTCAGGCCATGGCCTTGCTAACCCCTGTTACACACCCGTCGGCAAATCCGGACAAGACGGGGCTAAAGTACGGGCGTTCGAGTGCCGAAAGGGACCGCTGCTCCGATGAGCCTATGACCCCATGACCGCACGGGCACCCCGGGGCGGGGTACGGACCGCCGGCCCGCACCCCGCCGTACGCGGTCTCAGCCCGCGGCCGCGTCGCACGCCTGCCCGCGCAGCGCACGGGCCAGGTCGTCGCGGGACTCCAGGACCAGCCGGCGCAGCGCGGGGGCCGCGTCCGGGCGGGCGGCGAGCCACGCGTCGGTGGCGTCCACCGTGGCCTGCGAGTCCTGGAGCATCGGGTAGAGCCCCTTCACCACGTCGATGCCGATCTGGATCGAGCGCTGCGCCCAGACCCGCTCGATCACCTCGAAGTAGCGCCCGGTGTAACCCGCCAGCAGGTCGCGCTGCGAGGCCCGCTGCATCCCGTCGATGGTGGCCTCCACCAGCGCGTTGGACAGCGCGTCCGACTCCACCACCGCCGCCCACGCCTGGTCCTTGACCGCCGCCGACGGCCGGGCGGCCAGGCAGCGCACCTCGTGCCGCTTGCCCGAAGCCGTGTCGTCCCGGGTCAGCTCGGCCTCCACCGCCGCCTCGCCCAGGGCCCCGTGCGCCACCAGCGGCAACAGGAAGTCCCAGCGCAGCTCCTGGTCGACCTCCAGCCCGTCGATCCGCGCCGTGCCGTCCAGCAGGCCCAGCAGCAGCTGGAAGTCGCCCTCGGTCGCCGCGCCCGCCGCGAAGAACCGGGCCCAGGTCAGCTGGTGTTCCGACCCCGGCTCGGCCAGCCGCAGTTCGTGCAGGGCGCCCGCCGCCAGGTCGCGCCCGCTCTGCTCGCGGCGCTGCGCCGGCGTGTAGTGGGTCACCGCGCTCAGCGCCTGCGCGTGCAGCTGCTGGAGCACGCCCACGTCGGTCTCCCGGCCCGCGTGGGCCAGGACCAGCGAGAGGAAGTCCCGCGCGGGCATGAGGGCGTCCCGCGTCAGGTTCCACAGCGCCGACCAGCACAGCGCCCGGGCGAGCGGGTCGGTCAGGTCGCCGAGGTGGCCGCGCAGCGTCGCCAGCGAGACCTCGTCGAAGCGGATCTTGCAGTACGTGAGGTCCTCGTCGTTGACCAGGACCAGGTCGGGCCGCTCCAGACCGGCCAGCTCCGCCACCACCGTCCGGGAGCCCGCCACGTCCGCCTCGGCCCGGGCGTAGCGCACCAGCGAACCGTCGGCCTCCAGCCGGTACAGGCCCACCGCCACCCGGTGGGGCCTCGGCTCGTCGCCGTCCTGCACCACCGCCAGCTCCGTGAGCCGCCCGGCCGCGTCGGAGGTCACCACCGGCGTCAGCGCGTTCACGCCCGCCGTCTGGAGCCAGGCCCGCGACCACTCGGCCATGTCCCGCCCGGAGACCTCCCCGAGCACCGACAGCAGGTCGTCCAGCGTGGTGTTCCCGTAGGCGTGCGCCTTGAAGTAGCGCCGGGCGCCGTCCAGGAACGCCTCCCGGCCCACGTACGCGACCAGCTGCTTGAGCACGGCGGCGCCCTTGGCGTACGTGATGCCGTCGAAGTTCAGCTTCGCGTCCTCCAGGTCACGGATGTCGGCCGTGATCGGGTGCGTGGACGGCAGCTGGTCGGCCCGGTACGCCCACGCCTTGCGGCTGTTGGCGAAGGTGACCCAGGCCTGGTCGAAGCGGGTGGCCTCGACCAGCCCGAAGGAGCCCATGAAGTCGGCGAAGGACTCCTTCAGCCACAGGTCGTCCCACCACTTCATGGTGACCAGGTCGCCGAACCACATGTGCGCCATCTCGTGCAGGATGACGTTCGCGCGCCGCTCGTACGAGGCCTGCGTGACCTTCCCGCGGAAGATGTACTCCTCGCGGAAGGTCACCATCCCCGGGTTCTCCATCGCGCCCAGGTTGTACTCCGGCACGAAGGCCTGGTCGTACTTCCCGAAGGGGTACGGGTAGTCGAAGATCTCGTGGAAGAGGTCGAAGCCCTGCTTGGTGACCAGGAAGACGTCGTCGGCGTCGAAGTGCTTCGCCAGCCCCTTGCGGCACATCGCGCCCAGCGGGATGGTCAGGTCCCCGCGCGTGTAGGTGTCGGTGACGTAGTGGTACGGCCCGGCCACCACACAGGTGATGTACGTGGAGATGGGCGCGGTCTCCGCGAAGCGCCGGGTCTGCCCCTCGCGGGACTCCTCCGCGCCGTTGCTCCACACCTGCCAGCCCTCGGGCGCGGTCACCTCGAAGCGGTACGGCGCCTTCAGGTCGGGCTGCTCGAAGTTGGCGTAGACCCGGCGGGCGTCCGCCGGCTCGTACTGGGTGTAGAGGTAGACCTCGCCGTCCTCCGGGTCCACGAAGCGGTGCATGCCTTCGCCCGTGCGGCTGTAGGCGCAGTTCGCGTCGACGACCAGGACGTTCTCGGAGTCGAGCCCCTCCAGTGCGATCCGCGCCCCGTCGAAGACGGCGGCCGGGTCCAGGGCGCGCCCGTTGAGGGTGACGGAGTTCACCGAGGGGGCGATCAGGTCAGCGAAGGAGGAGGCGCCCGGGACGGCGGCCCGGAAGCGCACGGTGGTCACCGAGCGGAAGGTGCGGGGACCCTCGGCCGGCTCGGCCTCGTCCACCGCGGACCTCAGGTCGAGGACCACCTCGTACCCGTCGACGGACAGCAGTTCGGCCCGCTCGCGGGCCTCGTCGCGGGACAGATTCTCTCCGGGCACGTTGCACTCCTTCGTGCGTGATCGCGGTCTTCGCTGGAATCCTCCCACGGGGAATGCGCGCGTTCCCGGCCTGGTTGGCGAGAGGGAACATGCCCGTGACGCCCCATGTGACTTGAGGAGAGCCATGACCGACACCCAGGTGCGCGAGAAGACGCCGGTCGACTTCTGGTTCGACCCGCTCTGCCCCTGGGCCTGGATGACCTCGCGTTGGATGCTCGAGGTCGAGAAGGTCCGCGACGTGGAAGTCCGCTGGCACGTGATGAGCCTCGCCGTGCTCAACGAGGACAAGCTCGACGAGCTGCCCGAGCGCTACCGCGAGCTGCTCGGCCCCAAGGGCTGGGCTCCGGTGCGCGTGGTGGTCGCGGCGCAGCAGAAGTTCGGCGAAGAGGTCACCGGCAAGCTGTACACCGCCCTCGGCACCAGGATCCACAACGAGGACCGCGGTGCGACCCGTGAGGTCATCGCCGACGCCCTGGAGGAGGTCGGCCTGCCGGCCGAGCTGCTCGCCTACGCCGACTCCGACGAGTACGACGAGGTCCTGCGCGACTCGCACAACAACGGCATCGAGCGCGTCGGCCAGGAGGTCGGCACCCCGGTGATCTCCGTGCCCGGCGCCGACGGCGAGGAAGTGGCCTTCTTCGGTCCGGTCGTCACGCCCGCCCCGCGCGGCGAGGCCGCCGCCCGCCTGTGGGACGGCACCCTGCTGGTCGCCTCGACCCCCGGCTTCTACGAGATCAAGCGCACCCGCACCAAGGGCCCCAGCTTCGAGTAATCCGGCCCCGTCCGGCCCCGGTAGGCGCAGAAGACCCCCGTGAGTCACGTCCTCACGGGGGTCTTCCGCTGAACACGTCCGCACGCGAAGGCTGAGAAGACGATCACGAGGCGGACGGGTCTACGGGGTGCGGATCAGCCCTTGACGGGGATCAGCAGCGGGGTGTTCGCCTTGGCGTCGGCGTAGCGCCGGGCCACGTCCTGCCAGTTGACGACGTTCCACATGGCCTCGATGAAGTCGACCTTCTGGTTCTTGTACTGGAGGTAGAAGGCGTGCTCCCAGGCGTCGAAGACCAGGATCGGCGTGCTGGCGACGCCCACGTTGCCCTGGTGGTCGTAGACCTGTTCGACGACCAGGCGGCCGCTGACGGGCTCGTACGCGAGCACGCCCCAGCCGGAGCCCTGCGTCGCGGAGGACGCGAAGGTCAGCTGCTTCTTGAACTTGGCGAACGAGCCGAAGGACTCGGTGATCGCGTCCGCGAGGTCGCCCACCCCGTCGGCCGCGGTCGGCTCGCCGCCGCCCTCACCGGTCTTGGGGCTGGCCATGTTGTTCCAGTAGATGCTGTGCAGGATGTGGCCGGAGAGGTGGAACGCCAGGTTCTTCTCCAGCCCGTTGAGCGCGCCCCAGTTCTCCTTGTCGCGCGCCTCCTCCAGCTGCTCGAGCGTGGTGTTGGCGCCCGTGACGTAGGCCGCGTGGTGCTTGTCGTGGTGCAGTTCGATGATCTGCGGGTTGATCACCGGCTCGAGCGCCGCGTAGTCGTAAGGAAGCTCAGGAAGCGTGTAGATCGCCATGCGTGTTGTCCGGTCCCCTCGGCGTGCCAATCGCTAATTGCAATTAATGCGCAACTGCACGCTAGCAGCATCTATTCCGGCTCCACGAGTAAGGGTCACCTCTCCTGTGCGCACCGCCGGAACGCCGGAGGCCGGGTCCGTGCGATCGCACGGACCCGGCCTCCGACGTGCCGTCGGGCAGGGGTGTCACCTCGGAGCGGACTTCCCGGCGGCGGCCCGCCGGCGCTGCATCACGTACCCGGTCGCCGCCAGGGCCGCGGTCAGCCCGCCGGTGAAGACGACCTGCACCCGGGTGTCCTCGCCCAGGGCCATCAGCACCAGCACGCCCGCGACGCCCGCCAGCGCCACCCAGGTCAGGTACGGGAAGCCCCACATCCGCACGACCAGCTTCCCGGGGGCCTCGCGCTCCAGGCGCCTGCGCAGCACGTACTGCGAGACGGCGATGAAGCCCCAGACGACCAGGATGACCCCGCCGACCATGTTCAGCAGCCAGGCGAACAGGGTGTCCGGATACCAGTAGGACAGCAGGACGGTGACGAAGCCGAAGCCCGCGGAGGCGAGCACCGCCCGGCGCGGCACCCCGCCCGAGACCTTGCCCAGCGCCCGGGGGCCCTGGCCGCGCGCGACCAGGGAGTGGGCCATGCGCGAGGAGCCGTAGATGTTGGCGTTCATCGCGGACAGCAGGGCGATCAGGATCACCACGTTCATGATCTGGCCGGCGGCCGGGATGCCCAGGTGGTCCAGGGTCGCCGCGTAGGGGCCGTGCTCGGTGACGGCCGGGTCGTTCCAGGGCAGCAGGGTCACGATCACCAGCATCGAGCCGACGTAGACGATCGCGATCCGCCACATGGTTGTCCTCACTGCCCGGGCCACGCCCTCGACCGGGTTCTCGGACTCGGCGGCCGCGATGGTCACCGTCTCGAGGCCGCCGTACGCGACGACCGAGGCGAGCAGGCCGACCAGCAGGCCGTCGATCCCGTTGGGCAGGAAGCCGCCGTCGTGCAGCAGGTTGTCCGCGCCGGGGGAGGAGGTGCCGGGCAGCAGGCCGAGCACGGCGAGCGCGCCCAGCCCGAGGAAGAGCGCGATGGCGCCGATCTTGAGGGCGGCGAACCAGAACTCGAACTCGCCGAAGCGCGAGACGGCGCCCAGGTTGGCGACGGTGAAGACCACCATCAGGGCCAGCACCCACATCCACGACGGGGTCCCGGGGAACCAGCCCGCCAGGATGTGCGCCGCGCCGATCGCCTCGATGGCCACGCCCACGACCAGCAGGGTCCAGAACATCCAGCCCGCCGTGAAGCCGGCCCAGGGCCCGACCGCCCGCTCGGCGTGCACCGAGAAGGAGCCGGAGGCCGGGTTGGCCGCGGACATCTCGCCGAGCATCCGCATCACGAACATCACGAGCAGCCCGGACACGGCGTACGCCAGCACGATCGAGGGGCCGGCGGCCGCGATGCCGGCGCCGGAGCCGACGAAGAGGCCGGCGCCGATGACCCCGCCGAGGGCGATCATCGAGAGGTGGCGCTGCTTGAGGCCGTTGCCGAGGGGCGACCCGGCCCCTGCGGCCGTCGGGGCCTGCTGTCCGGGAGGTGCGGTGGTGGTGCTCTGGCTCATGGGGCCCAGTCTGCCGAGCGTCCGGTTATCGGACGCCGACGGTCCAGTATCCGGACACCGCTCTCACCGGACGTGACCGCCCGCCCCGGAAAGCGGAACGGGCCCGGGACCGAAGTCCCGGGCCCGCGGCCCGTCTGTCACGGCGTCAGGACCGCCGGTCCCGCACCTCCCGGCACCACGCCACCAGCAGCACCAGGGCCGCCGCCCCGGAGGACCACAGCAACTGCGGCCGCGCCGAGTCGTCGAACAGCATCAGCACCAGCACCGCCGCCATGCCGACGAGCGCCGCCCACGTCAGGTACGGGAAGGCCCACATCGGCAGCGTCAGCCGCTCCGGCATGTCCCGCTCCAGCCGGGGCCGCAGCCGCAGCTGCGAGACGGCGATCAGCGCCCACACGAACAGCAGCACCGCGCCGACCGCGTTCAGCATGTAGAGGAAGACCGTGTCCGGCCACAGCAGGTTCAGCACCACCGACACGAAGCCGAAGGCCACCGAGGCCAGCACCGCCCGCGTCGGCACCCCGCTGGCCGACACCTTCAGCAGCGACTTCGGCGCCTCGCCCCGCTCGGCCAGCGAGAACACCATGCGCGAGGAGCCGTACAGATTGGCGTTCAGCGCCGACAGCAGCGCCACGAACACCACGATGTTCATGATCTGGCCGGCCGCCGGGATCCCGATCGAGTCGAGGACGGCGACGTACGGGCTCTCACCGGGCTCCAGCGAGTCCCACGGCAGCAGGCTCACGATGACCAGCATCGAGCCGACGTAGAAGAAGAGGATGCGCCACACCGCGCTGCGCACCGCGCGGGACACGGACCTGGCCGGGTCGTCCGACTCGGCGGCGGCGATGGTGACGACCTCCAGGCCGCCGAAGGCGAAGACCACCGCCAGCATGCCCGCGATCACCCCGCCGACCCCGGCCGGGAAGAAGCCGCCCTGTCCGGTCAGGTTGGCCGTGCCCACCGGCTCGGTGTCGGGGAGCAGGCCGAAGACCGCCAGGGTGCCCAGGATCAGGAACAGCACGATCGCGCCGACCTTGAGAGCGGCGAACCAGAACTCGAACTCGCCGAAGTTCCGTACGGCGGCCAGGTTGCTGAGGGTGAAGACCACCATGAAGATCAGCACCCACAGCCACTGGTCGACCGAGGGCACCCACCCGTGCGCGATGTTCGCGGCGCCGGTCGCCTCCACGGCCAGCACCACCACCAGCAGGAACCAGTACAGCCAGCCGGCCGAGAAGCCGGCCCAGCGCCCGAGGGCCTTCTCCGCGTACACGGAGAAGGAGCCGGAGGCGGGCATCGCGGCGGACATCTCGCCGAGCATCCGCATCACCAGCATGGCGAGCACGCCCGCGAGCAGGTACGAGCAGATGATCGCGGGGCCGGCGATCCCGATGCCGGCGCCGGAGCCGACGAAGAGGCCGGCGCCGATCACGCCGCCGAGGCCCAGCATGGTCAGGTGACGCTGCTTGAGGCTGTGGCTGAGGGGTTCCGGGGGCAGCTCGCTCCCGGTGACGGACAGGTCTTCGCGCATGAGCAGATTCGTACTCTCGGTAGGCAAGCGACGCCGGGGGCTGCGCAAGGGATGGGCGGGGAGTCCAGGGGTATCCAGGGGGATTGGCGGGAACCTACAGTCTGGCTGGAGGGTCCCCCCGGGAGCAAAAAGGATGTGCCGTCGAATGTGGCCCGTGATCGGGATCACTTCAACGCGGGTGTGAGGCTGTGCCTTTGTGCGGTCTCCACCAAACCGGACAGTACGGCTTTGTCCCGGTCGATGGTGGGGCGGCCGTCGGCCGGCGGCTAACGTCGCGATGTCCTGCCCGACCACCCACCCTCCGGAGCCTTCGATGAGCACCGCTTCCGTCTCCTTCCGGCCCGGCGCCGTCCTCGCCGATCTGCTGCCCGCGAGCCGCGTCAAGGACGCCGCCCTCGTGGCCGGCGGAGCCGCGTTCACCGGCCTGGCCGCGCAGATCTCCATCCCGGTCGACGGCCTGGCCGCCCCGATCACCGGGCAGACCTTCGCGGCCCTCCTCGTCGGCACCGCGTTCGGCGCCCGCCGCGGCTTCCTGTCGCTCGCGCTCTACGTGCTGGTCGGCATGGCCGGCGTGCCGTGGTTCGCGAACGGCGGCTCCGGCGCGGGCGGCGCGACCTTCGGCTACGTCCTCGGCATGCTGCTCGCCGCCACCCTCGTCGGCGCCCTCGCGCGGCGCGGCGGCGACCGCTCGGTGCTGCGCATGGCCGGCACGATGGCGCTGGGCTCCGCGGTGATCTACGCGGTGGGCGTGCCGTACCTGATGGCCGTCACGGGGATGTCCCTGGAGACCGCCGTCGCCAAGGGCCTGGTCCCGTTCCTCATCGGCGACGCCCTCAAGGCCGCCCTCGCGATGGGCGCCCTGCCGGCCGTGTGGAAGCTGGCCGGCCGCCGCGGCTGACCACCCCTCATGCGCCGGAGCCCGGCCCGCCGGTGACGGCGGGCCGGGCTCTGTCGTGCGTGGGCGTACAGGGCTCAGCCCCGCAGCGCGGCCCGCTTGCGGCGGAGGTCCAGCACCACGCCGACGGCCACGACGAGGCCGGCGACCAGGGTGGACAGGGTGACCACCTCGCGGTTCGCGTCGTCCACGAACATGTAGCCGATCACGAACATGATCAGTGCGGCGGTGGCCCAGGTCAGCCACGGGAAGAGCCACATCTTGACGGTCAGCTTCTC
The DNA here is from genome assembly GCF_055569445.1 of Streptomyces sp. NPDC029122. Lineage (NCBI taxonomy): Bacteria > Bacillati > Actinomycetota > Actinomycetes > Kitasatosporales > Streptomycetaceae > Streptomyces > Streptomyces sp. NPDC029122. The sequence goes on along the minus strand of NZ_JBVHWK010000004.1, from coordinate 177,344 downwards.
CGGAGCCTCACGGACCAGGATCCCGCGCATCCTCAGCTGGGTGAAGCAGATCACCAGCCAGACGAAGAGCGCGATGGCACCCGAGGAGTTCAGCAGGAAGTTGAAGACCGTGTCCTTGAACGCGTAGTTGAAGTAGACGGCGACGAAGCCGAAGACCGTGGAGCCCAGGATCGCGGCGACTGGCACGCCCTTGGCGTTGACCTTGGCGAACGCCTTCGGGGCGTCGCCGCGCTCACCGAGCGAGAAGGCCATGCGGGAGGCGGTGTAGAGGCCCGAGTTCAGGCAGGACAGCACGGCGGTCAGGACGATGACCTCCATGATCGTGCCGGCGTGCGCGATGCCGATCGAGTCCAGGGCGGCGACGTACGAGCCCTTCTCGGTGATCGACTTGTCGTTCCACGGGAGCAGCGTCAGCACGATGAAGATCGAGCCGAGGTAGAAGACGCCGATCCGCCAGATGACGGAGTTGGTGGCCTGGGTGACCGCCTTGCGGGGGTTCTCCGACTCGCCGGCGGCGAGGGTGACGATCTCGCTGCCCATGAAGGAGAAGACGACCATCAGGACACCGGTCAGGACGGCCCCGTACCCGTTGGGGAAGAAGCCTCCGGTGTCGGTCAGGTGCGCGAAGCCCGCGCCCGGGTTGTCCGAGCCCGGCAGCAGGCCGAAGACGGCCAGCATGCCGACGATCACGAACGCGCCGATGGCGACGACCTTGATGCCCGCGAACCAGAACTCGAACTCGCCGTAGGAGGCGACCGAGCCGAGGTTGGTGACGGTCAGCACCGCCATCACGATCAGCGCCCAGGCCCACTGCGGGACGGCCGGGATCCAGTTCTCCAGGATGGCGGCACCCGCGGTGGCCTCCACGGCGAGCACGACGACCCAGAAGAACCAGTAGAGCCAGCCGATGGAGAAGCCGGCCCAGCGGCCCAGCGCCCGGTCGGCGTACGCGGAGAAGGAGCCCGAGTTCGGGCTGGCGGCGGCCATCTCGCCCAGCATCCGCATCACGAAGACGACCATCGCGCCGACGAGGGCGTACGAGATCAGAATGGCGGGGCCGGCCTTGGCGATGCCGCCGCCGGAGCCGACGAAGAGCCCGGCGCCGATGACACCGCCGATGGCGATCATGGAGAGGTGGCGGTTCTTGAGACCGGCCTTGAGACCGTCGGAGGGCTGGGCGGAACCGGGGTCGCCGGTCGGGTCGCCTGCCTTCTGAAGGGTCGTCGTGGTGCTCATGGACGAATCCTTAGGTTCTCGGGTGGAGAGTTCCGGCATTCAAACCCGATTTCCGGCCAGTACGGAAGACCTTCCTCCGATAGTTACCCAAGGCCCCTAACCCGGGACCAAGGTCCCGACCCCTCCCGTCTGCGTTCTTTGGGTTTACTTGAGGTTTAGAAGTGATTTATGCGACACCCCTCCGCCGTCCTCCGGAGCCGCGCATGCCACACTCGACCCATGCGCGTGTATCTCGGATCCGACCATGCCGGCTTTGAGCTCAAGAACCACCTGGTGGACTGGCTCAAGAACAACGGCCACGAGCCCGTCGACTGCGGGCCCCACATCTACGACGCCGTGGACGACTACCCGCCGTTCTGCCTCCGCGCCGCGGAGAAGACCGCCGCGGACGCCGACAGCCTCGGCATCGTGATCGGCGGCTCCGGCAACGGCGAGCAGATCGCCGCCAACAAGGTCAAGGGCGTGCGCGCCATCCTCGCCTGGAGCGTGGAGACCGCGAAGCTCGGCCGCGAGCACAACAACGCCAACGTCATCTCCGTCGGCGGCCGGATGCACTCCCAGGAGGACGCCACCCGCTTCGTCGAGGCCTTCCTGGCGACCCCGTACTCCGACGAGGAGCGCCACACGCGCCGCATCGACATGCTCTCCGCGTACGAGACCACCGGCGAACTCCCCCCGATCCCGGCCCACCACCCGCAGGACCAGTAGGACCCCGGGGGGGGGGGGGGGGGGAGGCGGTGGAGCGCAGCAGCCCGAGGAGGGACGTCGATCCTCAGAGGGACCCGATA
>NZ_JBVHWK010000004.1:142469-175310 GCF_055569445.1 Streptomyces sp. NPDC029122 | reverse complement strand
CTCCCCCCCCCCCCCCCCCCAGACACACTCAGCACCCCTCTCCCCCCCCCCCCCCCCCCCCCCCCCCCACGCACCCGATGGAGGAGCACCGCCGTGCCCGAGGGGCATACGATCCACCGCCTCGCCCAGGACCACACCGAGCGCTTCGCCGCCCGCCCCGTACGGGTGAGCAGCCCCCAGGGCCGCTTCGCCGAGAGCGCGGCCCTGCTCGACGGGCGGGAGCTGGAGGGCGCCGAGGCCCACGGCAAGCACCTCTTCCTGGAGCTCGGTGACGCCTGGATCCACATCCACCTCGGCCTCTTCGGCAAGCTCGGCTTCGGCACCGCCCCGGCCCCGCCGGCGACCGACACGGTCCGGCTGCGCCTGCTGAACGAGGACCACTACGCCGACCTGCGCGGCCCCACCGCCTGCGCCCTGATCGGCGAGGGCGAGAAGAAGGCGATACACGACCGCCTCGGCCCCGACCCGCTGCGCCCTGCCGACGACCCGGCCCGCGCCTGGGCCCGGATCTCCCGCAGCCGGACCACGATCGCCGCCCTCCTGATGGACCAGAAGATCGTCGCGGGCGTCGGCAACGTCTACCGCGCCGAGGTCCTCTTCCGGCACGGCATCGACCCCTACCGGCTCGGCAAGGACCTCACCCGCGCCGAGTGGGACGCGATGTGGGCCGACCTGGTGGTGCTGATGCGCGAGGGCGTCCGCAAGAACCGCATCGACACCGTCCGCGACGAGCACCTCCCCGAGGCCATGGGCCGCCCGCCCAGGGTGGACGACCACGGCGGCGAGGTGTACGTCTACCGACGGGCGAACATGCCCTGCCACATCTGCGGGGGCGAGATCCGCACCGCCGGCCTCGCCGCCCGCAACCTCTTCTGGTGCCCCACCTGCCAGCGGCGGTAGCCGCCGCGGGGCGGGCGGGTTAGAACGAGTGCGGGAGCCAGGGGGCCACATCACCGGCGAAGGCCTGCGAGGCCTGCCGCAGCGCGCCCGGGCGCAGCTCGCGTACCCGGCCCGCCGCCGCCAGTGAGGTCAGGGTGACCCCGCCCAGGTACGCCGAGCCCAGCTCCCGCACCGACAGGGCCAGGTCGGCGGCGTCCCGCGTACGCGCGCACCGCGCCGCGCCGTCCCCGTCGGCGGTCAGCCGCCACCGCCCCGCGTTCCACGGACAGAACGCGTCCTCCACCTCCGCGACCACGTCCACCGGGGCCCCGTACGCCCGCGCCTCCAGCGCCGCCGGCAGGTCCACCAGCCGTAGGTGCAGCGCGTCGCGCTGCTTCGCCCGGACCCGCCGGACGTCGCTCACCAGGTGCAGCAGCGGATCGTCGACGGGCCGCGCGTACGCCCGTACGTGCCAGGTCAGGTCGATCTCGAAGAGGTAGCGCCACAGCGCCGCGTACGCCGCCGGGTCGAGCGCGTCCACCTGGCCGACCTCGACCTTGCCGTCGGAGCCCGTCAGTTCCCAGTCGGGCCTGACCCGGTAGCGGGCGTACCCGGTCACCTCGCCGTCCGGACCCTCCGCCACCACGCACTTCAGCGGCGACGCCCCGTCCCGGAGCTCCGGCGCGTCCAGCAGCGCGTGACGTTCCCAGCCCGGCTGCCGCGCGAGCATCCCCGGCCGCCCCGCGACCAGGGAGGCGTAGACCCGCTCGCAGTCCGGGAGGGCCTTCTCCGGGTCCACGAGCCGCAGCCGCACCCCGTCCGTCCCCGGCGGCACGGAGAGGCGTACCCGGGTGGTGTCGATGTCGACGGCCGTGGAGTACGCGGCGATCCCGTACCCGAAGCGGCCGTAGATCTCCGGCTCCGACGCCGTCAGCACGGCGATCGGCTCCTCACCCGTACGGATGTCGTCCAATTGGCGCCGCATCAGCGAGGTGAGCACCCCGCGCCTGCGGTGGGTCGGCGCGACCCCGACCATGGTGACGCCCGACGCCGGGACCAGGGCCCCGCCCGGCACCGAGACGCGGAAGCCGAAGGCCGAGGCGGAGCCGACGCAGTCCTCGCCGTCCCAGACGCCGAGGGAGCGGTCGAGCTCCGTCAGGGACCGGAAGAGCTCCCGGGCCGGGGCGGGCTCGGAGACGCCGCCGAACGCCAGTTCCAGATGCTGGAACCAGACATCCCAGTCATTCTGCTTCAAAACCCGCATCTCAAGTGCCATGCGGTCATCCTCACTCGCGCGTTCCGTCGCGGTCGAAGGGTTTTCGCCTCCCGAAGCGCCATGGGTCCGGGGGTCCCCCTGCGCGGCCACAGCCAGGATGGATATGGTCCCGGAACAATGGCCGGAGCACGCGTCGAGACGTTCACGGCCCGGATGCGCATGCTGTCGCACCGGGCCCGCACCGCCCTGCGCAAATCCGCCGTCGACTACTTCCGCGGGGACGCCTCCGACTGGCTGGCCTTCGCCGGCCTCCTCCTGACCGTCCCCGCCATAGCCTGCGGCACCCTGCTCATGCCCGTCTGGTTCTCCCCGTCGGCCCTGGTCCTGCCCATCGTCGCCGGCGGCCTCCTGCTGCGCCCCGCCAGCCTGCTCGGGCTGTACGCCGCCGCCGCGGCCGCCCTGATCGTCGAGGCCCTCGTCCTCGGCCCGTACACCCAGGGACCCGCCCGGGTCACCCCCGGGACCGTGCTCGTGGTCGCCGCCTGCGGATTCTTCGGACTGGTCATCGCCCAGTTCCGCAGCCGCGTCGGCGTCCCCTGGAGACGCGGCGGCACCATGCTCTTCGACCTGCGCGAACGCATCCGCGTACAGAGCAAGCTGCCCGCCCTGCCGCGCGGCTGGCACCGCGAGATGGCCCTGCGCCCGGCCGGCGGCCAGTCCTTCTCCGGCGACTTCGTCGTCGCCGCCCGCACCAACGGCGGCCGCACCCTGGAAGTCGTCCTCACCGACGTCTCCGGCAAGGGCATGGAAGCCGGCTCCCGCGCCCTCCTCCTCTCCGGCGCCTTCGGCGGTCTCCTCGGCGCCCTGCCGCCCCAGGAGTTCCTGCCCGCCGCCAACGGCTACCTCCTCCGCCAGGACTGGGACGAGGGCTTCGCCACCTCCATCCACCTCGTCCTCGACCTGGAGACCGGCGACTACGAACTCCTGTCCGCCGGACACCTCCCCGCCCTCCAGCTCTCCGCCGGCACCGGCCGCTGGCAGGAGGTCGCCGGCGAGGGCCCGCTGCTCGGCGTCTACGACGGCGCCGAATTCGCACCCGCCCGCGGCAACCTGCGCAGCGGCGACGTCCTCATGCTCTTCACCGACGGCCTCGTCGAGACCGCCGACCGCGAGATCAGCGAGGGCATCGACCGGCTCACCGGCGAAGCCGACCGCTACGTCGCCGCCGGCTGGGAGGGCGCCGCCTGGCACCTCATCGAAAAGGTCGCCAAGGACGTCAACGACGACCGGGCCCTGCTCCTCATCCGCCGCTCGCCCTGACCCGGGGTGGGGTTTACCCCACCAGCCGTCCGCCGGGCCGCTCCATGGCCGCCCCCGCACGCCGCTCCGTAGCGTCGGGGACACCAGCGGACACCGGTACGGAAGGCGGCACACCATGGCGTTCAGGCGGACCAGGCGACACGACGAGGAGACCGGCCCCGCCGTGGAACTGCGCGGAGTACGACGCGTCTACGGACGCGGCGCCGCCTCCGTACACGCCCTGCGCGGCATCGACCTCACCCTCCCGCGCGGCAGCTTCACCGCCGTCATGGGCCCCTCCGGCTCCGGCAAGTCCACCTTCCTCCAGTGCGCCGCCGGACTCGACGTCCCCACCCAGGGGTCCGTCCGGCTCGGCGGCACCGAGATCACCGCCATGAACGAGAACGAACTCACCGAGCTGCGCCGCAGCCGCCTCGGCTTCGTCTTCCAGGCCTTCAACCTGCTGCCCTCGCTGACCGTCGAGCAGAACGTCCTGCTCCCGATGAGCCTCGGCGGCGGCCGCCAGGACCGGACACGGGCCGCGGAACTGCTCGCCCGGGTCGGGCTGGAGGGCAAGGGCCGGCGCCGCCCCGCCGAACTGTCCGGCGGACAGCAGCAGCGGGTCGCCATCGCCCGGGCCCTGGTCACCCGGCCCGACGTGGTCTTCGCCGACGAACCGACCGGCGCCCTCGACACCACCACCGCCGCCGAGGTCCTCGGCCTGCTCCGCGACGCCGTGGACTCCCTCGGCGCCACCGTCGTCATGGTCACCCACGACCCGTCCGCCGCCGCCCACGCCGACCAGGTGCTCTTCCTCGCCGACGGACTCATCGCGGACCGCCTCCCGCGCACCTCCGCCCAGCAGATCGCCGCCCGCATGACCACCCTCACGGCCCGCCCGGGGTACCGGGCACCGGCAGCGGCGTAGGAGAACCCCGGCGGCCCGGCCCGTACGCCGGCCGCCCGTGCCCGACGCCCCGCGCCCGGCGTCCGTACGCCGCCCCGCGCCCGGCGTCCGTACGCCGCCCCGCGCCCGGCGTCCGTACGCCGCCCCGCGCCGGCCGTCCGTACGCCGCCCCGTGCCCGGCGTCGGGCCCGCCGGGGGACCGCCGCCCGCCGAGCACCTCGTCCCCCCGCGCTGCCTGCGGTTCCGCCGGGCCACTCGCGGCCGATTGGCCCGGTCGCCCGGCCCCGGGGGCGTCTACCGTCCCGCCCATGGACCGCACGCTCGCCGCCGACCTCGCCCGCCTCCCCGAACTCCTCGACGCCACCCGCCGCGCCGCCGCCGAGGCCCTCACCACCCTGGACGACCGCCCCGTCGTACCGCCCGGGGACGCGCCGCCGCCCGCTCCCCTTCCCGAGCACGGAACCGGCACGGAAGCCGCCCTCGCCGATTTCCGGGCCCGCTGGGCACCCCGCCTCTCCGCCTCCGCCGGCCCCCGCTACCTCGGCTTCGTCACCGGCGGCGCCACCCCCGCGGCCCTGGCCGGGGACTGGCTGACCGCCGCCCACGACCAGAACTCCAACTCCGCACTCGACGGCGCCGGCCAGCACCTCGAACGCGAGACCGTCGGCTGGCTGCGCGACCTCTTCGGCCTCTCCGCCGCCCACACCGGCACCTTCGTCAGCGGCGCCACCCTGTCCAACACCGCCGGCCTCGCCATCGCCCGCGAATGGCTCGGCGAACGCCTCGGCGTCTCCCCGGCCGAGGACGGAGCCGCCGCCCTCGGCCCCGTCCGCGTACTCTCCGGCGCCCCGCACTCCTCCATCGCCAAGGCCCTGTCCGTCCTCGGCCTCGGCCGTTCCGCCCTCGTCCGCGTGCCCACCCTCCCCGGCCGGGAGGCCGTCGACCCCGCCGCCCTCGACCGGGCCCTGGCCGACACGCCCGGCCCGGCGGTCGTCGTCGCCAACGCCGGCACCGTCAACACCGCCGACTTCGACGACCTCCGCGCCGTCGCCGCCCTCAAGGACCGCCACCGCTTCTGGCTCCACACCGACGCCGCCTTCGGTGCCTTCGCGGCCCTCACCCCCGGGCACGCGCACCTCGTCGCGGGCCTCGACGCCTCGGACTCCGTCTGCGCCGACCTGCACAAGTGGCTCAACGTCCCCTACGACAGCGCCGTCCAGTTCACCCGCCGCCGCGACCTCCAGTCCCGGGTCTTCGCCAACGCCGCCGCCTACCTGGGCCCCCTCGGCCCCGACCCCGACCTGGTCCACCTCACCCCCGAGAACTCCCACCGGCTGCGGGCCCTCGCCGCCTGGTTCACCCTCCGCGCGTACGGCCGCGAGGGTCACCGGGAGATCGTCGAACGGGACATCGCCTGCGCCCGCTCCCTCGGCGAACGCCTCGACCGGGACCCGGCCTTCCGGCTCCTGGCCCCCGTCCGCCTCAACGTCGTCTGCTTCACCCTCGCCGAAGCCCCCACCCTCGAGCGGCTGACCGCCCTGCGCGAGGCCGTCGCCGCCGACGTCTTCGTCACCCCCACCGTCCACGGGGGAACCGCGGCCCTGCGCGCCGCGTTCTCCAACTGGCGCACCACGCCGGCGGACGTCCACCGCGTCGCCGAGGCCCTGCGCACGGCAGCGAAGGAGATCGCATGACGGACCGCTCCCTGACCCTCGCCGAGGTGGAGGCCCTCGCCCGCTCCGCGCACGAGGGCCAGACCGACAAGGCCGGCCGGCCCTACGCCGAGCACCTGGCCGCCGTGGCCGAAGGCGTCCGCCTGCGCGGCGGCACCCCCGCCCAGCAGGCCGCGGCCTGGCTCCACGACTCGGTGGAGGACGACGCGCTCAGCCCCGCAGAGCTCGCGGAGGCCGCCCTCCCGCAGGAGGTCAAGGACATGGTCCTGGCGCTCACCAAACGCCCCGGAGAACCACTGGAGGAATACGCCGCCCGCGTCCTCGCCACCCCCGGCGCCCGCCTCGTCAAGGAGGCCGACCTCGCGCACAACGCCGACCCGGTACGCCTGTCCGTACTGGACGCGCCGACCCGGGACCGGCTGACCGCGAAGTACGCCCGCGTCCGCTCCCTCCTCGGCATCACCCCGCCCTGAACCCGGCCTTTGGTCACGCTCCGCCCGATATGTTCCCGATCCGCGCCCGCCCGGTGGGAAAGACATGATGGCGATTCGTCACGAGGCGGGTAGTGGGGGCCGGTTGGTGGGAGGATGGTGCAAGTGGGGCGCGCGCGACCGCGCGCGCCGGGCCGGCCAGGGGACGACCGAAGGTGTGATCAGTAGTGGCCATTTCGCTGTCAGTGGTGGTTCTGTTGGCGATCATCCTGGTGATCCTGATCCGCGGCAAGCACATCAAGGCCGGCCCCGCCATCATCGCGGTCCTCTTCGGCTTCTTCCTCGCGTCCAGCTCCATCGCCCCGGACGTCAACCGCTTCCTGAACTCCCTCGCGGACACCATCGCGGGCATCAAGCTCTGACGCGGGCCTTCCGCGGGCCTTCGGGGACCCTCCGGGCCCGGAAAACGCCTCAGGGCCAGGGCGGAGAGAAATCTCCGGCGCCTGGCCCTGAGTCATGGAGAGCGGGTGACGGGAATCGAACCCGCGTAGCTAGTTTGGAAGACTAGGGCTCTACCATTGAGCTACACCCGCAACATGCGCGCCGCAGGTCCGGGGACCGCGGCACGGACAGCATCCTAGCGGGTCGCGCGGGGGGAGTGCACACCGCTTTTCCCGCCGTGTCCGGCCCGCTCCGCGCGCGCGTGCGCCCGCCGGGGAAAACCGGGGCGTCGGAGGGTCTCCGGGCATGTACCCTACGTGTCGCACCGACGGGGTGTGGCGCAGCTTGGTAGCGCGTCCGCTTTGGGAGCGGAAGGTCGTCGGTTCGAATCCGGCCACCCCGACCACCAGTACCGCCCGCCACCGGGATCTCCGAAGATCGCGTTGTGGGCTGATTGCCGCTTGCGGTTACTATGCAAGCTGCGTGCCCGTGTGTCTGATGCCGGGCCGAAATCCGCCGAGGCCGCTGAATCACAGCGGGCCGGCAGAACCCCAAGCAGTCAGCCACAAGGAGACCGAACCGTGAAGAGCGCCGTGGAGACCCTGAACCCGACTCGGGTTCGGCTCACTGTCGAGGTGCCCTTCGAGGAGCTCAAGGACAGCCTCGACGCGGCGTACAAGAAGATCAACCAGCAGGTCACGGTGAAGGGCTTCCGCAAGGGCAAGATCCCGAACCGGGTCATCGACCAGCGCTTCGGCCGCGGTGCGGTGCTGGAGGAGGCCGTCAACGACGCCCTCCCGAAGTTCTACACCGAGGCCGTCAACGAGGCCGACCTGAACCCGCTGGGCCAGCCCGAGGTCGACATCACCGAGCTGAAGGACGGCGAGCTGCTGGCCTTCACCGCCGAGGTGGACGTCCGCCCCGAGATCGAGATCCCGGACTACTCCGGCATCGAGGTCGAGGTCGACGCGGTCGAGGTCTCGGACGAGGACGTCGAGAAGTCGGTCGAGCAGCTGCGCAACCGCTTCGCGTCCACCAAGGACGTCGAGCGCGCCGCCGCCGAGGGTGACGTCGTCACCATCGACCTCGAGGCCAAGGTCGACGGCGAGGTCCTCGCGGACGGTGTCGCCACCGACGTCTCCTACACCATCGGCTCGGGCGAGCTCCTCGACGGCATCGACGAGGCCGTCAAGGGCCTCGAGGCCGGTGGCGAGGCCACCTTCACCTCGCAGCTGAAGGGCGGCTCCGCCGAGGGCAAGGACGCCGAGGTCACCGTCAAGGTCACCAAGGTCTCCGCCCGCGAGCTGCCGGAGCTGGACGACGAGTTCGCCCAGATGGCGAGCGAGTTCGACACCCTGGAGGAGCTGAAGGCGGACAGCCGCAAGCGCCTCGAGAACATGAAGCAGTACGACCAGGCCACGCAGGCCCAGGAGCGCGTCCTGGAGAAGCTGCTGGAGCTCGTCGAGGTCCCGATCCCCGAGAAGCTCCTCGCGGACGAGGTCCAGACCCGCAAGCACAACCTGGAGCACCACCAGCTCGGCCAGATGGGCCTGAACCTCGAGAAGTTCCTCGAGATCCAGGGCAAGACGGTCGAGGAGTTCGACGCCGAGACCTCCGAGCAGGCCGTCAAGGGCATCAAGACGCAGTTCGTCCTCGACGCGCTGGTCAACAAGGAGAAGCTGGGCGTCAACCAGGAGGAGCTCACCGAGCACCTCATGCGCCGCGCGCAGTCCTCCGGCATGTCCCCGGACCAGTTCGCCCAGGCCGTCGTCGAGGGCGGCCAGGTCCCGATGCTGGTCGGCGAGGTCGCCCGCGGCAAGGCCCTCGCGGTCGTCGTCGAGGCCGCCAAGGTCGTCGACACCAAGGGTGAGGTCGTCGACCTCTCCGACGACGAGGACGAGGCCGAGACGGCCGCCGAGGCCGCCGTCGAGGGCGACTCCGAGGCGCAGGCCGACGAGGCCAAGTAACACCCCGGGCGACGCCCCGGCGCAGCCCCCTGAGCAGTGCCCCGAAGGGCCCGGACGCAGCCGCGTCCGGGCCCTTCCGCATGCCCTCGCGAAGGGCTCGGGACCTTGCGCTCCGAGCGAACAGTTCGGGAAGCGGGATGGCGTTGTCCTACCTGCGCGTTAGGGTCCATGAATACGAGGGCACGGGAGTACCCGAAGCCGGCGGGCATCGCCCCCCGGTAGGTCCGCGCCCCAGAACGAGACGCTGAGACGGCATACGGCCGTCGGAGACGAGCAGGTGGATACGTGACGAATCTGAAGCCTTACGCCGCGGGTGAGCCGTCCATCGGTGGCGGCCTCGGCGACCATGTCTACAACCGGCTGCTCGGCGAACGCATCATCTTCCTCGGCCAGCAGGTCGACGACGAGATCGCGAACAAGATCACGGCGCAGCTCCTGCTCCTGGCGGCCGAGCCGGACAAGGACATCTACCTGTACATCAACAGCCCCGGTGGCTCCGTGACGGCGGGCATGGCGGTCTACGACACCATGCAGTACATCCCGAACGACGTCGTCACCATCGGCATGGGCATGGCGGCCTCCATGGGCCAGTTCCTCCTCACCGGCGGCGCGACGGGCAAGCGCTTCGCGCTGCCGAACACCGACATCCTGATGCACCAGGGTTCCGCCGGTATCGGCGGCACCGCCTCGGACATCAAGATCCAGGCCCAGTACCTGCTGCGCACCAAGCAGCGGATGGCTGAGATCACCGCGCACCACTCGGGCCAGACCGTGGAGGCGATCATCCGCGACGGCGACCGCGACCGCTGGTTCACGGCGGAGGAGGCCAAGGAGTACGGCCTCATCGACGAGATCATCTCCGCCGCGTCCCTGGTCCCGGGCGGCGGCGGCACCGGGGCCTGATCCCGGCCCGGCGCGCGGGGCCCGTACGGGGCCCCGTACGCCAGCCCGCCCGAGCCAGGCACCCTCAGCCCGCAGAACGCCACCAGGACGGTGAACACCCAGATGCAGAACAACTTCTCCGCGAGCGGCCTCTACTCCGGCCCCCAGGTCGACAACCGCTACGTCATCCCGCGCTTCGTCGAGCGCACCTCGCAGGGCGTGCGCGAGTACGACCCGTACGCGAAGCTCTTCGAGGAGCGCGTGATCTTCCTCGGCGTGCAGATCGACGACGCCTCGGCCAACGACGTCATGGCGCAGCTGCTGTGCCTGGAGTCGATGGACCCGGACCGCGACATCTCGATCTACATCAACAGCCCCGGTGGCTCCTTCACCGCGCTGACGGCCATCTACGACACGATGCAGTTCGTGAAGCCGGACATCCAGACGGTCTGCATGGGCCAGGCGGCCTCCGCCGCCGCGGTCCTGCTCGCCGCCGGCACCCCGGGCAAGCGCATGGCCCTGCCGAACGCCCGTGTGCTGATCCACCAGCCTTCCGGCGGCACCGGCCGCGAGCAGCTCTCCGACCTGGAGATCGCGGCCAACGAGATCCTGCGCATGCGCGACCAGCTGGAGACCATGCTGGCCAAGCACTCGTCCACGCCGATCGAGAAGATCCGCGAGGACATCGAGCGCGACAAGATCCTCACGGCCGAGGACGCGCTGGCGTACGGGCTGATCGACCAGATCGTCTCGACCCGCAAGATGAACGCGGTCTGATCCTTGCCGCCACTTGACGTGGCCGCACCGCGGGATTCCGCGATGTGAACCGCGTCAAGGGGGCCCCGAACGGGGCCCCCGGCAAGGTACCGTCGGATATGAGGCACCAGGAGCGCTGAACCAGGCGTCTCCCAGGCGAAGGGGAAGCACCTCGTGGCACGCATCGGTGACGGCGGCGACCTGCTCAAGTGCTCGTTCTGCGGAAAGAGCCAGAAGCAGGTGAAGAAGCTCATCGCAGGACCCGGTGTGTACATCTGCGACGAGTGCATCGACCTCTGCAACGAGATCATCGAAGAGGAACTCGCGGAGACCTCCGAGGTCCGGTGGGAGGAACTCCCCAAGCCCCGTGAGATCTACGAGTTCCTGGAGAGCTACGTCGTCGGCCAGGAGCCGGCGAAGAAGGCGCTCTCGGTAGCGGTGTACAACCACTACAAGCGCGTCCAGGCCGGCGAGAACGGCGGCGCGCAGGGCCGTGACGACGCGATCGAGCTCGCGAAGTCCAACATCCTCCTGCTGGGTCCCACGGGTTCCGGCAAGACCCTGCTGGCCCAGACCCTGGCCCGCATGCTGAACGTCCCGTTCGCCATCGCCGACGCGACGGCGCTGACGGAGGCGGGCTATGTGGGCGAGGACGTCGAGAACATCCTGCTCAAGCTGATCCAGGCGGCGGACTACGACGTCAAGAAGGCCGAGACGGGGATCATCTACATCGACGAGATCGACAAGGTCGCCCGTAAGAGCGAGAACCCGTCGATCACGCGCGACGTTTCGGGCGAGGGCGTCCAGCAGGCCCTCCTGAAGATCCTGGAAGGCACCACGGCGTCGGTCCCGCCGCAGGGCGGCCGCAAGCACCCGCACCAGGAGTTCATCCAGATCGACACGACGAACGTGCTCTTCATCGTGGGCGGCGCCTTCGCCGGCCTGGAGAAGATCATCGAGTCGCGTGCGGGCGCCAAGGGCATCGGCTTCGGGGCGACGATCCGCTCGAAGCGCGAGATCGAGGCGAGCGACCAGTTCCAGGAGGTCATGCCGGAGGACCTGGTGAAGTTCGGGATGATCCCCGAGTTCATCGGCCGCCTCCCCGTCATCACCTCGGTGCACAACCTGGACCGGGAAGCCCTCCTCCAGATCCTGGTCGAGCCGCGCAACGCGCTGGTGAAGCAGTACCAGCGCCTGTTCGAACTCGACGGCGTCGAGCTGGACTTCGAGCGCGAGGCCCTCGAGGCCATCGCCGACCAGGCGATCCTCCGCCAGACGGGCGCGCGCGGCCTGCGCGCCATCATGGAGGAGGTCCTGATGTCGGTGATGTACGAGGTCCCGTCCCGCAAGGACGTGGCCCGCGTGGTCATCAGCGCCGACGTGGTCCGCTCCAACGTCAACCCGACGCTGGTCCCCCGCATCGTCCCGAAGGACCAGGGCCCGCACGAGAAGTCGGCGTAGCGGCAAGGGCATACAGAAGGGGCGCTCCCGACCGGGAGCGCCCCTTCTGCGTGGGTGGCCGCGGCTACTTCTTGACGCGGGCGGTGTTGTAGAGCTTCGCGGTGAAGTCGGCGGTCTGCTCCAGGGTGTAGCCGGGCTTGCCGGCGAGGATGGAGACGGCGTCGCTGGCGCTGACCGCGGCCAGGGTGCTGTAGTCACCCCAGATGCAGACGGGCAGCGTGAATTCCTTGATTCCCTTGCTCGGGTCCTTCGGAGTCGCCTTGATCTCCTGGCACTTGAGCACGGCGCCATCGAACCCTTCAGGAGTGATCTCCTTCGGGCTGCCGACCAGTTCGACCGTCGACTTGTCGTTCTTCTGAGCGGCGTTCATCTTGAACATGGCGAAGTAGGCGTCGACCGACTTCTCCGGGTCGGCGATGTCGCCGTAGACGCCGCTGAAGTTGATGCCCTTCTGCGTGAGCGGATTCTTCGGGTCGCCGGCCATGTAGCTCATGCCCACCTGGGTGGGGTTCTTGATGCCGACGGCCTCGGCTTCCTGCTTGTCCTTGTCGCTGATGGGCTTCTCTTCGTACTTCGGGTTCTTCTGGAACTCGCCCACCGACTCCGGCGCGACCAGCTTGTAGCCCTTCGTGGCGTCGGAGACCGAGCCGGCCGCGCCGCCCAGGAACCACCAGCCGGCTCCGGCGATCACGGCCACGGCGACGACCACCGCGATGATCGGGCCCGCCTTCGACTTCTTCGGGGGCTGCGGCGGGGGTGCGTACGCGGGCTGGGGCTGCTGCGGCGTCTGGTAGCCGTACGCCGGCGGCTGGGGCTGCTGGCCGTACGGGGGCTGCGGGGGCGGGGGAGGGGTCTGGTAGCCGCCCTGCTGGGGGTAGGCCGGCGGGGGCGGCGGGGCCTGCTGGGGGTAGCCGTAGCCGGGCTGCTGGGGGGGCTGGCCGTACGGCTGCGGCGGCTGCTGCCCGTAGGAGCCCGGCTGCTGTGGCTGCTGGCCGTACGGCCCCGGCTGGTTGTAACTCATCCCGCGTCCCCCTGTGAGGTTTGCTTATCCGTTTCACACATCCTGGCGGAAGGCATGGGCGCCCGGGGCGGCGGGCCCCCGGATTACGGGTTTCAGTACCGGACCGTTACGGCCCTAAACTGTGCCCGTGACCGAGAACACGCAGACACCCAGCGCACCCAACTCCGAACTGCCGACCGCCTACGCGCCGGCCGAGGTAGAGGGGAAGCTCTACGAGAGCTGGGTAGAGCGTGGGTACTTCACGGCCGACCCCGCGAGCGAGAAGCCCCCGTACACCATCGTCATCCCGCCGCCGAACGTCACCGGCTCGCTCCACCTGGGCCACGCCTTCCAGCACACCCTCATGGACGCCCTGACCCGCCGCAAGCGCATGCAGGGCTACGAGTCCCTGTGGCTGCCCGGCATGGACCATGCCGGCATCGCCACCCAGAACAAGGTCGAGCAGCAGCTCGCCGAGGAGGGCAAGTCCCGCCACGACCTGGGCCGCGAGGAGTTCGTCGAGCGCGTCTGGCAGTGGAAGGAAGAGTACGGCGGCAAGATCCTCGGCCAGATGCGCCGCCTCGGCGACGGCGTCGACTGGTCCCGCGAGCGCTTCACCATGGACGAGGGCCTGTCCCGGGCCGTCCAGACCATCTTCAAGAAGCTCTACGACGACGGCCTGATCTACCGCGCCGAGCGCATCATCAACTGGTGCCCCCGCTGTCTGACGGCCATCTCCGACATCGAGGTGGAGTACCAGGAGGACGCGGGCGAGCTCGTCTCCATCCGGTACGGCGAGGGCGAGGACAGCCTCGTCGTCGCCACCACCCGCGCCGAGACGATGCTCGGTGACACGGCCATCGCGGTCCACCCCGACGACGAGCGCTACAAGCACCTCGTCGGCCGGCTCGTCAAGCTGCCGCTCACCGACCGCTCCATCCCGGTCGTCGCGGACGCGCACGTCGACCCCGAGTTCGGCACCGGCTGCGTCAAGGTGACGCCCGCCCACGACCCGAACGACTTCGCCATCGGGCAGCGCCACAACCTGCCCAACATGACGATCATGGACGAGCACGGTGTCATCACCGTCCACGGCCCCTTCCTCGGCCTGGACCGCTTCGAGGCGCGTTCCGCGGTCGTCGGCGCGCTGCGCCAGCAGGGCCGCATCGTCGCCGAGAAGCGCCCCTACCTGCACTCCGTCGGGCACTGCTCGCGCTGTTCGACCACGGTCGAGCCCCGCCTGTCCCTCCAGTGGTGGGTCAAGGTCGAGACCCTGGCCAAGGCCGCCGGTGACGCGGTCCGTGACGGCCGGGTCGCGATCCACCCGCAGGAGATGGAGAAGCGGTACTTCGACTGGGTCGACAACCTCAACGACTGGTGCATCTCGCGCCAGCTGTGGTGGGGCCACCGCATCCCGGTCTGGTACGGCCCGGACGGCGAGGTCGTCTGCGTCGGCCCCGACGAAGAGGCGCCCACGGGCGAGGGCTGGACCCAGGACACGGACGTCCTGGACACCTGGTTCTCCTCCGGCCTGTGGCCGTTCTCCACGCTGGGCTGGCCGGAGAAGACCCCGGACCTGGCGAAGTTCTACTCCACCGACGTCCTGGTCACCGGCCACGACATCATCTTCTTCTGGGTCGCCCGGATGATGATGTTCGGCCTGTACGCCATGGACGGCGAGGTTCCCTTCAAGACGATCGCGCTGACGGGCCTGGTCCGCGACGAGCGCGGCAAGAAGATGTCGAAGTCCTTCGGCAACGTCGTCGACCCGCTCGACTGGATGGACAAGTACGGCTCCGACGCCGTCCGCTTCACCCTGGCCAAGGGCGCCAACCCCGGCACGGACGTGCCGATCGGCGAGGACTGGGTCCAGGCATCCAGCAAGTTCGCCAACAAGATCTGGAACGCCACGCGCTTCGCGCTGATGAACGGCGCCACGATCGAGGGCGAGCTGCCGCCGGCCGAGCGGCTGTCGGCCACCGACCGCTGGATCCTGTCCCGCCTCAACAAGACGGTCGCGCAGGTCGACGGCTACTACGAGGACTTCCAGTTCTCGAAGCTCAGCGAGGCGCTCTACCACTTCGCGTGGGACGAGGTCTTCGACTGGTACGTCGAGCTGTCGAAGACGACCTTCTTCGCGGGCGGCGAGCAGGCGAAGGTCTCCGGCCGGGTCCTCGGCGAGGTCATCGACGTGATGCTGCGCCTGCTGCACCCGGTGGTCCCCTTCGTCACCGAGACGCTGTGGACCACGCTGACCGGCGGTGAGTCCCTCGTGATCGCCGACTGGCCGAACGACAGTGGCTTCCGCGACGAGGCCGCCGAGGCCGAGATCGAGAGCGTCCAGAACCTCGTCCGCGAGGTCCGCCGGTTCCGCAAGGAGCAGGGCCTCGACGACAAGCAGAAGGTGCCGGCCCGTCTCGACCTGTCCGGTACGGCGCTCGCCGCGCACGAGGCGGCCATCCGCCAGGTGCTGCGACTCCAGCCGGAGGGCGACGCCTTCAGTGCCTCCGCGACCCTCCCGGTCGCCGGCGCCACGGTCGCGCTCGACCTGTCGGGCACCATCGACGTCGAGGCCGAGCGCAAGCGCCTGACGAAGGACCTGGGCGCCGCCGAGAAGGAGAAGCAGCAGGCCGAGGCGAAGCTGGCGAACGAGGCGTTCATCGCCAAGGCCCCCGACAACGTCGTGGACAAGATCAAGGGCCGTCTCACCAAGGCCGAGGCGGACATCGCCCGGATCCAGGCGCAGCTGGCCGCCCTGCCCGCCGCGTAGCCGCGCGTCGCTGCCGCGCACGAAGGCCCCCGCACCGTCTCCGGACGGTGCGGGGGCCTTCGCGTGAGCCCTTGCCCGGCGATGACCGGGGTGCCGCATATCACTTCATATGCGGCACCCCTCGATCCGCACCCCCCGGGCCGACCACGGATGATGGGGGGATGCACGTCAAGCCCGTCCCGCCGGCGTTCCACCGGGCCCTGGCCTCCGGCCGCCGGATGGCCGAGGGCTGGGGCGCCTCGCCCCGGGCGCAGGACGCCCTCGCCGCGCTGAGCTGCCTGGCCCTGATGGCGCTGGACCTGCCCGGCCTCGCCGCCGCCGACAACTCCCTCAGCGGGGCGGGGGCCGCCGCCGTGCTCACCGCGGGCTGCTCGACGCTGCTGGCGCGGCGCCGGATGCCGTGGGCGGCGTACCTCACGGCCCTGCTGTTCATCGGCTGGCTGCACGAGCTGACCCTGATCCAGTTCGCGCTGTACTCCGTCGGCCGGTACCGGGGGCGCCGCGCCGCGGTCCTGGCCACCCTCGGGTACGTGGCCTTCGCGGTCTCGGTGTTCTGCCTGCCGGGCTGGCCCGAGCCGAAGGTGGCGACGCTCAGCTCCTTCCTGGGCCTGGTGGTGCCGATCGGGGTGCTCGCCTCCGCCGTCGGGATCGCCGCCTGCCGGCACGACCTGGTGCGCGAGCTGGAGGCCCGGCGGGCCGAGTCGGCGGTGCTGAGCGCCGTGCAGCAGGAGCGGACCTCGGTCGCCCGCGACGTCCACGACTTCGTGGGGCGGGAGCTGACCCTGCTGACGGTGCGCTCGGAGGTGCTGTCGATGCGGGCGCGGGAGACGCCGTACGCGAAGGACTTCGAGGAGCTGTCGGACACCGCCCGGCGGGCGCACCTGGTCCTCAACGAGATCATCGTGCAGCGCGGGGAGCGGGCGGCGACCCCCGGTGTGGACGGGCTGGCGGCGCTGGCGGAGCAGAGCGGGCGGGCCGGTTCGCCGGTCAGGCTGGCGCTGGACCCGCAGGCGCACGCGCTGTCGCCGCTGCGGCAGGCCGCGGTCTACCGGGTGGTGCAGGAGTGCCTGACCAACGCGGCCAAGCACGCCCGCGGCGAGACCATCGAGGTGTCGGTCCGGGCGGACGGCGCGCACGTGCGGATCGCCGTCAGCAACGGACTGCCGGACGGCGCCCCGGGCCGGGCCCCGGTCTCGGCGGGCTCGGGTACGGCGAGCATGGCCGAACGGGTCCGCAGCCTGGGGGGCACGCTGACGGCGACGCGGACGCCGGACTCGTACGAGGTGGTGGCGACGCTGCCGCACGGCTGACCGGGCGGGCGCTCATGCCCCGGCGGGGGCGAGCAGACCGCTCGGGGTGCGGCCGGTGGTCTCCTTGGCCTCGGCACCGACGGCCAGGGCGGTGGCGGTTCCGGCCCTGACCGCCACCACGGACGGCTCATTGAGGACGATCCCGTGGCCGCGGGCGTAGACGAGGGTGTCGGCGGTCCCGAGGTCCGTCCCCATGTCGCGGCTGGAGGCGGTCGTGGTGGTGCTGGCCTGCGGCATTCGGTCCCCCCTCTCCTGCCGCAAGGCTCGCATGACGATCAGGTCGCCTTCGCGGCCGTAGGTCCCGAAACGCCCGGGCCGGAAGTCCTGCGGGTCCCCGTCCGTAGACTGGTCCCCGTGAGTGAGCAGCAGCCCCAGAGCCACGACCGCGACCGCGACGGTACCTTCGACGAGTTCGACCAGATTGTGGCGGAAGAGTCCGACCGCGACCCCGACCTGGCGGTGATCGAGGCCGGCAGCCGTACCCTGCGCGCCCAGGCCGGGCCGCCGTCGGGCGACCCCGTGCCGTCCCGCCCCGAGGACCCGGAGGTGGCGAAGGCGCTGCTGGAGGTGGAGCAGGAGCTGGCCACCCGGTGGGGCGAGACCAAGCTGGAGCCGTCCGTCAGCCGGATCGCCGCCCTGATGGACGTACTGGGCGAGCCGCAGCGCGCGTACCCGTCCATCCACGTCACCGGCACCAACGGCAAGACCAGTACGGCCCGCATGATCGAGGCCCTGCTGAACGCCTTCGACCTGCGCACGGGCCGTTACACCAGCCCGCACGTCCAGTCCGTGACCGAGCGGATCAGTCTGGACGGGGCACCGATCAGCGCCGAGCGCTTCGTCGAGACGTACCACGACGTGAAGCCGTACGTGGAGATGGTCGACGCCGCCGAGGAGTACCGGCTGTCGTTCTTCGAGGTGCTCACCGGCATGGCGTACGCGGCCTTCGCGGACGCGCCGGTCGACGTGGCCGTGGTCGAGGTCGGCATGGGCGGCAGCTGGGACGCCACCAACGTGATCGACGGGACGGTCGCGGTGATCACCCCGATCAGCCTGGACCACACGGACCGGCTCGGTTCCACGCCCGGCGAGATCGCCCAGGAGAAGGGCGGCATCATCAAGCAGGACGCCACCGTGATCCTGGCGCAGCAGCCGGTGGACGCGGCACAGGTGCTGCTGAAGAAGGCCGTGGAGGCCGACGCGACGGTGGCCCGCGAGGGCATGGAGTTCGGCGTCGTCTCCCGCGAGGTGGCGGTGGGCGGCCAGATGCTCACCCTGCGCGGCATGGGCGGCGAGTACGACGGCATCTTCCTGCCGCTGTACGGGGCCCACATGGCGCACAACGCGGCGGTCGCGCTGGCCGCCGTCGAGGCCTTCTTCGGCGTCGGCGGGGAGCACGCGCGGGAGCTGGACGCGGACACCGTCCGGCAGGCCTTCGCCTCGGTGACCTCGCCGGGCCGCATGGAGGTCGTGCGCCGCAGCCCGACGGTGATCCTGGACGCCGCGCACAACCCGGCGGGCGCGCAGGTCACCGCGGAGGCGGTCACCGAGGCCTTCGGCTTCAGCCGGCTGATCGGTGTCGTGGCCGCGAGCGAGGGCAAGGACGTCAAGGGCGTCTTCGAGGCCTTCGAGCCGATCTTCGCGGAGGTCGTGGTCACCGAGAACACCAGCCACCGGGCGATGGGCGCGGACGAACTGGCGGCGATCGCGGTCGAGGTCTTCGGCCCGGACCGGGTGCAGGTGGAGCCCCGGCTGGACGACGCGCTGGAGGCGGCCGTCACCCTTGCGGAGGAAGAGGCCGAATACGGAGGGGCCGGGGTCCTGGTGACCGGTTCCGTGATCACGGTGGGCGAGGCCCGCCTGCTGTTCAAGAAGGGCTGAGGGATCGATGCGCACGCTCTGCGCGAGCACGCTGATCGGTGAATTCTTCATCGTCGGCTTCGCGGGCCTGGTGGCCATGAAGAACCCGGACCTGACCCAGGCCGAGGTGTGGACGGTCTGCGGTGTGACGATGCTGCTGTCGGTGCTGCTGTGCGGGATGCTCTCGCGTCCCGGCGCGGTGCAGATCGGCTGGGCGCTGCAGATCGGGCTGATCGCGAGCGGTTTCGTGGTCCCGACGATGTTCTTCCTGGGCGCGGTCTTCGCGGGCCTGTGGTGGTGCTCGGTGCACTACGGCCGCAAGATCGACGCGATCAAGGCGAGCTGGGCCGCCCGTCAGGCGGAAGCCGCCGCTCCTGACGCTGCGTGACGGTTCACCGTTTCGGCCCTGTAGATTCGTCGCACCGCACCCGTTTGCCGCAAGGAGCACCCACATGACCCAGCGCACTCTCGTCATCCTCAAGCCCGACGCCGTCCGTCGCGGGCTGGTCGGCGAGATCATCGGCCGCATCGAGCGGAAGGCCGGCTGGACCATCCCGGCGATGGAGCTGCGCACGCTCGACGCGCAGACCCTGGAGGCCCACTACGGTGAGCACAAGGGCAAGGCCTTCTACGAGCCCCTGATGGGCTTCATGGCGAGCGGCCCGGTCGTCGTCCTGGTGGTGGAAGGGGAACGTGCGATCGAGGGTGTCCGCCAGCTGGCCGGGCCCACCGACCCGATCGCCGCGGCGCCCGGTTCCATCCGCGGGGACTTCGGCACCATCGTCCGCGAGAACCTGATCCACGCCTCGGATTCCGAGGAGTCCGCGGAGCGCGAGCTGAAGCTCTTCTTCCCCGCGCTCTGATTTCCGGGAACAGTCCTTCCTGACGAGACATCAGCCGAATAGCGCTCATGACCTGGGGCGACCGAAGTAATTTCGGTCGCCCTTCGGTATTGCGGGTGTCGGCCGGGAACGCATGGCAAGGACACGACGTCACCAATCAGGGGGCGGGTTTCCGTTCCGGCACGATCGCCGGAGTCCCGTCGCGCGGTACCGGTACTGGCGGCACTACGATGGGGCCTCCACCCACACACCCACCTCGCCGACCTGACAGCAGCCGCTATCAACTGGAAGGCCAGACGCTCCTCATGGGGAACAAGGGGAACAACATGTCGTTCATCGGCCGTGACATGGCGATCGACCTCGGGACCGCCAACACGCTGGTGTACGTGAGGGGCCGGGGAATCGTTCTGAACGAGCCGTCCGTGGTCGCCATCAACACGAACACCGGTGGAATCCTGGCGGTCGGCTCCGAGGCGAAGAAGATGATCGGCCGGACGCCCGGCAACATCGTCGCCGTACGGCCCCTCAAGGACGGCGTGATCGCCGACTTCGAGATCACCGAGCGCATGCTCCGGTACTTCATCCTCAAGATCCACAAGCGTCGCTACCTGGCGCGCCCGCGCGTCGTGGTCTGCGTGCCCTCCGGCATCACCGGGGTGGAGCGGCGCGCCGTCATCGAGGCGTCCACGCAGGCCGGCGCCCGCCAGGTGCACATCATCGAGGAGCCCATGGCCGCCGCCATCGGCTCGGGCCTGCCCGTCCACGAGGCCACCGGCAACATGGTCGTGGACATCGGCGGCGGCACCACCGAGGTCGCCGTCATCTCCCTCGGCGGAATCGTCACGGCACAGTCCATCCGGGTGGCCGGCGACGAGCTGGACAACGCGATCATCCAGCACATCAAGAAGGAGTACTCGCTCCTCCTCGGCGAGCGCACCGCCGAGCAGATCAAGATCACGATCGGGTCGGCGTACGACCTCGACAAGGACGAGCACACCGAGATCCGCGGCCGCGACCTGGTCTCCGGCCTCCCGAAGACCGTCGTCATCTCCGCCGCCGAGGTGCGCAAGGCCATCGAGGAGCCGGTCAACTCCATCGTGGACGCCGTCAAGACCACCCTCGACAAGTGCCCGCCGGAACTGTCCGGCGACATCATGGACCGCGGCATCGTCCTCACCGGCGGCGGAGCCCTGCTGCGCGGCCTCGACGAGCGGCTGCGCCGCGAGACGGGCATGCCGATCCACATCGCCGAGGACCCCCTCGACTCGGTGGCCCTCGGCTCCGGCAAGTGCGTCGAGGAGTTCGAAGCCCTCCAGCAGGTCCTGGACGCCCAGCCCCGGCGGTGATCAAACCCCCTCCAACGGGGCATGCGGAACACAAGGATCCGCCGTACGGGTGCTACCGCGCCGGTGCGGCGGATCGTTGATATACAGGCACAGTCCGGCGCGGCCCCGGCTCCGCCGGAGCGACTCCGCCGCACGGGTTTTCTACGAGGAAGGCACGGCCGCCGCACGTGAGGGACACACGAGAGAGCCGGCTGCTCCTGGTGCTGCTGATCGCCATCGCGTTCGCATTGATCACGGTGGACATCAGAGCGGGCGAGGAGTCACCGGTCGACGGTGCCCGCAAGGCCGCGGCAGCGGTCTTCGGTCCGGTCGAGAAGGGCGTCGCCACCGCGGTGGGCCCGGTCGCCAACGCCATAGGGGCCGTACGCGACTCCGACGAGCGCCACAACCGCATCACCCGGCTGGAACGCGAGAACGCCCTCCTGAAGACCAGGATGGGCAGCGACGAGCGGGCCAAGAGCCGCATCCACGAGCTCGACGAGATGCTCAAGCGCGCCGGCGCCGGACAGTACGGCATCAAGGGGGCCGAAGTCATCGCCATAGGGTCCGCCCAGGGCTTCTCCTGGACCGTCACCATCGACGCCGGCAGCAAGGACGGCATCGAGCGCGACATGACCGTCCTCAACGGCGACGGCCTCGTCGGCCGGGTGACCACCGTCGGCCCCGACACCTCCACCGTGCTGCTCGCCAACGACCCCGACTTCACCGTCGGCACCCGCCTGGAGCAGAGCGGCGAACTGGGCTTCGCCACCGGCCAGGGCGACCGCGCGCTGTCGGTCCAGATGCTCAACGGCCGCGCCAAGGTCAGCCCCGGCGACCGCCTGGTCACCTTCGGCTCCCGCGCCAACAAGCCCTTCGTACCCGGCGTCCCGCTCGGCGAGGTCGTCCGAGTCGACCCCTCCAACGGCGGCCTCACCCGCACCATCCACGTCCGCCCCTTCGTCGGCTTCTCCCGCCTCGACATCGTCGGCGTGGTCGTCGTACCGCCCCGCGAAGACCCGCGCGACGCCGTCCTGCCGCCCAAGCCCGAACCCCCCAAGCCCACACCGACGGTCACCGTCACGGTCACGCCCTCCCCGAGCGTCTCCGGCCGGCCCGCGGACGAGGAGGAACGCTGATCCATGCGCTTCAACCGGATCCTGCTCTCCGCCACCCTCGTCGTGGTGGCCCTCGTCATCCAGGTCACCGTCCTGGGGCGGCTCCAGCTCCCCGGCGCCGTCCCCGACCTGATGCTGCTCACGGTCGTCGCCCTGTCCCTGGTGTACGGGCCGACCTCCGGCGCCCTCCTCGGCTTCGGCGCCGGACTCCTCGCGGACCTGGCCCCGCCCGCCGACCACGCGGCGGGCCGCTACGCCCTCGTCCTGTGCATCATCGGCTACCTCGTGGGACTGGCCCGCCCCGACAACGGCCGGTTCCGCTCCGCCTGGGGCCCGATGCTCACCGTGCTCGCCGCCGCCGTCGGCTCGATCCTGCTCTACGTCGGCGTGGGCGCCCTGGTCGGCGACACCGCCGAACGTCACGTCGGCCTCGGCGGGCTGCTGTTCACCGCCGTCCTCTACGACCTGCTGCTGGCCCCCTTCACGGTGCCGTGGATCATGGCCCTCGCCCGCCGGGCCGAGAACGACCCGATGGCCGTCGAAGCCAACGGCGGCCCGCCGCAGGGCGCCGACGTGTCCTCCGGCTGGCTCGCCGGCGGCACCGGCCTCAGCATCGGCAGCCGGCGCGGCGGCCTGCGGCTGCGCACCGCCCGCGGCCGCGCGAACCGGGCCGGCCGGATAAAGGGCGTCAAAGGCGTGAAGAACGTCAAGAAGCTGTGACGGGGGAGAACGAGGCATGACCAACATTCCCGAGACCGGCCGCACCCCCCGGGTGCAGATCCGGCTCGTCATCATCCAGATCCTCGTCTTCTCCCTGCTCTGCACCCTCGGCGGCCGGCTCTGGTACCTCCAGATCCGCAACGGCCACGAGTACGCCGACGAGGCCAGGAGCAACCACGTCCAGCGCGTGGTGCAGCCCGCCGTGCGCGGCTCCATCCTGGACGCCCGCGGCGTCCCCCTCGCCGACAACGAGACCCGCCTGGTCGTCTCCGCCTCCCGCACCGAGCTGATGCGGATAAAGGACCGGGGCAAGGCCGTCCTGACCCGCCTCGCCGGAGTCCTGGACATGAAGCCGCAGGACGTCATGGACAAGATCCGGCTCTGCGACTCCCAGACCCCCAAGCCCTGCTGGAACGGCTCCCCGTACCAGCCGATCCCGGTCACCATGGAGGCCACCACCCAGCAGGCCCTCCAGATCCGCGAACGCCCCGAGGACTTCCCCGGCATCACCGCCGAACCGACCGCGGTGCGCCGCTACCCCGCGCCCGGCGCCGCCCGCACCGCGCAGGTCCTCGGCTACCTCTCGCCCGTCACCGACGACGAGATCCAGAAGGCCAAGGACACCGACTCGCCCCACCTGCGCTCCGACCAGGTCGGCCGCTCCGGGCTCGAGCGCACGTACGACAAGGAGCTGCGCGGCAAGGCGCAGGTCACCTCGTACGAGGTCGACAACCTCGGACGCGTCATGGACCAGACGAAGTCCGACCCCGGCGTCGCCGGATCCACCCTCGTCACCAGCATCGACGCCCGGGTCCAGTCCGTCGCCGAGTACGAGCTCGCCCAGGCGATGAAGGTCGTCCGCAAGGAGACCGACAACATCACCGGACGCAAGTACGAGGCCGACTCCGGCGCCGTCGTCGTCATGGAGACCAAGACCGGCCGCGTCGTCGCCATGGCCTCCCAGCCCGACTACGACCCCAACGCCTGGGTCGGCGGCATCTCCGGCCAGGACTACGCCAACCTCACCAGCAAGAACTCCAACTACCCGCTGCTCAACCGGGCCATTCAGGGCCAAGCCCCCGCCGGCTCCATCTTCAAGGTGGTCTCCGCGAGCGCCGCCGTCCGCGCCGGCTACGCCTTCAACGACAAGTACAACTGCAGCGCCTCCTACAACATGGGCGGCCGCAGCTTCGCGAACTTCGAGTCCAAGGGCCACGGCCCCATCACCCTCGGCGAAGCCCTCAAGTTCTCCTGCAACACCGTCTTCTACGCCCTCGGCCACAAGGAGTGGCAGCGCGACGGCGGCCTCGAACCCAAGAAGGACGCTCACGACTGGTTCTACCGGACCGCCCGTGAGTTCGGACTCGGCTCCGAGACCGGCATCGACCTGCCCAACGAGGTCACCGGACGCATCCCGGACCGCCAGTGGAAGCAGAACTTCTGGGCGGCCAACAAGGATTCCTGGTGCAAGCAGGGCAAGAAGGGCGGCACCTACGTCGAGCAGATCGCCTACGAAAGCTGCCTCGAAGGCAACCAGCTCAAGGCCTACGACAGCATCAACTTCGCCATCGGCCAGGGCGACGTCCTCGTCACCCCCATCCAGATGGCCACCGCCTACGCCGCCATCAGCAACGGCGGCACCCTCTACAACCCCACCGTCGGCAAGGCCGTGATCAGCCCCGACGGCAAGATCCAGGAGATCAAGCCCACCTCCCACGGCAAGCTGCCGGTCGACGCCAAGACCGTCGCCGACCTCGACAAGGGCCTGCGCATGGTCGTCGAACCCGGCGGCACCGCCGCCTGGCGGTTCGGCGGCTGGCCGCTGGACAGAATCCCGCTGCGGGCCAAGACGGGCACCGCCCAGGTCTACGGCAAGCAGACCACCTCCTGGCTGGCGACCTACACCGACGACTTCACCATCGTGATGACGATCTCCCAGGGCGGCACCGGCTCCGGAGCCTCGGGCCCCGCCGTGCGCAACATCTACAACGCGATGTACGGCCTCACCATGGACGGCAAGGACACCGGCAAGGCCCTCCTGCCCAAGCCGCAGGCCGAGCTGCCCACCGTCCACCCCGACGGCACCATCGACGCCCCCGAGATCCGGCCGTACGTGCCCCCGTCCCCGGAGGAGCTGGCGCCGCCCGCGCTCGCCGGCCCGCCGCCCCTGCGGCATGACTGAGACGTGATGATGCAGACCGCCAACAACTTCTCCGTATCCCGGTACGCGCCCCAGAAGGGCCCGCTCGCCCGGCTGACGGCCCGTGACTCGGTCCTGCGCCGCCTCGACTGGCCGATACTGCTGTCGGCGCTCGCCCTGTCCCTGATCGGCGCCGTGCTGGTGTGGTCGGCGACCCGCCACCGGGACACCCTCAACCAGGGCGACCCGCAGTACTTCCTCTGGCGCCACCTGCTCAACACCGGCATCGGCTTCCTCCTGATGATCGGGACGGTCCTCCTCGGCCACCGCAACCTGCGCGGGGCCGTCCCGGTCCTCTACGGGCTCTCGCTCCTGCTCGTCACGGCCGTGCTCACCCCGCTCGGCGCCACCATCAACGGCGCCCACGCCTGGATCGTCATCGGCGGCGGCTTCTCGCTCCAGCCCTCGGAGTTCGTGAAGGTCACGATCATCCTGGTGATGGCGATGCTGCTGGCGGCCCGGGTCGACGCCGGAGACCTGGAACATCCCGAGCACCGCACCGTGGTCAAGGCGCTGTGCCTGGCCGCCGCGCCCATGGGCATCGTCATGCTGATGCCCGACCTCGGGTCGGTCATGGTGATGGTCGTGATCGTGCTGGGAGTGCTGCTGGCCTCCGGCGCCTCCAACCGCTGGGTGGTCGGCCTGATCGGCGCCGGAACCGCCGGAGCCATCCTGATCTGGCAGCTGGGCGTCCTCGACCAGTACCAGATCAACCGCTTCGCCGCCTTCGCCAACCCCGAGCTCGACCCCGCCGGCGCCGGCTACAACACCAACCAGGCGCGCATCGCGATCGGCGGCGGCGGCCTCACGGGCTCCGGCCTGTTCAAGGGCCCCCAGACCACGGGCCAGTTCGTGCCCGAACAGCAGACCGACTTCGTGTTCACGGTCGCGGGGGAGGAGCTCGGCTTCATCGGCGGCATCCTCATCATCGGCCTGCTCGGAGTGGTCCTGTGGCGCGCCTGCATGATCGCCCGCGCCACCACCGAGCTGTACGGGACCATCGTGGCCGCCGGGATCATCGCCTGGTTCGCCTTCCAGGCCTTCGAGAACATCGGGATGAACCTCGGCATCATGCCGGTGGCCGGCCTGCCGCTGCCCTTCGTGTCCTACGGAGGATCGTCGATGTTCGCCGTCTGGGTGGCCGTCGGACTGCTCCAGTCGATCCGCGTGCAACGCCCCCTCTCGGCCTGAGCCACACCGTGCGGAGGGGGTCGTTCCGCCGAACGCCGAGGCCCTCTCCCACCGTGCTCCGATCGGGACTAGATTCGGTTCATGGCGGACACCAAGCGCGAGATGGAGCGGAAATTCGAGTTCCCGCGATCCGGCGGGAAGCGCTCCGGCACCACCGGTGACACCGACGGCGGCGCCGGCACGACCGGAAGCACCAAAGACACCGGCCGGGCGGCGAAACCCGGTGAGGGCGGCGAGGCGGCCGGGCACGGCAAGGCCGCCCGGCGCGCAGAGCCCCGGGCCGGCGCCCGGCAGGAGCTCCCCGACCTCACCGGCACCGCCGCCATCGCGGCCGTCCACGACCGGGGCACCGACCACCTCGACGCCGTCTACTACGACACCCCCGACCACCGGCTCGCCGCCGACGGCCTCACCCTGCGCCGCCGCACCGGCGGCGAGGACTCCGGCTGGCACCTCAAACTCCCCGTCGCCCCCGGGGTCCGCGACGAGGTCCACGCCCCCCTCGCCGACACCGTCCCGCCCGCCCTCGCCGCCCTGGTCCGCTCCCGGGTCCGCGACCACCGGCTCGAACCGCAGGTCCGGCTGCGCTCCGAACGCCGCACCAGCGACCTCCTCGACGCCGACGGCACCCTCCTCGCACAGCTCAGCACCGACACCGTCCACGCCGAACGGGGCGGGGCCATCGCGGACTGGACCGAGGTCGAGGTCGAACTCGCCGACGGCACCGGAGCCGCACTCCTCGACGCCGTCGAACAGACCTTCCAGAAGGCCGGGCTCAAGGTCTCCGAGGCCCCCTCCAAACTCGCCCGCGCCCTCGCCGAGACCGGCAGCGGGGCCCCCGCCCGCCCCGCGCCCGGCCCGGCCGACGGAACCGCCGGCGCGCACGTCCTCGCGTACCTGCGCCAGCAGGTGGACACACTGATCAGCTACGACCCGGCCGTACGACGCGACCAGCCCGACTCCGTGCACCGGATGCGGGTCGCCTCCCGGCGCCTGCGCAGCGCGTTCAAGACCTACCGCAAGATCCTCGACCGCGAGGTCACCGACCCCATCGGCGAAGAACTGCGCCGGCTCGGCACGGAACTCGGCGTCGACCGCGACCGGGAAGTCCTCCACGACCACCTCCGGGAAGCGGTCGCCGGCCTCCCCCACCCCCTCCTCGCCGGCCCCGTCCACAAGCGGCTGCGCACCTGGAACAGCACCAGCCGCTCCGCGTCGCGCCGCCGCGCCCTCGCCGCCCTCGACGACGCCCGGCACCTCACCCTCCTCGACACCCTGGAGGCCCTGCTCGCCGACCCGCCGCTGCTGCCCAGGGCCGCGAAACCCGCCGGCAAGGCCCTTCCCAAGGCGATCCTGCGCGACTACCGCAGGCTCGCCCGACGGGTCGACCGCGCCCTGACCCTCGACCCCGGCCAGGAACGCGACCGCGCCCTCCACGAGGCCCGCAAGGCCGCCAAACGCGCCCGCTACGGCGCGGAGGCCGCAGAACCCGCCCTCGGGAAGCCCGCCACGAAGTTCGCCAAGGCCATGGAGGCGGTCCAGGACGTGCTCGGCGAACACCAGGACAGCGTGGTCACCCGCACCGTCCTGCGCGACCTGGCCCACCAGGCCCACGGCGCCGGCGAGCCCTCCTTCACCTGGGGGCTCCTCCACGGCCGCGAGGAGGCCCGGGCCGAACGCGCCGAACGCGACCTCCCGGCCGTCTGGGCCCGGGCGTCGCGACCGAAGCTCCGCTCCTCCCTGTGAACGCGGGCCAGGTCCGGTGCGCGCTCCGCGCTTCGCCGGCCGCTGGGATTCAGGCGGCGGCTCCGAGCGGGTTACGCTTGAGAGTCGCCCCCCTGCCCGCTCACGAAGGTTGCTATGCCCGCCGAGTCAGTCTTCCCTCAGCTCGAGGCCCTGCTTCCGCACGTTCAGAAGCCGATCCAGTACGTCGGTGGTGAGCTGAACTCCACCGTCAAGGACTGGGACGCCTGTGACGTCCGCTGGGCACTCATGTACCCGGACGCCTACGAGGTGGGTCTGCCCAACCAGGGCGTCATGATCCTCTACGAGGTGCTGAACGAGCGCGAGGGCGTCCTCGCCGAGCGCACGTACTCGGTCTGGCCCGACCTGGAAGCCCTGATGCGCGAGCACCAGGTGCCCCAGTTCACCGTGGACAGCCACCGCCCCGTCTCCGCCTTCGACGTGTTCGGCCTGTCCTTCTCCACGGAGCTGGGCTACACCAACATGCTCACGGCGCTGGACCTCGCCGGCATCCCGCTGGAGTCCAAGGACCGGACGGTCGACCACCCCATCGTCCTCGCGGGCGGGCACGCGGCCTTCAACCCCGAGCCGATCGCGGAGTTCATCGACTGCGCGGTCATCGGCGACGGCGAGCAGGCCGTCCTCGACATGACCGAGATCATCCGCACCTGGAAGGCCGAAGGCCGCCCGGGCGGACGCGAGGAGGTCCTGCTGCGCCTCGCGAAGACCGGCAACGTGTACGTGCCGGGCTTCTACGACGTCGAGTACCTCGAGGACGGCCGCATCGGCCGTGTCGTCCCGAACCGCTCCGGCGTGCCGTGGCGCGTCTCCAAGCACACCGTCATGGACCTCGACGAGTGGCCGTACCCCAAGCAGCCCCTGGTCCCGCTCGCGGAGACCGTCCACGAGCGCATGTCCGTGGAGATCTTCCGCGGCTGCACCCGCGGCTGCCGTTTCTGCCAGGCCGGCATGATCACGCGCCCCGTGCGGGAGCGAAGCATCACCGGCATCGGCGAGATGGTCGAGAAGGGCCTCAAGGCGACGGGCTTCGAGGAGGTCGGCCTCCTCTCCCTGTCCTCCGCGGACCACACCGAGATCGCCGACATCGCCAAGGGCCTCGCCGACCGCTACAGCGACGACAAGGTCGGCCTGTCGCTGCCGTCGACCCGCGTGGACGCCTTCAACGTGGACCTGGCGAACGAGCTCACCCGCAACGGCCGCCGCTCCGGCCTGACCTTCGCCCCCGAGGGCGGCTCCGAGCGCATGCGCAAGGTCATCAACAAGATGGTCTCGGAAGAGGACCTGATCCGCACCGTCGCCACCGCCTACGGCAACGGCTGGCGCCAGGTGAAGCTGTACTTCATGTGCGGCCTGCCGACCGAGACCGACGAGGACGTCCTCCAGATCGGCGACATGGCGGTCAACGTCATCGCCAAGGGCCGCGAGGTCTCCGGCCAGAACGACATCCGCTGCACGGTGTCCATCGGCGGGTTCGTGCCGAAGCCGCACACCCCCTTCCAGTGGGCCCCGCAGCTGTCGGCCGAGGAGACGGACGCCCGTCTCGGCAAGCTCCGTGACAAGATCCGCGGCGACAAGAAGTACGGCCGCTCGATCGGCTTCCGCTACCACGACGGCAAGCCGGGCATCGTCGAGGGCCTCCTCTCGCGCGGCGACCGCCGCGTCGGCGACGTCATCCGCGCGGTCTACGAGGACGGCGGCCGTTTCGACGGCTGGCGCGAGCACTTCTCGTACGACCGCTGGATGCGGGCGGCGGAGAAGACCCTGCCGGCGTACGGCGTGGACGTGGCCTGGTACACCACCCGCGAGCGCACGTACGAGGAAGTACTGCCCTGGGACCACCTGGACTCCGGCCTGGACAAGGACTGGCTCTGGGAGGACTGGCAGGACGCCCTCGACGAGACCGAGGTCGAGGACTGCCGCTGGACCCCGTGCTTCGACTGTGGGGTCTGTCCTCAGATGCAGACGGAGATCCAGATCGGCCCGACCGGCAAGAAGCTGCTGCCGCTGTCGGTCGTGAAGTGAGCCCGGCCTCCGGCTGAGCCCTCCGCGCCGTGCCCCCACCGTCCGACGGTGGGGGCATGCGTGTTCGTGCGCCGGCCCTCCGGCCCGCACGGCCCGGGCCGGGGCGCAACGGAACTGCGGGTTCTGGTGTCCTTAGCGGCATGCGGATGGAAAAGCAGCAGGCGGCGCCGGGTGGGGACGGGTGCCTGACCGGAGTGGTCAGGGTGCCCGTGAAGATCGTGGCCGTGCTGGTGGTGCTGCCGGTGCGGGCCGTGTGGGACCTGCTCGTGCTGGGCGCGCGGGCCGCGCGGCGCCGTGTGCTGGCGCCACTGGGGCGGGCCGCCGGGTGGGTGCTCGCGCGGGTGTGGCGGTACGCGCTGAGGCCGCTGCTGCTCCTCCTCTTCTACTGGCCCTGGGCCGGACTGTGGCGCTACCTGGTCGTGCCCGTCTCCGGCGCCGCGTACACCTGGCTGCTGCGGCCCCTCGGGCTGGGGACCGCCTGGCTGTTCCTCTCCTTCGGGCGGTACGTGCTGGTGCCGCTCGGGACCGGGATCGCATGGGTGGTGCGGCACGTGGTGGTGCTGCCGTCGGGCTGGCTGTACCGCGAGGTGCTCACGCCGGCCGGGCACGGGCTGCGGTGGCTGGTGCGCTGGCTCTGGCGGCTGGTGTTCGTGTGGCCGTGGGTGGGCTTGTGGCGGTACGTCCTCCTGCCGGCCGGGCAGGGGCTGCGGTGGCTCGCGGGCTGGCTCTGGCGGCTGTTGTTCGTGTGGCCGTGGGTGGGGCTGTGGCGGTACGTGCTCCTGCCGCCGCTCTCCCTGCTGTACCGGTACGTACTCGCACCCCTAGGGCGCCTCCTCGACAGCGCCTGGCACCTCGCCGGCCGGATCACCCGCGCCCTCGGCCGCGGCCTGCGCCGGCTGTGGCGCGGCTGGGTCGTCCGGCCCGCCGCGTGGGTGTACCGGCAGGTGGCCACACCCCTCGGGCACGCCGTGCGCGAGGTGTGGCGTACCTCCCGTGCCGCGGTGCGCGAGGCGCGGGCCGAGGTCCGGCGCGTGCTGTTCGGGGGACCGCCCCGGGAACCGGCGAGGTCACGGGCGCGTACTCTGGGTAGTACGACAGCCGCCGACGCGGCACCCGCTCCCGAGATCTCCCTGCGCGAACGGCGGGGGTGAGCCGGACGGGTCGACAGACCTCAGGGTGGCGCGCGAGCCGCGCCGCCCCGCACAAGGAGAAGAACCACTGGGCAAGCGACAGCCCGAAGGCCCGCCTCCCGCACCGGTGGTGCAGCGCATCCGACTGCGCTACACCAAGCGTGGCCGCCTCCGGTTCACCAGCCACCGAGACTTCCAGCGCGCCTTCGAGCGGGCCCTGCGCCGCGCCGAGGTACCCATGGCGTACTCGGCCGGCTTCACCCCGCACCCCCGTGTCTCGTACGCGAACGCCGCCCCCACCGGGACCGGCAGCGAGGCCGAGTACCTCGAGATCGGCCTCGCCGAGGCACGTGACCCCGAGAAGCTCCGCGAGCTGCTCGACGAGTCCATGCCGGCCGGCCTCGACATCGTCGACGCCGTCGAGGCCCGTACCTCCGGGCTCGCGGACCGCCTGACGGCCTCCGTCTGGGAGCTGCGCCTGGAGGGCGTGGAGCCCGCCGACGCCGCGCGGGCGGTGGAGGTCTTCCTCGCCGCCGAGACGGTCGAGGTGCAGCGCCGGACCAAGAACGGCATGCGGACCTTCGACACCCGTGGGGCCGTCGTCAGTCTGGAGGCCCTTCCCGCCCCGGTTGATAGGCCGCTGGACCATGCCTGTGCGATACTGCGGCTGGTTGTTCGGCATTTGACACCTGTCGTGCGACCCGACGACGTCCTGTCCGGTCTCCACGCTGTGGCCGACCTGGCGCCGCCGGTCCCCGCAGCGGTGACCAGGCTGGCGCAGGGGCTCTTCGACGAGGAGTCCGGCACGGTGACCGACCCGCTCGCGCCCGACCGCGAAGCCGTCACGGCCGCCCCACCCACGGCCGCCGTGAATGCCGACGCGAAGGCGCCGGAAGGTCCCGCCGCGTAAGGAACGTCGTCGTCGCGCCGCCCTGGCACTCGGGAGCCACCTGGGTCGGGCAGCGCACAGACCTGAAGACTTCCGCCAGGCCGTACGGACAAGACGTACGGAACCGGCGGCCATGGACTACAGCTCCCGTGTGGCGAACGCGCCCCGGAGGCCGGCTCCGCGCCCTTCGCGCGGAGCCGTGCCGGACCGGACGTCAGCCGCGGCGCCCGGGAGCGTGACGGGAGAACCCCGCATGCTCAACAACGAAAACGAGAACACCCCCGCCGCCGACAGTGGCAGCCCCAGCGACAACCTGCCCCCGCGCAGGCGTCGCCGCGCGGCTTCCCGGCCGGCCGGCCCGCCCGGCGGCGTCGCCGCCGAGGCGCCCGTAGAGGCCGCCGCCGCTCCGGCGCCGGCCGTCGAAGAGGCTCCGGCCGCTCCGGCCCCGCGTGCCCGTCGCCGTGCGACGCGTGCCGTGGCCGCTCCTGCCGCGGAGGCGGCCGAGGTCGTCGTGGAGTCGGCTCCGGCGCCGGCCGTCGAGGAGGCTCCGGCCGCTCCGGCCCCGCGCACCCGCCGCCGTGCCACCCGTGCCACCACCGCTCCGGTCGCCGAGACCGCTCCGGAGGCCGCCGCCGAGACCGCCCCGGCCGCTTCCGCCCCGGCCGTCGAGGAGGCTCCGGCCGCTCCCGCGCCGCGTGCCCGTCGCCGTGCGACGCGTGCCGTGGCCGCTCCTGCCGCGGAGGCGGCCGAGGTCGTCGTGGAGTCGGCTCCGGCGCCGGCCGTCGAGG
>NZ_JBVHWK010000004.1:85352-142373 GCF_055569445.1 Streptomyces sp. NPDC029122 | reverse complement strand
GAGGAGGCTCCGGCCGCTCCGGCCCCGCGCACCCGCCGCCGTGCCACCCGTGCCGTCGCCGCCCCCGCGGCCGCCGAGCCGGCCGAGGTCGTCGTGGAGTCCGCCCCGGCTCCGGCGGTGGAGGAGGAGGCTCCGGCCGCCCCCGCGCCGCGTGCCCGTCGCCGCGCCACCCGCGCCGTCGCCGCCCCGGCCGCCGCCGAGGCCGCCCCGGCCGTCGAGGAAGCGGAGGAGGAAGCGGAAGAGGTCCAGGCCCCCGCCGCGGAGGAGGCCCCCCGGGCCGCCACCCGTGCCGTCACCGTCGCCGACGCCGTGGACGCCCCCAAGCGCGGCCGCCGCCGCGCCACCCGTTCCGCCGCCCCGGCCGCCGCCGCGGCCGCGGCCCCCGCCGCGCAGCCCGAGGCCGCCGCCGAGCCGGAGGCCGCCCCGGCCGGCCGCCGCCGCGCCGCGCGTCCCGCCGTGGCCGTCTTCCAGGCGCCGGTCTTCGCCGAGCCGATGTTCCAGACGCCGGAGACCGCCGCCATGGCCGCCGCGGCCGCTGCCGCCGCCGCTTCGGTGGAGGAGGACGAGGAGGAAGAGGCCGAGGCCGCCGCCGAGGTCCAGGCCCCCGCCGCGCAGCCGGCCGGCCGTCGCCGCCGCCGTCGCGGTGCCGCCGAGCCCGTCGCCCCGGCCGAGCAGGAGCTCGCCGAGGAGGAGCCGGAGGCCGAGGCCGCCGAGTTCGACGGGTCCGCCGAGGAGGACTTCGACGAGTCGGGCGAGCGCCCCTCGCGCCGCCGTCGTCGCGGTGGCCGTCGCCGCCGTCGCGGTGAGAGCGCCGAGCTGGACGAGTCCGCGTACGAGGAGGGCGAGGCCGAGGCCCCCGCGCAGGACGCCGAGCCGCGGGAAGCCGAGCAGGAGGAAGAGGAAGAGGAGGCCGACGAGGCCCTCGGTTCCGCCTCCAGCCGTCGGCGTCGCCGTCGTCGCCGCCGCAGCGGTGACGGTGCCGTAGAGGTCGAGGCGGGCGAGGAGGACGGTGTCCGTACCGTCGTCAAGGTCCGCGAGCCGCGTCCGGCGCGCGAGAAGGCCGAGCTGGGCACCGGCGCGGACGAGGTCCAGTCCATCAAGGGCTCGACGCGTCTGGAGGCGAAGAAGCAGCGCCGCCGCGAGGGCCGCGAGCAGGGCCGCCGCCGGGTGCCGATCATCACCGAGGCCGAGTTCCTGGCCCGCCGCGAGGCCGTCGAGCGCGTGATGGTCGTCCGCCAGGCGGGCGAGCGCACCCAGATCGGCGTCCTCGAGGACAACGTGCTCGTCGAGCACTACGTCAACAAGGAAGAGGCCACCTCGTACGTCGGCAACGTCTACCTGGGCAAGGTCCAGAACGTGCTGCCGTCGATGGAGGCCGCCTTCATCGACATCGGCAAGGGCCGCAACGCCGTCCTGTACGCCGGTGAGGTCAACTTCGAGGCGCTCGGCATGGCCAACGGGCCGCGCCGCATCGAGTCCGCCCTGAAGTCCGGACAGTCGGTCCTGGTCCAGGTCACCAAGGACCCGATCGGCCACAAGGGCGCCCGCCTGACCAGCCAGGTCTCGCTGCCCGGCCGTTACCTGGTCTACGTGCCCGAGGGCTCGATGACCGGTATCAGCCGCAAGCTGCCCGACACCGAGCGGGCGCGTCTGAAGACCATCCTCAAGAAGATCGTCCCCGAGGACGCGGGCGTCATCGTGCGCACCGCCGCCGAGGGCGCGAGCGAGGACGAGCTGCGCCGTGACGTCGAGCGTCTGCAGGGGCAGTGGGAGGAGATCCAGAAGAAGTCGAAGCAGATCACGACCTCGTCGCCGAGCCTGCTCTACGGCGAGCCGGACATGACGGTCCGCGTCGTGCGCGACATCTTCAACGAGGACTTCTCCAAGGTCATCATCAGCGGTGACCAGGCGTGGCAGACCATCCACGGCTACGTGTCCCACGTGGCCCCGGACCTGGCCGACCGGCTGTCCCGCTGGACCTCCGAGGTCGACGTCTTCGCGACGTACCGGATCGACGAGCAGCTCGCCAAGGCGCTCGACCGCAAGGTGTGGCTGCCCTCGGGCGGCTCCCTCGTGATCGACAAGACCGAGGCGATGATCGTCATCGACGTCAACACCGGCAAGTTCACCGGTCAGGGCGGCAACCTCGAGGAGACCGTCACCAGGAACAACCTGGAGGCGGCCGAGGAGATCGTGCGCCAGCTGCGGCTGCGCGACCTGGGCGGCATCGTCGTCATCGACTTCATCGACATGGTCCTGGAGTCGAACCGCGACCTGGTGCTGCGGCGCATGCTGGAGTGCCTGGGCCGTGACCGCACGAAGCACCAGGTGGCCGAGGTCACCTCGCTGGGCCTGGTCCAGATGACCCGCAAGCGGGTGGGCCAGGGTCTGCTGGAGTCCTTCTCCGAGACCTGCGTCCACTGCAACGGCCGCGGTGTGATCGTCCACATGGAGACCCCGGCCGCGGTGGGCGGCGGCGGCAACGGCAAGCGCGCCAAGCGCCGCGGTGGCCGTGGCCACGAGCACGAGCACGAGCTGGAGACGGTCGAGACCGTCGACGCCGAGCTGCTCGAGGAGGCCGAGACCGAGGCCGAGGTGGCCGCCGAGCTCGCCGCGCCGCGTGCCCTGCCGGAGCCGGCGTTCGTGCCGGACGAGGAGCTGTACAGCAGCGCCGCCGAGGCCGAGGCCGCGGCGGGCGTCAGCGGCCGCCGCAACCGTCGCCGCGCCACCCGTAAGGCGACCGCTCCGGCGGGCGCCCCGCGCGGTGCGGAGCGGTTCGCCGCCCAGGCCCCCGCGCCGGTGACCCCGGTGGTGGAGGCGGAGCCGGTCACCGAGCCCGCCGACACGGTGCTGGAGCCGGCAGCGGAGGTCGTCGCCGAGGCCGTCGAGGCCGCGGAGACGGTCGAGGCCGCCCCGGTGGCTCCGGCCGCCCCCGTGGAGGAGGCCGCGCCGAAGGGCCGTACCCGTCGCCGGGCGACCCGTAAGGCGACCGCGCCGGAGCCGGAGCCCGTCGTGGCGCCGGAGCCCGTGGCGGTGGCCGAGCCGGAGCCGGCCGTGGAGGCCGTCGCCGAGCGCGTCGCCGAGCCGGAGCCGGTCGCCGAGCCCGAGCCCGTGGTCGCCGAGACCCCGGCCGAGCCCGTCGTGGAGGCCGCCCCGGCCCGTCCGCGCCGCCGTGCCGTACGCAGGGCCACGGCGCCCGCCGGTGCGGTGGAGGCCGCCATCGTGGTCGTCGAGGCCCCGGCCGCCGAGCCCGCCCCGGCCGCCCCGGAGCAGGCTCCGGCCGAGGCCGCCGAGCCTGAGGCCGCCGAGGCCGAGGCCGAGGCGCCGGCTCCCGCCAAGAAGGCCGCCCGCAAGGCTCCGGCCAAGAAGGCGGCCACCACGGCGAAGAAGGCCCCGGCCAAGAAGGCGGCGGCCGCCAAGAAGACCGTCGCGAAGAAGGCGACGGCCAAGAAGACCACGGCGAAGCGGGCCACGAAGAAGACCGCGGCGGCGGAGCAGAGCGCTCCGTCCGTCTCGGCTCCGACCGAGGCCTGATCCGTTCCGTGACCGCGGCCCCCGCCCCCGGGCGGGGGCCGCGGTGCCACGGGGCCCGGTTTGACCCTCCGGAACCAGCCCCGTAACCTAGACCGTCGGCGTGTCTTGAACGATTACCCGTTCAGCGTGCGTCGCGCTCCTGAGCACCTTCCTCCCGCACGACCGCGCAAGCGGCCGGGTCACGGGAGAGGCCGCTCGTCCAATTCCGGATCATCGCGGGCCGCGGCCCGTGTGAGCGGCTGGCTTCAGGAGCATCCGTCCCGAGTGAGAGAGAGATCCGCGTGTACGCCATCGTGCGCAGCGGTGGTCGCCAGCACAAGGTTGCTGTCGGCGACATCGTTGAGGTTGACAAGATTTCCACTGCCAAGGCTGGCGACACGGTCGAGCTCTCGACCCTGCTCGTTGTCGACGGCGACGCCGTGACCAGCGACCCGTGGGTGCTGGCCGGGATCAAGGTCACGGCCGAGGTCGTGGACCACACCAAGGGCGCCAAGATCGACATCCTGCGCTACAAAAACAAGACCGGCTACCGCCGTCGCCAGGGTCACCGTCAGCAGTACACGGCGATCAAGGTCACCGGTATCCCCACGGCTGCGAAGTAAGAGGGACTGAGACATGGCACACAAGAAGGGCGCATCGTCCACTCGGAACGGTCGCGATTCCAATGCTCAGCGGCTCGGCGTGAAGCGCTTCGGCGGTCAGGTCGTTTCCGCTGGTGAGATCCTCGTCCGCCAGCGCGGCACCCACTTCCACCCGGGTGCCGGTGTCGGTCGCGGTGGCGACGACACGCTGTTCGCGCTGCAGGCGGGTGCCGTTCAGTTCGGCACGCACCGTGGTCGCAAGGTCGTCAACATCGTTCCGGCCGCCTGATCCAGCCTTCCCGCTGAATCACACGCGTTCGTAACAGCCCGAGGGCGGATCTCGTCTCTTCCCGGCGCATGCCGGGAAGAGGGATCCGCCCTCGGCGCGTTGTCATAGAGACACGTTTAATGGGCAGCAAGGCCTGCCCGGGACATTCCCGTATGTATCTGGAGGAACACCCATGACCACCTTCGTGGACCGCGTCGAGCTGCACGTCGCCGCGGGTAACGGGGGCCACGGCTGCGCCTCCGTTCACCGGGAGAAGTTCAAGCCGCTCGGCGGCCCCGACGGCGGAAACGGCGGCCGTGGCGGCGACGTCATCCTGGTGGTGGAGCAGGCGATCACCACCCTGCTGGACTACCACCACAGCCCCCACCGCAAGGCCACCAACGGCAAGCCCGGCGAGGGCGGCAACCGCTCCGGCAAGGACGGCCAGGACCTGATCCTGCCCGTGCCGGACGGCACCGTCGTCCTCGACAAGCAGGGCAACGTCCTCGCCGACCTCGTCGGCCAGGGCACCACCTACGTCGCCGCCGAGGGCGGCCGCGGCGGTCTCGGCAACGCCGCGCTCTCCTCCGCCCGCCGCAAGGCCCCCGGCTTCGCGCTCCTCGGCGTCCCCGGCACCACGGACGACATCGTCCTGGAGCTGAAGACCGTCGCCGACGTGGCGCTGGTCGGCTTCCCGAGCGCCGGCAAGTCCTCGCTGATCTCGGTGCTCTCCGCCGCCAAGCCGAAGATCGCGGACTACCCCTTCACCACCCTCGTCCCGAACCTCGGCGTGGTCACGGCCGGCTCGACCGTCTACACCATCGCCGACGTCCCGGGTCTGATCCCCGGCGCCAGCCAGGGCAAGGGCCTCGGCCTGGAGTTCCTGCGCCACGTCGAGCGCTGCTCGGTCCTCGTGCACGTGCTGGACACCGCCACCCTCGAGTCCGACCGCGACCCGGTGGGCGACCTCGACCTCATCGAGGAGGAGCTCAAGCTCTACGGCGGCGGCCTGGAGAAGCGTCCGCGCCTCGTCGTCCTGAACAAGGTCGACATCCCGGACGGCCAGGAGCTCGCCGAGATGGTCCGTCCGGACCTGGAGGCCCGCGGCTACAAGGTCTTCGAGGTGTCCGCCGTCGCCCGTACGGGTCTGAAGGAGCTCTCCTACTTCCTCGCCGAGGTCGTGGCCAAGGCGCGCGCCCGCAAGCCCAAGCAGGAGGCGACCCGCATCGTCATCCGCCCGAAGGCCGTGGACGACGCGGGCTTCACCGTCACCTACGACGAGGTGGAGGACGTGTACCGCGTGCGCGGCGAGAAGCCGGAGCGCTGGGTGCGCCAGACCGACTTCAACAACGACGAGGCCGTCGGCTACCTCGCCGACCGGCTCAACCGCCTCGGTGTGGAGGAAGCGCTGCGGAAGGCCGGTGCCAAGGCGGGCGACGGCGTCGCGATCGGCTCCGAGGAGAACGCGGTCGTCTTCGACTGGGAGCCGACCATGATGGCCGGCGCCGAGATGCTGGGCCGCCGAGGTGAGGACCACCGCCTGGAGGCCCCGCGTCCGGCCACGACGCGCCGCAAGGAGAAGGAAGCCAAGCGCGGCGACGCGGCGCAGCAGGAGTACGACGAGTTCCGTCCCTTCTGACGCCGTCCTTCCCCGGCGTGCGGCCTACTTGAACGGGGCTTTACGCCGTTCGCCTAGGATCCAACGGGTGAGCAGCCATTCCAGCAGTGACACCGCCGCGGGCCCCTCGGTCTCGGTGGTGGTGATCGCGTACAACGACGCCGGGCTCGTGGGCGAGGCCGTTTGCTCGGCCCTCGCCCAGGGCCCGGTGGTCGCCGAGGTCATCGCGGTCGACGACGCCTCCTCGGACGGGACCGCGCGCGTGCTGGACGACCTGGCGGCGGCCCATCCGCGCTTGAGGGTGCTGCACCGCACGCAGAACAGCGGCGGCTGCGGCACCCCCCGCAACGACGGGATCGCCGCCGCCACCTCCCCCTACGTGCTCTTCCTGGACAGCGACGACGTCCTGCCGCCGGGCGCCGCCCGGGCGCTGCTGCGGGCGGCCGAGGAGCACCGCGCCCCCGTCACGGTCGGCTCGTGCGTGCGGCGGGAGCTGCCGGAGGGCCGCGAGGTGCCCTGGATGCCCGGCCTGTACACGCCGGGCGAGGTCATCGAGCGGCCCGCCGACCGGCCCGAGCTGGTGCGGGACACGCTCTGCGTCAACAAGCTGTACGACCGCGCCTTCCTGGAGAAGCACGGGATCCGCTTCCCCGACGGCCGGTTCGTGTACGAGGACTTCGTCTTCACCTCCCGCGTCCTGGCCGCCGCGCCCCGGATCGCGGTCGTCGGCGACCTCGTCTACGTGTGGCACGTGCGCCGCAGCGCCGCCCGGGTGTCGATCTCCCTGGACCGCGCGGACGTCGGGAACTGGCGCTCCCGGGTGGAGGCGCACCGCACCGCCTCGCGCACCCTCGCCGCCGCCTCGCCGGAACTGGGCCGCGCCTGCCAGGTGAAGTTCCTGGACTACGACCTGCGGATGTACCTGCGGGAGCTCGGCTCCGACCCGGAGTACCGGGCCGCCTGGTGGACCCTGACCCGCGCGTACCTGGCGGGATTCGACCCGGCCGACATCGATGCCGCCCCCGCTCGCGCCCGCTGGATCGCGCGGGTGCTGGCGGCGGCCGAGGCCCCGCCGGACGACGTGGAGCGGCTGACCCGGTTCGCCGCCGAGCCGGCCCGGCTGCTGCCCCCGTACGCGCGTGACGCCGCCGGGCTGCCCGTGTGGAGCGAGCGGCTGCCGGTGCCGCTGGACGGTCTCGACGCCGTACCGGTGGACGCGCTGCCCGTCACCGTCGACGCCGCCCCCGCCGGGGCGGGGGCCGTCCGGATCCGGGTGCGCGACCTGTACGGGCGGCTCGCCGGGGCCGGTCCGCGGACCGTTCGGCTGAGCTTCCCGCCCCGGGCGGGCGGCGATCCGGTGCTGGTGCGGCCGGTGGAGCTGCGGGCCGCCGCGGACGGGGACGGGTGGACCGCCGAGGTGCCGTTCCGGCTCGCCGCGCTGGCCGCCGAGGGGCGCCGCCGTGGGCTGCGCGGGATGCAGGCCTGGGACGTCCGGGTGGGCGTGGACTGCGCCGACGGGAGCTCCCTGGTCACCTCCCTGCGCCCCTCGGGCGGTCTGCTCCGCCGCAGGGCCCTGCCCAGCAGCCGGTACGGTGTTCTGCTGGCGCAGCCCTACCGCACGGCCGCCGGAGCGCTGGCCGTGCGCCTCGCGCCCGGTGCCGGGGGCGCGCTGACCTTCGTACGCAACCGCCTCGACCGCGCCCGCACGCGCCGGTCACGCTAGAGCTCGGGAGACACGCATGACATTTCTGATCACCGGTGGTGCCGGCTACATCGGCGCGCACGTCGTCCGCGCGATGCTGCTCGCGGGTGAGAAGGTCGTGGTCTTCGACGACCTCTCCACCGGCAGGGAGGACCGCGTACCGGAGGGCGTCCCGCTGGTGACGGCCTCGGTGCTGGACCGCCTCGCCCTGGACGAGGCCATCGCCGAGCACAAGATCACCGGCGTGGTACACCTGGCGGGCAAGAAGCAGGTCGGGGAGTCCGTCGAGAAGCCGCTGTACTACTACCGCGAGA
Source organism: Streptomyces sp. NPDC029122 (assembly GCF_055569445.1). Lineage (NCBI taxonomy): Bacteria > Bacillati > Actinomycetota > Actinomycetes > Kitasatosporales > Streptomycetaceae > Streptomyces > Streptomyces sp. NPDC029122. Next base: position 134,356 of record NZ_JBVHWK010000004.1, on the reverse strand, counting down.
ACGTGCAGGGTCTCACGGTGCTGCTGGAGGCCGTGGCGGCGGCCGGCATCCGCAACTTCCTCTTCTCCTCCTCCGCCTCGGTGTACGGCATGCCCGACGTGGACTCCGTCACCGAGGAGACCCCCTGCAAGCCGCTGAGCCCGTACGGCGAGACGAAGCTCGCCGGCGAGTGGCTGGTGCGCGCGGCCGGCCAGGCGCACGGCATCTCCACCGCGTGCCTGCGCTATTTCAACGTGGCGGGCGCGGCCACCCCGGAGCTCGCGGACACCGGGGTCTTCAACCTGGTCCCGATGGTCTTCGAGCGGTACGACGCCGGCGAGGGCGCCCGCATCTTCGGTGACGACTACCCGACCCCGGACGGCACCTGCATCCGCGACTACATCCACGTCGAGGACCTGGCGGACGCCCATGTGGTGGCCGCCCGCCGGCTCGCCGAGTGGGGTGCGGCGGGGGACCACAAGGACCTCACCGTCAACATCGGGCGGGGCGAGGGCGTCTCCGTCAAGGAGATGGTCGAGCTGCTGAACGAGGGCACGGGCCACACCTACGCGCCGGTCGTCACCCCGCGCCGTCCCGGTGACCCGGCGAAGGTCGTGGCCTCGGCCGACCGGATCGCCGCCGAGCTGGGCTGGAAGGCTCGGCACGACGTCCGCGAGATGATCACCTCGGCGTGGGCGGGCTGGGAGGCCAACCGCAGGGCCGGCCAGCGCGACCCGCACAAGGACGTCCACACGGTCTGACGCCCGGGGTCGCGCCACGTAAGCGGCCGCCCGCCCCGGAACCTGGTCCCGGGGCGGGCGGCCGCTTACGTACGAGCGGGCGGGGTCAGCGTTCGAGGAGGGCGAACAGCTCTTCCCACCGGTCGGTGATCTCCCCCGCGGAGTACCGCCGCACGTGGCGGAAGGCCGCGTCGCCGAGGGCCTCGCGCGTGTCGCGGTCCGACATCAGGGTGTCCAGGTGCCCGGCCAGCTCCATCGTGTTGCCGAGGCGGGCCAGCAGCCCGTCCTCACCGTGCCGCACGATCTCGCGCACGCCCGGCGCGCAGTCGAAGGCCGCCACGGGCAGGCCCGCCGCCATCGCCTCCAGCAGGGTGATCGGGAAGCCCTCGGCGCGGGAGGCCTGAGCGAAGACGGACGCCTCGCGCAGCGCGCCCAGTACGTCGGCGGTGCTGCCCATCCACTCCACGGAGTCCTCCACGCCGAGCGAGGCGCAGTGCGCCCGCAGGGCCGCCTCCTCGGCGCCCGCGCCGTAGATCCGCAGGGTCCAGTCCGGGTGGCGCGGGGCGGCGTCCGCCCACGCGTCGAGGAGCAGGTCCATGCCCTTCTCGAAGGCGAGGCGGCCGACGCTCGCGACGACCTTCGCGGTGCGCGGGGCGGGGGAGTCCGGCATGAACGGCAGCGGGTTCGGCATGCTGTCGACGTTCTCCATGCCGGCCCGGATCCACAGGTCCGCGTCCTCCGGGGTGAGCACCAGCAGCCGGTCGGCCTGCGCGTAGAAGCGGCGGACCCGCGCGCCCCGGGTGGACTTGTGGCTGGCCTCGAAGGACTCGTGGCTCATCCCGATGACCGACAGCCCCTTGGTGTCGGCGAGGGCCACCCACTCCATCGCCCAGACCTGGGTGACGATCACGACGGCGCCGGGCCGGGCGGCCCGGAACAGGCCGCTCAGCGTCTCCGCCTTGGCCCGCATGCCCGCCTGGCGGGCCGCCTGCCGGCGCCGCTCGGGGGCGTTGAGCCGGCCCTTGAGGCCGCGCAGCCGGCGGGCCCTGGGCGGGTGGGCCTCGTACAGGGTGGTCGTCTCGTACGGGAGACCGGGCGGCAGCTGCTGGCGGATCTCCTCGGCCACGGGTGCGATGCCGATGACGTGCACCCGGTGGCCGCGGTCGGTGAAGAGCCGGGCCATCTGGTGCGACCAGGTGGTCACGCCGCCGAGCTCGTCCACGCTGTTGGAGACGAGGAAGATGTCGCGGCCGCCCGGCGCTGTGGACTCGTGGGGCTGCTGGCTCACTTGCCGCTCCTGGTGAAGAACTTCTCGACGATCTGGCGGGCGGCGTCCCCGCGGTCGTACTCGCCGAATTCGCTGAGGAAGCGCTGGCGGGCCTCCGCGTACTTGGCGTCGGCCTCGTCGAAGGCGGAGACGGCCTGCATCAGCTCGTCGGCCGTGGCCACGACGGGCCCCGGCGCCTTCTCCTTCAGGTCGAAGTACGTGCCGCGGATGTCGGTGGCGTACTTCTCGTAGTCGTACGCGAAGAACAGCATCGGCCGGTCGAGCACCGCGTAGTCGAACATCACGGACGAGTAGTCGGTGATCAGCCCGTCGGCGAGCGCCAGCAGCGGGGTGATGTCGTGGTGCCGGGACACGTCGATCACCCGGCCCGCCACCGACGGCGGCAGCGAGACGCTGTTGAGGTAGTGCGTGCGCACCAGCAGCGTGAAGCGGTCACCGAGCCGGTCCGCGAACTCCTCGACGTCGAAGGGGAACGCGAAGCCCTCCACCGTGCCGTCCGCGCTCGCCCGGAAGGTGGGCGCGTACAGCAGCACCCGCTTGTCCGGGTCGATGCCCAGCTCGGCTGCGAGCGGACCGCGCACGCGCTCCCCGCTGTCCGCCTCGGCGCGGTGGGCCTCGACGAGGGCGTCGTTGCGCGGGTAGCCGGTGCGCAGCAGCACCTCGTCGCGCAGCCGGAAGCCCTTGGCGAGGGTGCGCACGTCGTGCTCGGAGCGGACCAGGAAGTGGTCGAAGCGGTTGACGGCCGCCTGGAAGCGGTCCTGTCCGGCCCGGCCCTGTGCCTTGGTGTGGGGCTCGTGGAAGCCCATCCGCTTGAGCGCGGAGCCGTGCCAGGTCTGGATGTACGTGGTCCCCGGGCGCTTGGCCAGCGCCAGCGGGAAGCCCTGGTTGTCCACCCAGTACTCGGCCTGGGCCAGCGCGCGCAGGTAGGGCCAGCTCCAGCGCTTGACCAGGGTGGCCTCCTCGGGGAAGCCGGTGGGCCTGGCGCCCGCGTAGGACCAGATCGCCTCGAAGGGCGCGCCCTGGCGGACGAGCTCCTCGTAGATCGCCTTCGGGCTGTCGCTGTACTGCTTGCCCATGTGGCTCTCGAAGACGACCGTGCCCTTCTTCACCGGCAGCTTCGAGAAGACCTCGTGGTAGACCTTCACCTTCTGCTCGCCCGAGCCGAGGTTGCGGCGGGCCTTCAGGGCCCGGCGCAGGCCGCGCTTGACCACGCCGGCCGCCTTGCCGTGCATGGCGCTGCTGAGCAGTGTCTGCGTGCGCACGGCCGCGGCGCCCTCGGCGGTGAGGACGTAGGAGAGGTTGCCCTTCTTCGTCACCTCGGGCTCGAAGCGGTCGGAGACGAGCCGGGTCAGGCGCGGGCGCACCCGCAGGCGGGCCGCGGATTCCAGGTCGACGCCGCCGACCGAGACCCGGGTGGTGAGCCGGTCGGCGCCGGCCGTCAGCTTGAGGCGGACGTCCCAGACGGCGTCGATGATGCCGAGGGGGCGCACGGTGCCCGCGATGTCGGCCGTGGCGGTCCACTCGATCGTGTGACCTGCGTGGCGCACGGTGGTCACCGGGAAGCTGAAGGAGCGCACCCCGATCTGCCGGCGGGCCCGGAATTCCAGGGAGGCCTTGAGCTCGGTGTCCTCCTGGATGCGGCCCAGCGGGTTCACGACGGCGCCGGACAGCGTGACCGTGCCGCGCCCGTCGTCCTCGTACGAGGTCAGGCGGTTGCCCAGGACCAGGGAGGACAGCGGTGCGGTGTGGAAGCCCTGGGCGGTGACGTCCAGTATCCGGCGGGCCTCGGCGTCGTCGAGGTGGTCGCCGCACCAGTAGACGCGCCCGTCGCGCTCGGCGAGCGGGGAGGACAGCCGGCCCTTGTTGGTCATCGAGTCGGCGGCCATGAGGAGGTTGTCCCAGTCCTCCCTGCCGAGGAGGTAGGCGCAGATGGCCTGGAGGTGGGTGACGTTGTCGTACGCGGCCGGGTCGATGCCGGCCAGGTAGCCGTTGGCCAGCCGGGCGAACTCCCGGCGGTAGTCGTCGCCCAGCAGCGGCAGGTCGCGCAGGTGCAGCACCAGGTCGTGCTTGAGGAACTTGGCGTCCTTCGCGGTCTTGATCGCGGTGTGGCCCTTGGCGGCCAGCAGCTCGTCGACGCGCCGGTGGATCTCCATCCGGTGGACGAAGTTCGCGATCTCGTGGCGCCGGTTGCTGATCGACTTCGACTGGGCCTTCTCGACCACGTTCCAGAAGTACACGTGGTTGGGGATCAGCGTGATGCGGCGGGCGGCGACGTACGCCTGGGCCGAGAACAGCAGGTCCTCGTAGTGGATGCCGACCGGGAACTCCAGGCCCTGCTCCAGCAGGAAGGCGCGCCGGTAGCACTTGTTCGTGGAGAGGGTGTCGTAGACCAGCAGGTCCGGGTACTCGGTGATCGACTCCAGGGTCCGGGTACGGGAGTAGATCCACGGGTACCACTCGGTGGTCTTGCCCCACCGGTTGTCGAGGTGCACGCGCACGCACATGCCCGAGACCAGGTCGGAGCCGGTCCGCTCGGCGGCCACCAGCATGTTCCGGCAGGCGTTGCGCTCCAGGACGTCGTCGCTGTCCAGGAACATGACGTAGGTGCCGGTGGCCTGCTGGATGCCGTGGTTGCGCGGGGCGCCGCAGCCGCCGCTGTTCTCGGGCAGCTGGAAGGCTCGCACCCTGCCCGGGTTCGCCGCTTCCAGCTCCCGGGCGACCGCGTAGGAACGGTCCTCGCTGCAGTCGTCCACGATCACGACCTCGACCCCGTGCAGGGTCTGGTCCAAAACCGACTGGACTGCTGTCGGCAGACGCTCTGCGTCGTTGTAGACGATGACGACCACGGAGACGTCAGGCACGTGCACCTCGATCCTTTCGTTCCATTCCGCTTATTCAGTCAAAGCTACCGTGTGCCACACGCGACTCGGGCAGGCCGGCCGCCGGCGTGCATACTTCTAAGGAAGAGGTGAGTGGCGGGCCCGGTCGCCGACAATCACCCGTTAGGACGCTGCAGGAAGTGCTCATGACCAAGCTGTCGGTAGTTGTCCCCTGTTACAACGAAGAAGCCGTCATCGACCGGTTCGACGCGGAGATCCGCCGGGTGCTGGACACCCTGCCCGTCGAGTACGAGGTCTGTTACGTAGACGACGGCAGCCGGGACGGGACCCTCGGCAAGCTCCGCAAGATCGCCGCCGAGTACGGGGAGCAGACGCGCTACGTCTCCTTCAGCCGGAACTTCGGCAAGGAGGCCGGCATGCTCGCCGGGCTCCGCGAGGCCACCGGCGACGCCGTGGTGATCATGGACGCGGACCTCCAGCACCCGCCGGAGCTGATCGCCACCATGCTGGAGCACTACCGGCAGGGCCACGACCAGATCATCGCCCGGCGCACCCGCGAGGGCGACAAGAAGCTCCGCTCCGCCCTCAGCCGCCTCTACTACCGCGGGGTCAACCGCTGGGTCGACGTGGAGCTCACCGACGGCGTCGGCGACTTCCGCATGCTGTCGCGCCCGGCCGTCGACGCCCTGCTCGCCCTCCCCGAGTACAACCGCTTCTCCAAGGGCCTGTTCTCCTGGATCGGCTTCGACACCGTCCACTTCGACTACCAGAACGCCCAGCGCGAGGCGGGCGAGACCAAGTGGAAGTTCGGGTCCCTGCTGAACTACGGCATGGACGGGCTGATCTCCTTCAACAACAAGCCGCTGCGCCTCGGTATCTGGCTCGGCGTGTCACTGGTCGCGCTGACCGGCCTGTACGCGCTGTGGATCACCGTCATGGCGATCACCAACGGCATCGATTCGCCCGGCTACGTCACCATCGTCGCGATGATCGCGGGCATCGGCGGCATGCAGATGATCATGCTGGGCCTGATCGGCGAGTACATCGGCCGCATCTACTACGAGAGCAAGCGCCGCCCGCACTTCCTGGTCAAGGAGGCCCACGGCGCCGAGCGGATGCCCGGGATCTCCGAGGCCGTGATCACGGAGCGCAGCCGCTGATGAGCCGGCCTAGCCGACGCGACCAGCTCGGCCAGATCTTCCGGTTCGCCCTGGTGGGCGGGGTCAACACCGGCACCTTCTTCGGCATCTACCTGTTGCTGCACCCGTGGATGCCCTACTTCGCCGCGTACACCCTGGCCTTCGTGCTGTCGATGATCGGGTCGTTCTTCATGAACACCTACTTCACCTACCGCACCCGGCCCACCTGGAAGAAGTTCCTCCTCTTCCCGCTGACGAACGTCACGAACTACGTGATCCAGTCCGCCGGCCTCTACGCCCTGGTCAGCTGGGCCGGAATGGACACCCGCATCGCACCGCTCGTCGCGGCCGTCGTCGCCATCCCCTTCACCTTCCTGCTGTCGCGCCGGATCCTGATCCCCGGCACCGGGGCGGGCCCGGCCGGCGGCCCCGGGCCGGAGCGCGTGTCGGAGCCCTCCTCGTCCACGGTCTGAAACCGGCGGGCGGGCCAGGCGCCCCACCCCGTAGATTGACCCGGTCGCAGGGATCGGTCGGTTCGGTGAGGGGAAAGACGTGTCAACGGCTAGGCAAGGTGTCGTGGACGCCCGCAGGATCGTGGTCAAGGTCGGCTCCTCCTCCCTGACCACCGCCGCGGGCGGACTCGACGCCGACCGGGTGGACGCGCTGGTCGACGTACTCGCCAAGGCCCGCAGCGGCGGCGAGAAGGAGATCGTCCTGGTCTCCTCCGGAGCCATCGCCGCCGGCCTCTCCCCGCTCGGCCTGGCCCGCCGCCCCAAGGACCTCGCCCGGCAGCAGGCAGCCGCCAGCGTCGGCCAGGGCCTCCTCGTCGCCCGCTACACGGCCTCCTTCGCCCGCTACGGCGTCCGCGTCGGCCAGGTCCTCCTGACCGCCGACGACACCAGCCGGCGCGCCCACTACCGCAACGCCTACCGGACCCTGGACCAGCTCCTGGACATGGGCGCCCTGCCGGTGGTCAACGAGAACGACACAGTCGCCACCGACGAGATCCGCTTCGGCGACAACGACCGGCTGGCGGCCCTGGTGGCCCACCTCGTCCGCGCCGACCTCCTCGTCCTCCTCTCCGACGTCGACGGGCTGTACGACGGAGACCCGTCCCTGTCCGGCACCACCCGCATCGCGGAGGTACGCGGCCCCGAGGACATCGCCCACGTCTCCATCGGCAGCGCCGGCAAGGCGGGCGTCGGCACCGGCGGCATGGTCACCAAGGTCGAGGCCGCGCGGATCGCCGCGGCCGCCGGGATCCCGGTGGTCCTGACCTCCGCCAGCCACGCCGCCGACGCGCTGGCCGGCCGCGAGACCGGTACGCACTTCCACGCCACCGGCCGCCGCTCCGCCGACCGGCTGCTCTGGCTCCAGCACGCGTCGACCCCGCAGGGCCACCTCGTCCTGGACGACGGCGCCGTACGCGCGGTCACCGAACGCGGCAGCTCGCTGCTCGCCGCCGGCATCGCCGCCGTCGAAGGCGACTTCAGCGCCGGCGACCCGGTGGAGCTGCGCGCCGCCGACGGCCGCGCCGTGGCCCGGGGCCTGGTCAACTTCGACGCCAAGGAACTCCCGCGGCTCCTCGGCCGCTCCACCCGCGAGCTTGCGCGGGAGCTCGGACCCGCGTACGAGCGGGAGGTCGTCCACCGCGACGATCTGGTCCTGCTCCAGGGCTGAGGTTCGGCAAAACCGCCGCGCGGCGGGCCGGGGACTGGTCAACTGTGTGGGGTGGACACGCGTGGCGCAGACAGGAGGCGGGCTGGTGAGACGAGCGCTGACCAGCGTGGGCGGCGGCGGGGACGAGCGGGCCGAGACCTCCCGGCTGTGGCACATCACCCTGAGCGTCTCCGGCAAACCGGCGCCCCTCTCCGAGGTGCGGCGCGGGCTGGAACAGCTCGCGCACGACCACCCCTTCCTGCTGACCAGCCGGTACGCCGACGACCACGCGGAGATCCGCTACTGGGAGGAGGCCCGCGACCTCCACGACGCGGCGGCCGTCGCGCTGCGGCTCTGGGGCGAACACCGCTCCTCGGCGCAGCTGCCGCCGTGGGAGATCGTCGGCCTGGAGGTCATCGACCGCCCCACCTACCACCAGCGAGTGGCCGAAGGCTACGGCCCGCCCCCGGCCCACCCCGTCGGGGTGCACCCCTACTAGACGCGCCGCTCGCGCGGTGCGGCGCTGGGGCGCCTCACCGGCTTCGCGCCGCTGCGCCGGACTCCGTCCGGCGGTGCCGGGGCGGGGCCGCCGGGGGCGTTCGCCGCACGAGGGTGGGGCCGGGCGGGCGAGCGGGGTGTGGGGGGAGCCGTCTCGGGGGATGGGAAGGGCGGCGGAGCCAGGGGCCGCGGGGATTACCCTGGGCCGCATGACCTCGCTCGACGACGCCACCGCCACCTCCCCCGTCACCGCCACCGCGCAGGCGGCCCGCACCGCCGCCGCCGCCATCGCGCCACTCCCGCGGTCCGCCAAGGACACCGCCCTGCTGGCCATCGCGGACGCGCTGGAGGCCCGTACGGCCGAGATCGTCGCCGCCAACGCCGTCGACACCGACAAGGCGCGCGCCGCGGGCACCAGCGAGACCGTCATCGACCGCCTCACCCTCACCCCGGAGCGCGTCCGCGCCATCGCCTCGGACGTCCGCGACGTCGCGGCCCTCCCCGACCCCGTCGGCGAGGTCGTCCGCGGCTCCACCCTCCCCAACGGCATCGACCTCCGGCAGATCCGCGTCCCCCTCGGCGTCGTCGGCATCATCTACGAGGCCCGCCCCAACGTAACCGTTGACGCCGCCGCCCTCTGCCTGAAGTCCGGCAACGCCGTCCTGCTGCGCGGCAGCTCCTCCGCCTACGCCTCGAACACCGCCCTCGTCGCGATCCTCCGCGACGCCATCGAGGGCGCCGGCCTGCCCGCCGACGCGATCCAGCTCGTCCCCGGCGAGTCCCGCGACTCCGTCCGCGAGCTGATGCGCGCCCGCGGCCTCGTCGACGTCCTCATCCCGCGCGGCGGTGCCTCCCTCATCAAGACCGTCGTCGAAGAGTCCATCGTTCCCGTCATCGAGACCGGTACCGGCAACTGCCACGTCTACGTCGACGCCCAAGCCGACCTCGACATGGCCGTGGACATCCTCATCAACTCCAAGGCCCAGCGGCCCTCCGTCTGCAACGCGGCCGAGACCCTCCTCGTGCACCGTGACATCGCCGCCGCGTTCCTGCCGCGCGCCCTGGACGCGCTCGCCGACGCCGGCGTGACCGTCCACGGCGACGACCGGGTGCTGGCCGCCGCCGAGGGCACCAAGGCCACCACGCTGCCCGCCACGGACGAGGACTGGGCCGCCGAGTACCTGTCGTACGACATCGCCGCCGCCGTCGTGGACTCCCTCGACGACGCCGTCGCCCACATCCGCCGCTGGACCTCCGGCCACACCGAGGCGATCGTCACCACCTCGCAGGCCGCCGCCCGACGCTTCACCCAGCTGGTCGACTCGACCACCGTCGCCGTGAACGCCTCCACCCGGTTCACCGACGGTGGCCAGTTCGGCTTCGGCGCGGAGATCGGGATCTCCACCCAGAAGCTGCACGCCCGGGGCCCGATGGGGCTCCCGGAGCTCACCTCCACCAAGTACATCGTCACCGGGGACGGTCACGTACGGTAGTCGCACTCGGGACACGGTGTGGCCGGAATCAGGCTCACACCCTGCCCAAAGCGGCCCCCCAGGTCTACGCTGGTTCCGTGCCGGACGACGTGGGGGGCAAACCGTTCCCGGACGACGGGGAGCCCGACGACGACCGCGGAGGCGCGGATCACGCATTCGCCTCCGTGGTGTTCGACGAGGACTTCGTCCGGAACGCAGAGATCCATGAACCGAGCGCGGCCGAGCGCCAGCGCGCGGCCGACCGGGCGCGCGCCGAGGCCGAGGCCGCCCGCGTCGCCGGGGGCTGGGCGGCCGACGACGACTACGGTCACCCCGACGGGTACGGCCTCGACGACCCCGGATGGGAGTCCGGCCCGTACGGCCACGGCTACGCCGAAGGCCCGTACGGGGCGTACGGCGGAGCCATGCGCCCCTACCGCGGCCGCTCGCCCTGGCTGCGCCCGGTCGCCTGGGTGCTCGCCGTGGTGATGGGGCTCGGCATGGTCGCGCTGGCCTTCAGCGCCGTCTACCGCAGTGCCTCCGCCGACCAGGACCCCGCACCGGCTCCGGCGAGTACCCCGCTCAGGGAAGTCACCGGCGTCGGCGCGTTTACGCACCCCGTCGGCCGCCAACCCTGAAGGTACGACCCCACTCGTTCACGCCGGAGCTGGGGGCTTCTCTGAAGCGGGGACAGCGGGAGAAGCGATGGCCGTTCCAGGAGATCCGCCCAACGGCACCCCCGAAGGCGCCGGCGGGGGTGATGACGAACTGCGCCCGGACGAGTACCGCTCGGTGGTGTTCGACGAGGACTTCGTCCGTGCTGCCCGGCTCCAGGAGTTCTCCGCCCAGGAACGCATGGGCGAGCACGCGCGGGCCGTCCGCAGCCGTTCCATCTGGTCCGGCGGCGGCTCCGCCCGGCCGCGCACCGGCACCCCGGCCCGCGGTGCCCGCCAGGGGATGCTGCTCGTTCTGCTCATCGCCACGGCCTTCGCGATCGCCGTCTACATGGGCCTGCGCAACCCGTACGTCCCTCCGCCCGGCGGCGAGGCCGAACCGCTGAACAGCACCGTCGTCCCCCTGGCGCCGGCCGCCCCGGTGCCCGGCGGCCGCCCGGCCGACCTCTACGCGAACAGCCCGGCCGCCGAATACCGGGTGGGCGCGGCCGGGATCACCCTGCCGGCTGTCCGCCGCACGCACCACTTCACCGAGGGCCAGGTCGTCGCCGCCCTGTCCATCGCCAAGGACTACCTGGTCCAGTCCTCGCTGGACCCGGACGTGCTCTCCGGCGCCGCCTCCCGCCCCGTGCGGGTCCTGCTCGACCCCGGGCAGCTCGCGCAGTTCGACGAGAGCATGGCCTCGCCCTCCGGGGACGGCCGGCATGCCGCCACCGGCTGGCTGGTCCGCTTCGACCCCGGCACCGCCGTCGCGGCCGACAGCCGCGTCCGGGTGAACGGCACCCTCACCTTCCGGGAACTGAACCCGAGGGTGCTGGAGGTGAGCACCGATCACACTTTCGTGTACGCCGTACGGCCGGCGGCCGGCCCGCCCGCCGACGACGGGGCCTCGCTGTTCACCGTCCGCCGCGAGCTGCGCCTGCGCTTCGACCGGGAGGACCTCACGGCCCGCCGGGCTGAGGTGTCCTCGGCGTACGTGATGGCCGGGCCGCAGGACTGCGCGAGCGAGCCCGCCGGGGGTTTCCGCCCCCTGCCGGCCGGCGCCGGGCCGACCACCGTGGGCCCGCCCGCGAGCGACCCGTACGCCACCGGTCAGCCCAGGCGCACGGCCGGGCTGTGCGGCGTACTGGCCCGGCCCGACGCGCAGGGCAGCCCGCGGGCCCTGCCGCAGCCGCCCCCGCCGGCCTCCGTCAGTCCCGCTCCGTAGAGCCCTTCGCGTCGCCGGAGCCGCCGGAGTCCCGGGCGGCGCCGCCCGGGCCGGCGAACCGGTCGCGCAGCTTCCCGCCGAGGTCGCCCGCGCCGCCGGCGATGTCGCCGACCAGCTTCATCAGCGGGTCCTTGCTGGTGCGCACCGACTCCGCGTAGTGCGAGGCGGACTGGCGGAAGGAGTCGGTCACCGAGGTGTCCTTGTCCTCGTCCCGCCGGGGGTAGTGCCCGGCCACGATCCGCTGGTAGTCCCGGCTCTGGGACCACTTCTTCAGCTCGGCCGCCCGCACCGTGGTGAAGGGGTGGGTGCGCGGAAGCACGTTGAGGATCTTCAGGACGGAGTCGCGCAGGTCGCCGCTCTCCTCGTACTCCTCGGCCTGGGCGAGGAAGGCGTCGACGTTCATCTCGTGGAGGTGGTTGCCGCCCGCGATCTTCATCAGGCCGCGCATCGAGGCGTTGACGTCCTGCCCGACCAGCAGTCCGGCCCGGTCCGCCGACAGCTCCGACTTGCGGAACCACTCGCGCAGCGCGGTGACGATCGCCATGACCGCCACATTGCCCAGCGGGATCCACGCCACCTTCAGCGCCAGGTTCGTCAGGAACAGCAGCACCGTGCGGTACACGGAGTGCCCGGACAGCGCGTGGCCCACCTCGTGGCCCACCACCGCCCGCATCTCCTCCTCGTCCAGCAGCTCCACCAGCGCGGTCGTGACCACGATGATCGGCTCGTCCAGCCCGATGCACATCGCGTTGGGCTTCGGGTCCTGCTGGACGTACATCTGGGGGACCTTCTCCAGGTCCAGGATGGAGCAGGCGTCGCGCAGCATCTCGTGCAGGTGCGGGAACTGGGTCTCGCCCACCCGTACCGAGTCCGACAGGAACAGCAGTCGCAGGCTGCGCTCCGGGAGCAGCCCGCTGAGCGCCTTGAACACGGTGTCGAAACCGGCGAGCCGGCGCAGCGCGACCAGCGCCGAGCGGTCCGCCGGGTGCTCGTACGCCCGCGAGGAAATCCCCGGGTACCTCCTGCGCTCGCGTGCCGGTGTCTTCACGGATCCGGTGTCCGTCATGGGCCCTCCCCCTGGGTCGGCTGTGGTGACGTGCCTCTATCCTCGTCCAACGCCTGAGTCGGCGTGAGCGTGCCCCGGGCCCCCGCATACGATGTGAGGGAAGTCTCCGCCCGCTCCCCGACTCGATAGGTACCTGCCTGATGAGCCTCTCCACCACCGCCCACAACCTGGTCGTCCTCGCCGCGGAGGAAGGGGGGAAGCACGGCGGCGGCCACGACAGCCTGAACCCGTACCTGACCGGTGGCGGCGCGTTCGTCATCCTGATGCTCATGCTCTGGGTGACCACCCGCCTGAACCGCGACCGCTGAGCCGGGTTCCCTTCTGTACCGGGCCTCCGCGCGCGTGCCACCGGGCCAGTAGGCTCTGCGCTCATGGGAGAGCAGGAAATGCCTACGGGCCCGGTCAAGCGCCGGCTCGGAGTGATGGGCGGGACGTTCGACCCGATCCACCACGGACACCTGGTGGCCGCCAGTGAGGTGGCCGCCCTTTTCCACCTCGACGAGGTGGTCTTCGTACCCACGGGCGAGCCGTGGCAGAAGTCGCAGCGGGCCGTGTCGCCCGCCGAGGACCGCTACCTGATGACGGTCATCGCGACCGCCTCCAACCCGCAGTTCTCCGTGAGCCGCATCGACATCGACCGCGGCGGCCCGACGTACACCATCGACACCCTGCGGGACCTGAGCGCTCTCAACGCCGACGCCGACCTGTTCTTCATCACCGGTGCCGATGCCCTCGCCCAGATCCTGACCTGGCGCAACGCGGACGAACTGTTCTCCCTCGCCCATTTCATCGGAGTGACCCGGCCCGGCCACGTCCTCACCGACGACGGACTGCCCGAAGGCGGGGTCTCGCTGGTCGAGGTGCCCGCGCTCGCGATCTCCTCCACGGACTGCCGTACGCGGGTCGCCCACGGCGACCCGGTCTGGTATCTGGTTCCGGACGGTGTGGTGCGCTACATCGACAAGCGCGAGCTGTACCGGGGAGCCTGAGCTTCCGGAGAGAGGGGCACCGCGGTGAACGACCCACAGGATCCGTACGACCCGTACGCCGCCCAGCAGCAGCTCATCGGCTACGACCCGTACGGCAGGCCCGTGTACGGCCAGGCGGCCGCGCGGCCCGAACCGCCCGCCCCGCCCCCGTACGGCCAGTTCCCGCAGTACGAGCAGTACCCGCAGTACGAGCAGTACGAGCAGTACCCGCAGTACGAGCAGCCCTACCCGCCGCCGCAGGGGTACGACCCCTACCCGCAGCAGGAGTACCCGCAGGCCCCCGCCCCCGGGTACGACACCCAGCAGGCCCGGCAGTGGATCCCGCAGCAGACGGCCCCCCAGCAGCCGCCGGCCCCGGCACCACCCGCACCGGCACCGCCCGCCCAGGTCCCCGAACCGCGCCGGGCCGCGCCCGCCGGATCCCCCTCCGAGAGCCCGGACGGCCACGGCGCCGGCCGTGACTACCGCACGGAGCAGTTCGCCTTCATCGACCGGCCCGACGAGGACTCCGAGGACGTCATCGACTGGCTCGCCTTCACCGAGAGCCGGACCGAGCGCCGCGAGGAGGCCCGCCGCCGCGGCCGCAACCGGGGCGTCGCCCTGGTCGTCGTCCTGGCCCTCTTCACCGTGGGCGGGCTCGGCTGCCTCTGGTACGCGGGCAAGCTGCCCTTCCTCGACGGCCCCGGGCAGCGGAAGGACGCCGCGGCCGCCACCGGGGCGCAGAAGCGCGACATGATCGTCGTGCACCTCCACGACACCAAGCGGGGCGGCAGCTCCACCGCCCTCCTCGTGGACAACGTCACCACCGCGCGCGGTGCCACCGTCCTGATCCCCAACACCCTCGGCGTGCCCAAGCAGGACGGCACCGGGACCTCCCTCGGCAAGGCCGTCGAGGAGGGCGGCCTCGGCACCCGGGAGTCCCTCGACACCGTGCTCGGCACCCGCATCGGCGGCACCTGGCGCCTGGACACCCCCTTCCTGGAACGGCTCGTCGAGCTGATCGGGGGCATCGAGGTGGACACCGACGCGGCCGTCCCGGCCGACGAGCAGGCCAGGACCCCGGCCGTGGCGCTGGGACCCCGGCAGAGCCTGACCGGGGCGATGGCCGTCGCGTACGCCACGCACCGGGGTCCGGGCGAACCGGAGGCCAGGCAGCTGGAGCGCACCGGCAGGGTGCTCTACGCCGTCCTCCGCAAGATCCCGGGCGACCCCAAGGCGGCGGCCACGACCGTGGAGAGCATGGGCCAGATCCTCGACCCGGGGCTGGACGCCCAGAACCTCGGCGGGCTCCTGTCGCGGATCGGCGAGCGCGCCAAGGGGGCGGCGTACCGCACCGAGGTGCTGGGCGTGAAGCCGGACGGAAGCCTGACCGACGAGGCCAACCGGAAGGTGGTCAAGGAGATCCTCGGCGGCTCCTTCACCGCGGCCCAGCCCGGCGCCGTCCCGCGCGTGGGTCTCAAGGACGCCACCGGCAACGAGAAGGCGCAGGTCGCGGCGAAGGCCGCGCTGCTCAACGGGGGCTACGGCTTCGTGGACGGCGGCAGGGCCGACGCGACGGCCGCCACCACGCGGATCACGTACCAGGACGACGCGCAGCGGGACCGGGCCGTCGACGTCGCCAAGACGCTGGGGCTGCCGGAGACGGCCGTGAAGAAGGCCGAGAACGCGGTCAACGCGGACGTCGTGGTGGTGCTGGGGAAGGACTACAACCCGTCCTGACCTGGTGATTCCGCCCGCGCGGACCGTTGCACGCGGGCGGTGGCGGCGGTACGTGAGACCCTTGTAGGGATCTGCCCGCCAACCCGAAAGCATGGCCAGTGACCGCCACGGACCGCTCCATCGAGCTCATCACCACCGCCGCCCAGGCGGCGGCCGACCGGCTCGCGCACGACATCATCGCGTACGACGTCAGCGACGTGCTGTCGATCACCGATGCCTTCCTGCTCGCCTCGGCGCCCAACGACCGCCAGGTCAAGTCGATCGTCGACGAGATCGAGGAGCGCCTCCTCAAGGAGCTCGGCGCCAAGCCGGTGCGCCGCGAGGGCGACCGCGACGCCCGTTGGATCCTTCTCGACTACGTCGACATCGTCGTCCACGTCCAGCACAGCGAGGAGCGCGTCTTCTACGCGCTGGAGCGCCTGTGGAAGGACTGCCCCGAGATCGAGCTCCCCGAGGACGCCAAGCTCACCCTCGGCAAGGCCGAGGAGCACGCCAAGCTGCGCGAGGCGCGGGGGGACGACGAACTGGACGGTGATCTGTTCTGAGCGCGCCCACCACCGCTGCCGGCCGGCCCGGCAGGAAGATCGTCCTCTGGCGGCACGGCCAGACCGCCTGGAACCTGGAGCGCCGGTTCCAGGGTTCGACGGACATCGAGCTGACCGAGACGGGTGTGGCGCAGGCGCGCCGCGCCGCCCGGCTGCTCGCCTCGCTGAAACCGGACGCCATCGTCGCCTCCGACCTGCGGCGGGCCGCGGACACGGCCGCCGAGCTGGCCGCCGTCACGGGCCTGCCGGTGTCACACGACGAGTCGCTGCGCGAGACGTACGCCGGCGAGTGGCAGGGGCTCACCCACGAGGAGATCCTCGAGAAGTACGGCGAGCAGTACGCGGCGTGGAAGCGCGGCGAGCCCGTCCGCCGCGGTGGCGGCGAGCTGGAGACCGAGGTCGCCGACCGCGCCGCGCCGGTGGTGCTGAGCCACGCGGACCGGCTGCCCGAGGGCGGAACGCTCGTCGTCGTCAGTCACGGCGGCACCATCCGTACGACCATCGGGCGCCTGCTGGGCCTGGAGGCGTACTACTGGGAGGGCCTGGGCGGGCTCTCCAACTGCTGCTGGTCCGTCCTCGGTGAGGGCGCGCGCGGCTGGCGCCTGCTGGAGCACAACGCCGGCACGCTGCCGGAGCCGGTGCTCGGCGACGACGACTGAGGCCTCCGCGGTGTCCCGCGGGGCGGCCCGGACCCGGATTTCACTTTCCGGCTGGTCACAAGCTAGAGTTCTTCTTGTTCGCAGCGAAGAACACCGGAAACGGGGGGAACGCCGCGGAGAGCGGGGCTATAGCTCAGTTGGTAGAGCGCCTGCATGGCATGCAGGAGGTCAGGAGTTCAATTCTCCTTAGCTCCACAATCAGGATCCCGTCCCCAACAGGGGGCGGGATCCTTGCGTTTGTTCCCCTTTGTGCGCTTGCTGCCCCGTTCGCTGCCGACGTGGCAGAATCGGACGGCCGGAGGGGGACACGACGGCCCGACGCGGGAGGGAGTCGCTGACGGATGGGTGCACACCGGCGGCGGTGCGACTGGTGCAACAACGGCACGCCGATCGTGCGGGACATGGAACCGGTCAACCCCGACTACCAGTACTGGTGCGAGGAATGCGCGCGGGCGCTGATCATAAAAGGCGACCCGATCGAGACGTACCGGGAGCTGGAGGGCGAGCCGATCTACGGCCGCCTGCTCGACGAGCACTGCACGCTGAAGCGGTTCTACCAGTTCGCGCGTGCGTGACGGCTCGGGGCGGATCGGACGGATCGGAACGGATCGGCTCGGGTCGAATCGACTCGGGGTTAATCGGCCAAAACGGGCAGGATGGGCGGGCGTCGGAGCCCCGGAAGGGCTCGTGGAAGAGCCCGGGGAAACCGATTTTTGGACTGGGGCCATGACCGTGTAATGTTCTCGATGTCGCCAGGGGGAACCGGCAAGGGAAACCGAGAAGGGGCCCGGCGGCAGAGAGAAGCAAGGGGCTATAGCTCAGTTGGTAGAGCGCCTGCATGGCATGCAGGAGGTCAGGAGTTCAATTCTCCTTAGCTCCACAGTGAAGAAGTGGGCCACCCGATCCGGGTGGCCCGCTTCTCGTCGTGCCCGGCCCGTGGAACGTCCGAGCGCCCGTGGGGGCCGCTGCGGTACCCTGACGCCATGCGTGCCGTACGCCTTCTGCTTACCGAGCCGCGCTGATCAGTACCGACCCTTCGAGACGGTCGGCATCGGCGCGGCGTCCCCTCCTGTGCGAGGGGTTTTTTCGTTTGGGCAGGCAGAGACGGCAGAGACGATCGATGGAGCTTCAGGAATCATGAGCGAGACGAACACCCCGGCCCCCGAGGCGGCCGAGGGGCACCGTTACACGGCTGCCATGGCCGCCGACATCGAGGCACGCTGGCAGGACGTATGGGACGCGGAGGGCACCTACGAGGCGCCGAACCCGACCGGTGACCTGGCCGGCGACCCGGCCGTCGTCGCCCGGCCCAAGAAGTTCATCATGGACATGTTCCCGTACCCCTCCGGTGCGGGCCTGCACGTCGGCCACCCGCTGGGCTACATCGCCACCGACGTGTACGCGCGCCACCAGCGCATGTCCGGCCGCAACGTCCTGCACACCCTGGGCTTCGACGCCTTCGGCCTGCCCGCCGAGCAGTACGCCGTCCAGACCGGCACCCACCCGCGCGTGTCGACCGAGGCGAACATCGAGAACATGAAGGTCCAGCTGCGCCGGCTGGGCCTGGGCCACGACAAGCGCCGGTCCTTCGCCACGATCGACCCCGAGTACTACAAGTGGACCCAGTGGATCTTCCTGCAGATCTACAACTCCTACTACGACGCCGACGCGAAGAGGGCCCGGCCGATCGCCGAGCTGGTCGCCGCCTTCGAGAACGGCACCCGTGAGGTCCCCGGCGGCCGCGCCTGGGCCGGCCTGACCGCCGCCGAGCGCGCCGACGTGCTGAACGGCTTCCGCCTGGCCTACGCCTCGGACGCGCCCGTCAACTGGTGCCCGGGGCTGGGCACCGTACTGGCCAACGAGGAGGTCACCGCGGACGGCCGGTCCGAGCGCGGCAACTTCCCCGTCTTCAAGTCCCGGCTGAGCCAGTGGAACATGCGGATCACGGCCTACGCCGACCGCCTGCTGGACGACCTGGACGCGCTGGACTGGCCCGAGGCCATCAAGCTGCAGCAGCGCAACTGGATCGGCCGCAGCGAGGGCGCGCGCGTCGACTTCGCGCTGGGCGACGAGGCCATCACCGTCTTCACGACCCGCCCCGACACGCTGTTCGGCGCCACCTACATGGTCCTGGCGCCGGAGCACCCGCTGGTCGAGAAGTTCGTCCCGGCCGTCTGGCCCGAGGGCACGCACGACGTGTGGACCGGCGGGTACGCCACCCCCGCCGAGGCCGTGGCCGCGTACCGCAAGCAGGCCGCCTCCAAGTCGGACGTCGAGCGGCAGGCCGAGGCCAAGGACAAGACCGGTGTCTTCACCGGCGAGTACGCGGTCAACCCGGTCAGCGGCGAGAAGGTCCCCGTCTTCATCGCCGACTACGTCCTGATGGGCTACGGCACCGGCGCGATCATGGCCGTTCCGGCGCACGACGCCCGCGACTTCGAGTTCGCCCGCGCCTTCGAGCTGCCGATGCGCTGCGTGGTCGCCCCGACCGACGGGCGCGGCACCGACCCGGCCGAGTGGGACGACGCGTTCGTCGCGCACGACGCCGTGCTGGTCAACTCCGTGGGCGAGGGCGTCTCCCTGGACGGCCTGGACGTCGCCGAGGCCAAGGCCGCGATCACCGCGTGGCTGGAGTCGCGCGGCATCGGCGAGGGCACCGTCAACTTCCGCCTGCGCGACTGGCTCTTCAGCCGCCAGCGCTACTGGGGCGAGCCCTTCCCGATCGTCTACGACGAGGACGGCGTCGCCCACTCCCTGCCCGAGTCGATGCTGCCGCTGGAGCTGCCGGAGGTCGAGGACTACTCGCCGCGCACCTTCGAGCCCGACGACGCCACGTCGAAGCCGGAGACCCCGCTGTCGCGCAACGAGGCGTGGGTCAACGTGGAGCTGGACCTGGGCGACGGCGTCAAGCGGTACCGCCGCGAGACCAACACCATGCCGAACTGGGCCGGTTCCTGCTGGTACGAGCTGCGCTACCTGGACCCGAACAACGCCTCGGCCCTGGTGGACCCGGAGATCGAGCAGTACTGGATGGGCCCGCGCGAGGGCGCGCCGCACGGCGGCGTCGACCTGTACGTGGGCGGCGCCGAGCACGCCGTGCTGCACCTGCTGTACGCCCGCTTCTGGTCCAAGGTGCTGTTCGACCTGGGCCACGTGTCGTCGGCCGAGCCGTTCCACAAGCTCTTCAACCAGGGCATGATCCAGGCGTACGCGTACACCGACGCGCGCGGTGTGTACGTCCCGGCGGCCGAGGTCGAGGAGCGCGACGGCGGCTACTTCTACCAGGGCGAGCCCGTCAAGCGCGAGCACGGCAAGATGGGCAAGTCCCTGAAGAACGCCGTCACGCCCGACGAGATCTGCGCGGAGTACGGCGCCGACACCCTGCGCCTGTACGAGATGGCGATGGGTCCGCTGGACGTCTCGCGTCCGTGGGACACCCGCGCCGTCGTCGGCCAGTACCGCCTGCTCCAGCGCCTGTGGCGCAACATCGTGGACGAGGAGACCGGCGCGGTCACCGTCGTCGACGGCGAGCCCGACGAGGCCACCCTGCGGGCCCTGCACAAGGCCGTCGACGGGGCCGGCTCGGACATGGAGGGCCTGCGCTTCAACACGGCCATCGCGAAGATCACCGAGCTGAACAACACCCTGACCAAGGCGGGCCGCCCGCTGGAGCGGTCCGTCGCCGAGCGGCTGGTGCTGCTGGTCGCCCCGCTGGCGCCGCACATCGCGGAGGAGCTGTGGCACCGCCTGGGCCACACCGACTCGGTGGTCCACCAGGACTTCCCGGTCGCCGACCCGCGGTACGTCGTGGACGAGACGGTCACCTGCGTCGTCCAGGTCAAGGGCAAGGTCAAGGCACGTCTGGAGGTGCCGCCGAGCATCTCGGAAGCCGAGCTGGAGCAGCTGGCCACCACCGACGCGGGTGTCGTCGCGGCCCTGGGCGGCGCCGAGGTCCGCAAGGTGATCGTGCGCGCGCCGAAGCTGGTGAACATCGTCGTCTGAGCCGGCCGGAACTCCCCGTGCGGCCGTTTCACGGCCTCCATGGGGGAGATCCCGTACGGGCAGGTTGGGGGTTCGACGGGAACCCCTGGCCTGCCCTCGGCGTTTACGGTGGAGGGGTCGGGAACAGGCCGGGGAAGGGAACCTCATGGAGGTAGGCGCGTTGATCATCATCTTTGCTCTGGTGGTGCTGTTCGCCTTCCTGGGGCTGGGTGCCTGGGCCACGGTCAAGGCGGTCGGCGCGGCGAAGCGCGGCGTGGACCGGACGATCACGCAGGCCCGCCGGACGGTGGAGGACACCACCCTGAAGGCCAGGAGCATCGCCCAGCCCGGAGTGACCGGGTCGCTCGCCCAGCTGCGCCTGGACCTGCGGAACTCGATGCGCGCCACCCAGGCCGCCCTCTACCAGGGCGTGCGGGCGGACAGCTCGCTGAGCGAGTCCATCGCCCTCTTCGAGAGGCTGAGCCGGCACGGCCACGAGCTGGACGACGAGCTGAAGCGCCTGGAGCAGGAGCCCGACCGCAAGCGGATCGCGGAGCGCCTGCCGGAGCTGCGGGAGCGCACCCTCAAGATCAAGCAGTCGGCCGATTCGCTCCGCTGGGCCGCGCGCGACCGCGCCCAGCGGTTCGCGGACGACGAGCTGGCGCTCCTCTCGGAGCAGATCGAGGTCGAGTCGGGCGCGCTGCGCGACTGGTCCCGGGAGCCCGCCGACGACCTGGCGGCCGCCGCGGCCGCCTGGGACGCGGCTCAGACGGCCCAGGCCGGGCCGGACGCCGCCACGGACGCCACCACGGGTGCCCAGCGGGACGCGCGGCCGTCGGGGCCCTCGCAGCGGGCCGCGGAAGCGGGGCGGTCGGCGGAATCGGGGCGTCCGGAGCTGAACCCTTCCGCGCCGGCCGCGGCCTACCCCTGGCAGAAGACCCCGAGGCCCGAGGCCACCACCTGAGCGGAGGGCGGTCCGGGGCGTGGGGGGTGCCCGGGCTGCCGGAACACCTCCTCTGGCGGTAACCTCCGGCTCATGTCCCGCCATGTCGCGATCGTCACCGATTCCACGGCCTACCTGCCCCCGCAGGCGATGGCGCGGCACGGGATCACCTCCGTCCCCCTGACCGTCGTCCTGGGCGACGAGGCACTGGAGGAGGGGACCGAGATCTCCGCCCGCAGCCTCGCCGCGGCCCTGCAGAAGCGCCGCTCGGTCACCACCTCCCGCCCCGGCCCGGAGCAGTTCGTACGGGCCTACCGGGCCGCGGCGGACGCCGGTGCCACCGGCATCGTCAGCCTGCACCTGTCCGCCGAGTTCTCCGGCACCTACGACGCCGCCGTCGTCGCGGCCCGGACCGCCCCCGTGCCGGTCCGCGTCGTCGACACGGGCATGGTCGCCATGGCCCTCGGCTTCTGCGCCCTGGCCGCCGCGGAGACGGCCGAGGCCGGGGGCTCCGCCGACGAGGTCGTGGCCGCCGCCGAGAAGCGGGCCGCGGACATGGCGGCCTACTTCTACGTGGACACCCTCGACTACCTCCGGCGCGGCGGCCGGATCGGGGCCGCGCAGGCCCTCCTCGGCTCGGCGCTCGCGGTCAAGCCGCTGCTGACGCTGGACGGCGGGCGGATCGAGATGCTGGAGAAGGTACGCACGGCCTCCAAGGCCATCGCCCGGCTGGAGGAGCTGGCCGTCGAACGGGCCGGGGCGCGCAGCGTCGACGTCGCCGTCCACCACCTCGCCGCCCCGGAGCGGGCCGAGAAGCTGGCCCAGCGGCTGCGCGAACGCATCCCCGGTCTGGTCGAGCTGCACGTCAGCGAGGTCGGCGCGGTGATCGGCGCGCACACCGGGCCGGGGCTGCTGGCCGCGGTCGTCTCACCCCGCTGATCACCCGGAAGGGTGGCCGGGTTATCCACAACGGGCCGGTCATCCACCGGAATTGAGGGCTCCGAGCGGTGGTCCGGGATCGGTCCTAGCTTCGGTGGCATGACTCTTCGAACGCGTACTTCGCATCTCATTTCACATTCCGTTTCTGGCCTCGGGGCGGGTTCTGCGTCGGGTCCTGCCGTGGATCCCGTGTCGGGTGCTGTCTTGCGTCCCGCTTCACGTCTCGCCCCGCGTCGCGTCGGGGCTTCCTCCCCGGCCGGTGGCGCTGGCGGTGGCAGTGGGCCCGGGAGGGGGCGCCGGTCCGACGGCAGGTTCCGGGACCGCGGCCGCACCCGGTCCCGGCCCGATCCCGCCGAGGTGCGGCGCAGGGCCGAGGCCCTTCTGACGGGTGTCACACCCGCGCCCTCCGAGCCGGAGCCCGGAGCCTCCCTGCGGGGGGCGGATCCGCCGGATCACGGGGAGCCGGTGGGTGTGCCGGAGCCCGAGGAGGTGCCGGACCGCGTGGCGGTGCCGGGGGCCGGGGAAGGGCCCGACTCCGTGCGGGTGCTGGGGGCCCGGGAGGCGCGGGGGCTGGCTCTGCGGGAGCGGATGCCGGTGTGGGTTCAGGCCCGGTGCGGGGTGGAGCCGCGCACGGTGGCCGCCGTGGTGGTGGTGCTGGCGGCGGCGGTCGGCTTCGCCGCCCAGCAGTACTGGTCGGGCCGGCCGCAGCCGGTGACGGCCCCGGCCGTGATCGGCCCGGCGCCCGCCGCTCCGGCCGCGGCGGCGGGCGCGGCGCCGGCCGGTGCGGGTGCCCGCATCGTGGTGGACGTCAGCGGCAAGGTGCGCGACCCCGGTGTACGGCGGCTGCCCAGCGGCTCCCGGGTGGAGGACGCGCTGGCCGCCGCCGGGGGAGTGCGGCCGGGCACGGACACCACCGGGCTCAACCGGGCCCGGGTCCTCGTGGACGGCGAACAGGTGCTGGTGGGGGTCGCCCCGCAGCCGCCGCCCTCGGGTGGGCCGGGTGCGGGCGCGGGGGGCGGGTCCGGTGCCGGTCCGCTGAGCCTCGGCAGCGCCACGGTCGAGCAGCTGGACGGGCTGCCCGGGGTGGGGCCCGTGCTCGCCCGGAACATCGTCGACTTCCGCACCGCCCGGGGCGGGTTCCGGGCCGTGGAGGACCTCCGGCAGGTCAACGGCATCGGTGAGCGGAGGTTCGCGGAGCTGCGAAGGCTGGTGCGGCTGTGAGCACCGCCGGGGAGCGTACGGGGCCGGGGTGCGCCCCCGGTTGTGGTGGGCCGCCCGGGTGCGCCGGGCCCGGGTGTGCCGCGCTGGAGGGGGCTCGGCGCGGGCGGGCGGGGCCGGTGGATCTGCGGCTGGCGGTGCCGGCCGGGGCGGCCTGGGCCGCGGCGGCCCTGGCACTCGGGGTGCCGGGCGGGTGGAGCGCCGCCGGGGCGGGGCTCGCGGTGGCCACGGCGGGGGTGCTGCTGCTGGTCGGCTCCAGGCGGCCGCAGCCGCGGGGGAGGGTCGGACCGGCCGTGGCCGCCGCGCTGCTGTGCGCCGCCGCGGGGGCTGGGGTGGCCGGGCTGGAGCGTGCCGGGGCGCGGGCGGGGCCCGTGGCCCGGCTGGCCGGCGAACACGCCCGGGTGCGCGCGGAGCTCACCGTCGGCTCCGACCCCCGGGTGGCCCGCGGCGGGGCCGGGCCGCCGCTGGTGGTGCTGGACGCGGTGGTGACCGGGGTGAGCGGGGCCGACGGGACGCGGACCCGGGTGGAGACCCCGGTACGGGTGCTGGCCGGGCATCCGGGGTGGGCCGCTCTGGAGCCCTCGACCCGGGTCGTGGTGGTGGCCAGGCTGGCGCCGGCGCGGGCCGGGGAGCGGGCCGTGGCGCTGCTCCGCCCGGCGGGGGACGCCCCGCCCGGGGTGACGGGCGGCCCCGACCGGGTGCAGCGGCTCGCGGGGGTGCTGCGCGCCGGGCTGCGGGAGGCCACCGACGGGCTTCCGGTGGACGCCAGGGCCCTGCTGCCGGGCCTGGTGGTCGGGGACACCTCGCGGGTCCCGCCCGAGCTGCACGAGGCGTTCAGGGCCACCGACCTGCTGCACCTGCTGGCCGTCTCCGGGTCCAACCTCACCGTGGTGCTCTACCTGCTGATCGGGCCCCCGGCCCGCGCGCAGCACGCCGAGCGGCGCGGGCTCGCTCCTCGGCTGGGGCTCTCGTTGCGGGCCACCGCGCTGGGCGGCGCGGCTCTGACGCTGGCCTTCGTGGTGGTGTGCCGGCCCGACCCGAGCGTGCTGCGGGCCGCCGCGTGCGGGGCGGTCACCCTGCTGGCCCTCGCCACCGGCCGGCGCAGGTCCCTGATCCCGGCGCTGGCCGGGGCCGTGCTGCTGCTGGTGCTCTACGACCCGTGGCTGGCGCGCAGTTACGGGTTCCTCCTCTCGGTGCTGGCCACCGGGGCGCTGCTCACCCTCGGGCCCCGCTGGGGCGAGGCCCTGCGGCGGCGGGGGACGCCGCCGCGTCTCGCCGACGCCCTGGGGGCGGCCCTCGCGGCGCAGGCCGTGTGCGCGCCGGTGGTGGCGGTGCTCTCCGCCCGGGTGAGCCTGGTCGCGGTGCCCTGCAACCTGCTGGCGGAGCTGGCGGCGGGCCCCGCCACCGTGCTCGGCTTCGCGGTCCTCGCGGTGGCCCCGCTGTGCATGCCCGCGGCGGAGCTGCTGGCCCGGTGCGCGGCGGTGCCCGCCGGGTGGATCGCCGCCGTGGCGCGGGGCGGGGCGCGGCTCCCGGGGGCGGAGCTGCCCTGGCCGGGCGGGCTCGGGGGCGGGCTGCTGCTGGGGGTGGTCACGCTGGCCACGGTGGGGTTCGGGTTCCGGTTCGGGCGGCGGCGCGGGGTCTGCGCCGCCGTGGCGGTGCTGCTGCTGATCGCGGTGCTGCGGCCGCCGCAGCTGATCCGTACGGTCACCGGATGGCCGCCGCCGGACTGGAGTTACGTCCAGTGCGCCGTGGGCCAGGGTGATGCCGCCGTGATCGCCGCCGGTCCGGGTACGGCCGTCGTGGTGGACGCCGGGCCGGAACCGGGGCCGGTGGACGACTGCCTGCGCGCCCTGGGCGTGAACCGGATCCCGCTGCTCCTGCTGACGCACTTCCACGCCGACCACGTGGGAGGGGTTTCCGGGGTGCTGCGGGGCCGGTCCGTCGGTGTGATCGAAACCACCACCCTTGAGGAGCCCCCCGCACAGGCCGCCGCGGTCCGGCGGGCGGCCGCGCGGGCGGGGGTGCCCGTCGTGCCGGCGGTGCCGGGGGAGCGGCGCCGGACCGGGCGGCTGGAGTGGCAGGTGCTGTGGCCGTCCGCGACGGGTCCGCGGCCGCAGGGGCCCAACGACGCGAGCGTCGCCCTGCTGGTGCGCGCCTCGGGGCTGACGCTCCTGCTGCTGGGAGATCTCGAACCGCCGTCCCAGGAAGCCCTTCTGAGGGAGCATCCGGAGTTGGGGCCGGTGGACGTGCTCAAGGTCGCCCACCACGGTTCGGCGCACCAGGACCCCGGCCTCCAGGGCCGGATCCGGCCACGGATCGCGATCGTCCCCGTCGGGGCGGACAACCGCTACGGACACCCCGCGCCGAGGACGATCGCGCAGCTCAGAGCCCATGGGGCGACCGTGCTGCGCACCGATGAGGACGGTTCCGTGGCGGTCGCCGGGAGCGGTGCGGGGATGCGTGCGTTTCCGGCCAGGCGGCGCCCGGACCGGCCTGGGCATACCGGGCGCGACCATTCTGTTTGCCCCCAACCCGACAGCATGATCGAATGCGTCTTCGCCAGCACGGTCCAAGTCCACACAGCACGGGGGTGCACCAGTCATGTTCGGTCGCAGGCGGGGGACGGATCCGGCAGCGGGTGCCGGGCCGCAGACATCCGCGACGCTCACCTTGCCGCCCACGGCGCGGCTGTTGAGCTGCCGGGTGCTCGATACGGTCCACCAGCCGATCCGGCAGGCCAAGTTCGAGGTCACCGATCCGATCGGCCGACGGGTCGTCAGCGGGGAGACCGATCCGTACGGCGGGTTCACGGCGGCCATGCCGGAGGGCGAGTACCGGCTCTCGGTGACCGCCGAGGGCTACGCGCCCTTCCACGGGGCGACGCTGGTGGGGGACCCGGCGCAGCCCGGCACGGCGGAGATCGTCCTGGACGCGGTGGAGCCGCCGCTGCTGCCGCAGCCCGGACACTGGGAACTGGACCCGACGCATTCGTCGATCGCCTTCACGGCCCGGCACATGGGCTTCGCCCGGATCCACGGCCGGTTCGCGACCTTCGCCGGCGCGGTGCGGATAGCCGAGCGCATGGAGGACTCCACCATGCACGTGATCATCGACACGGCGAGCATCGACACCGGGATGCGGAGGCGGGACGACCACCTGCGGTCCGCCGATTTCCTGGACGCGCCCCGCCACCCGCGGGTGGAGTTCTACAGCGAGCGGTTCATCCACCGCAGTGGCAGCCGCTGGGCGGTCGCCGGGGCCCTCACCCTCCACGGGGTCAGCCGTTCGGTCACCCTCGACACCCAGTACCTGGGCAACGGCACGGGTCTGGAGGGCGAGCCGCGAGCCGCCTGCCGGGCCACGGCCGAGCTGAACCGCGCGGACTTCGCCCTGAACTGGCAGTCGGTGCTGGCCCAGGGGATCGCGGCGATCGGGCCGAGCGTGGAAGTGGAGCTGGACGTACAGATCGTCCACAAGGCGTAGGGAGCGGGCGCGCCGTCCTACGGGGCTTCCAGCCAGCCCTCGTACGCGGCGGCGAGCTCGTCCAGCGCGGGGGCGTCGAGGTGTCCGCGGGGGTCCTCGACGACCACCAGCCACTGGGCGTCCTCGGCGTCGTCCTCGCCGGCGAGGGCGTCGCGCACCAGCTGGGGTTCCTCCGGGAGGCCGAAGCGGTCGACGACCTCCTGGGCCACCTCCTCGGCGGCGTCGCGGTCGGGCAGGACCAGTACATGTCGCACGTTCACCCGACCATTCTCGGGTACCGGGCGCGGGGCGCTGTCAGTGCGGCGTGGGATGCTGGGGGCGATGGCCACCAGGAAGAACCCCACCGACGATCCGCTCGCCCCGATCACCCTCGCGGTGGGGCAGGAGGACCTGCTGCTCGACCGCGCCGTGCGGGAGGTGGTGACGGCCGCCCGCGCGGCCGACGCCGACACCGACGTACGGGACCTCTCCTCCGAGCAGCTCCAGCCCGGCACGCTGGCGGAGCTGACCAGCCCCTCGCTGTTCTCCGA
The DNA here is from genome assembly GCF_055569445.1 of Streptomyces sp. NPDC029122. NCBI lineage: Bacteria > Bacillati > Actinomycetota > Actinomycetes > Kitasatosporales > Streptomycetaceae > Streptomyces > Streptomyces sp. NPDC029122. The sequence goes on along the minus strand of NZ_JBVHWK010000004.1, from coordinate 106,788 downwards.
GCGGAAGGTCCTGATCGTGCGGGGCGCCCAGGACCTGGGCGCGGACGCGGCGAAGGAGCTCAAGGCGTACCTCGCCGATCCTTACGAGGAGATCACCGTCGTCCTCCTGCACGCCGGCGGGGTCAAGGGCAAGGGCCTGCTGGACGCGGCGCGCAAGGCGGGTGCCCGCGAGATCGCCTGCCCGAAGATGACCAAGGCGGCGGACCGGCTGTCGTTCGTGCGCGGCGAGTTCCGGACGCTGGGGCGCTCCGCGACCCCCGAGGCGTGCCAGAACCTGGTCGACGCGATCGGCAGCGACCTGCGCGAGCTGGCGAGCGCGGCGGCGCAGCTGTGCGCGGACGTCGAGGGCACCATCGACGAGGCCGTGGTCGGCCGCTACTACACGGGCCGGGCCGAGGCCTCCAGCTTCACGGTCGCCGACCGGGCGGTCGAGGGCCGGGCCGCGGAGGCCCTCGAAGCCCTCCGCTGGTCCCTCGCGACGGGCGTCGCCCCCGTCCTGATCACCAGCGCCCTGGCGCAGGCCGTCCGGGCCATCGGAAAGCTCGCCTCCGCCCCGCGCGGGGCCCGTCCGGGCGACCTCGCCCGGGACCTCGGCATGCCGCCGTGGAAGATCGACCGGGTCCGGCAGCAGATGCGGGGCTGGTCGGCGGACGGCGTCGCGGACGCGCTGCGCGCCGTGGCCGCGGCCGACGCGGGTGTGAAGGGCGGCGGGGACGACCCGGAGTACGCCCTGGAGAAGGCGGTCGTGGCGGTCGCCCGCGCGGCCCGCCCCCAGCGCCGCTGACCCCCCCTCACGCCCCGGCGCGGCGCCACTCCCCCCGCTCCCGGGGCACCAGCCGCCCGGGCACCGACACACGAAGGCCCCGGACACCGCCCTGGGGAAGGGCGGAGGCCGGGGCCTTCGGTCACTGCTGTGTGCGCCGCACCCGCGTGGCGAACGCAGGCCGCGTGCGGCGCGGGGTGCCGGTCAGGAGCGGAAGAGAGGGCCCGCTGGGTCCGTCCCGGCGTTCACATCGAGTGCGGAACTCAGATGGCGGCAACCTTGGAGGCCAGCGCCGACTTCTTGTTGGCGGCGGCGTTCTTGTGGATGACACCCTTCGAGACGGCCTTGTCCAGCTTCTTGGAAGCCAGGCGGGCCGCAGCGGTGGCCTTCTCCGCGTCGCCGGCGAGGATCGCCTCGTTGGCCTTGCGGATGAAGGTGCGCAGCTCGGACTTGACCGACTTGTTGCGAAGGCGAGCCTTCTCGTTGGTCTTGTTCCGCTTGATCTGGGACTTGATGTTCGCCACGAAAGAGCCTTTTCAGGTTCAGAGTATTTTCCGGATTGTGTCCCGTCTGCTGAGAGGGCATGCGAGACACAGCCACCCAGGCTACCAGGCACGCTTCGACCGGCCCAAACCGAGCGCATCCCCGCGTCCATGGGACCATGGGAGTCTGCGTACCGATCCGACAGCAGATCCGACAGCGACCCGAGAATCAGGACACTGCGTGCCCGCCATCCCCAGCCACGTGCCCGAGCCGAGCCGTACCGACCCGGCGCTGATCCGTAACTTCTGCATCATCGCGCACATCGACCACGGCAAGTCGACCCTTGCCGACCGGATGCTCCAGCTCACCGGCGTCGTCGACCAGCGGCAGATGCGCGCCCAGTACCTCGACCGCATGGACATCGAGCGTGAGCGCGGCATCACGATCAAGTCCCAGGCGGTCCGTCTGCCCTGGGCCCCCACCGAGGGGGCGGGCACGGGCACCACGCACATCCTGAACATGATCGACACCCCCGGGCACGTCGACTTCACCTACGAGGTCTCGCGCTCCCTCGCCGCGTGCGAGGGCACGATCCTCCTGGTGGACGCCGCCCAGGGCATCGAGGCCCAGACCCTCGCCAACCTGTACCTGGCGATGGAGAACGACCTCGCGATCGTCCCGGTCCTCAACAAGATCGACCTGCCGGCCGCCCAGCCGGAGAAGTTCGCCGAGGAGCTGGCGAACCTGGTCGGCTGCGACCCGGACGACGTGCTGCGCGTCTCGGCGAAGACCGGTCTCGGTGTCGACGCCCTGCTCAACCGCGTCGTCGAAACCGTCCCGGCCCCGGTCGGCGTCAAGGACGCCCCCGCCCGCGCGATGATCTTCGACTCGGTCTACGACTCCTACCGCGGCGTCGTCACCTACGTCCGTGTCGTCGACGGCCAGCTCAACAAGCGCGAGCGCATCAGGATGATGTCGACCGGCGCCACGCACGAGCTGCTGGAGATCGGCGTCTCCTCCCCGGAGATGACCCCGGCCGACGGCATCGGCGTCGGCGAGGTGGGCTACATCATCACCGGCGTGAAGGACGTCCGCCAGTCCAAGGTCGGTGACACGATCACCAGCCTGCACAACGGCGCGACCGAGGCCCTCGGCGGCTACAAGGACCCGAAGCCGATGGTCTTCTCGGGCCTGTACCCGCTGGACGGCTCGGACTACCCGGACCTGCGCGAGGCCCTGGACAAGCTCCAGCTCAACGACGCCGCGCTGGTGTACGAGCCCGAGACCTCGGCGGCGCTGGGCTTCGGCTTCCGCGTCGGCTTCCTCGGCCTGCTGCACCTGGACGTGGTCCGCGAGCGCCTGGAGCGCGAGTTCGGCCTCGACCTGATCGCCACCGCGCCGAACGTGGTCTACCGGGTGGTGCTGGAGGACGGCAAGGAAGTCACCGTCACCAACCCGAGCGAGTTCCCCGAAGGCAAGATCAAGGACGTCTTCGAGCCGGTCGTACGGGCCACGGTCCTCGCGCCCAGCGAGTTCATCGGCGCGATCATGGAGCTCTGCCAGCAGCGCCGCGGCACCCTGCTCGGCATGGACTACCTCTCCGAGGACCGCGTCGAGATCCGCTACACGCTCCCCCTCGCGGAGATCGTGTTCGACTTCTTCGACCAGCTGAAGTCCAAGACGCGCGGTTACGCCTCCCTCGACTACGAGCCCACCGGCGAGCAGGCCTCCAGCCTGGTCAAGGTCGACATCCTGCTGCACGGCGACAAGGTCGACGCCTTCTCCGCCGTCTGCCACAAGGACGCCGCCTACGCCTACGGCGTGCGCCTGGTGGCCAAGCTGCGCGAGCTCATCCCGCGGCAGGCTTTCGAGGTGCCGATCCAGGCCGCGGTCGGCTCCCGCGTCATCGCCCGCGAGACCATCCGCGCCATCCGCAAGGACGTCCTCGCCAAGTGCTACGGCGGTGACATCTCCCGCAAGCGGAAGCTGCTGGAGAAGCAGAAGGAAGGCAAGAAGCGGATGAAGATGGTCGGCTCCGTGGAGGTCCCGCAGGAGGCCTTCATCGCCGTCCTGTCCAGCGACGAGTCCGGCGCCAAGAAGAAGTAGCCGCCGTATGCGAAACAGGCCCCCGAGCGTAGGCTCGGGGGCCTGTTTCGTTATGAATCGGCCGCCGGATGGCTCTTACGCGCCAGGCGGACGCCCCCTAGTCTGAGTAGCGGTTACTCGCCAGTTACATGCTCGTAGTCATGCCCGTAGTCATGCCGAACAGGCCCTGCCGCGTGGTCCGGAGGACGTCCGTGAGCGACACACAGACCTTGATCGAGAACCGCCCGCCCACCGTGGCGGCCCTCTTCCTTGACCGCGTCGCCGCCACGCCGAACGCGGAGGCCTACCGCTTCCCCGTGGCCGCGGCCGGCCGCGAAGGCGGGCCCGACGACTGGAAGTCGCTCAGCTGGGGGCAGGCCGCCGACCGGGTCTTCGCCATCGCCGCGGGCCTCATCGGCCTCGGCCTGCGCGCCGAGGACCGGGTCGCGCTCGCCTCCAACACCCGCGTCGAATGGATCCTCTCGGACCTCGGTGTGATGTGTGCCGGCGGCGCCGTGACCACCATCTACCCCAGCACCAACGCCGACGAGTCCGCCTTCATCCTCTCGGACTCCGAGAGCCGGGTGCTGATCGCCGAGGACGCCGCCCAGCTGGCCAAGGCCCGCGAGCGCCGCGCCGACCTGCCCGACCTCGCCCACGTGGTGGTCCTGGAGGCCGCCGACGCCGTCCCCGCCGAGGGTGATCCGGAGGGCTGGGTGCTCTCCCTCGCCGAGCTGGAGGAGCGCGGCAGGGAACACCTCGCCCAGCACCCCGCGGCGGTCAAGGAGCGGATCGCGGCCATCACCCCCGACCAGCTCGCCACCCTCATCTACACCTCCGGCACCACCGGCCGCCCCAAGGGCGTCCGCCTCCCGCACGACAACTGGTCGTACATGGCCAAGGCCACCGTGGCCACCGGCATGATCCACTCGGACGACGTCCAGTACCTCTGGCTGCCGCTGGCCCACGTCTTCGGCAAGGTGCTCACCTCGGGCCAGATCGAGGTCGGGCACGTCACCGCCGTCGACGGCCGCATCGACAAGATCATCGAGAACCTGCCGGTCGTCCAGCCCACCTACATGGCCGCCGTCCCGCGCATCTTCGAGAAGGTCTACAACGGCGTGGCCGCCAAGGCCCGGGCGGGCGGCGGGGCCAAGTACAAGATCTTCCAGTGGTCGGTCGGCGTCGCCCGCGAGTACGCCAAGGTCACCCAGGACAACTACCGCCGCACCGGCCGGGCCACGGCCCCCTTCGCCCTCTCCGCCAAGCACAAGATCGCCGACACGCTCGTCTACTCCAAGCTCCGCGAGGCCTTCGGCGGCCGCCTGCGGGCCGCCATCTCCGGCGCCTCCGCCCTGGCCCCCGAGATCGGCTACTTCTTCTCCGGCGCCGGCATCCACATCCTGGAGGGCTACGGCCTGACCGAGTCCAGCGCGGCCTCCTTCGTCAACCCGGGCGAGGCCTACCGCACCGGCACCGTCGGCAAGCCGCTTCCCGGCACCGAGGTCCGCATCGCCGACGACGGCGAGGTCATGCTGCGCGGCCCCGGCATCATGCAGGGCTACCACGGCCAGCCCGAGAAGACCGCCGAGGTCCTGGAGAGCGACGGCTGGCTGCACACCGGCGACATCGGCGAGCTCTCCCCGGACGGCTACCTGCGCATCACCGACCGGAAGAAGGACCTGATCAAGACCTCGGGCGGCAAGTACGTCGCCCCGGCGGAGATCGAGGGCCGTTTCAAGGCGACCTGCCCGTACGTGTCGACCATCGTCGTCCACGGGGCCGACCGGAACTTCTGCTCGGCCCTGGTCGCCCTCGACGAGCCCGCGATCCTGGGCTGGGCCGCCGAGAACGGCCTGGAGGGCAAGACGTACGCGGAGGTCCTCGCGGCGCCGGAGACCGGCCGTCTGATCGAGACCTACGTGCAGACCCTCAACGAGGGCCTCCAGCGCTGGCAGACGATCAAGAAGTTCCGCATCCTGCCGCGCGACCTCGACGTCGAGCACGGCGACCTCACCCCCAGCCTCAAGCTGAAGCGCCCGGTCGTCGAGCGTGAGTTCAAGCACCTCATCGACGAAATGTACGAGGGCTCCCGGGAGGCGTAGCCACGCCCCCGGCCGGGGGCGTAAACGACCATGGGGCGGTGCGGGACAATGGCGGTATGCCTTCCGCACTGCCCGATGGTGAACCCATGCCCGAAGACGGCTCGCTGCCGTCGCACGCCCTGGAGGGCGCCGGGGGGCGGCCGCTGGGCTTCTACCTGCACGTCCCGTACTGCGCCACGCGCTGCGGGTACTGCGACTTCAACACCTACACCGCCACCGAGCTGCGCGGTACCGGCGGCGTGCTCGCCTCCCGGGAGAACTACGCCGACACCCTGATCGGCGAGGTCCGCCTCGCCCGCAAGGTGCTCGGCGACGACCCGCGCGCCGTGCGGACCGTCTTCGTCGGCGGCGGCACGCCCACGCTGCTGCCCGCGCGGGACCTCGTACGGATGCTCGCGGCGATCCGCGACGAGTTCGGGCTGGCCGAGGACGCCGAGGTCACCACGGAGGCCAATCCGGAGTCCGTGAACCCCGAGTACCTGGCGGAGCTGCGGGCCGGCGGCTTCAACCGGATCTCCTTCGGCATGCAGAGCGCCCGGCAGCACGTCCTGAAGGTGCTGGACCGCACGCACACCCCCGGGCGCCCCGAGGCGTGCGTCGCGGAGGCGCGGGCGGCGGGCTTCGAGCACGTCAACCTCGACCTCATCTACGGCACCCCGGGGGAGTCCGACGACGACTGGCGGGCCTCGCTGGAGGCCGCGCTCGGCGCCGGGCCCGACCACGTCAGCGCGTACGCCCTGATCGTCGAGGAGGGCACGCAGCTGGCCCGCCGGATCCGCCGCGGCGAGGTCCCGATGACCGACGACGACGTGCACGCCGACCGGTACCTGATCGCCGACGAGGTCATGGAGCGGGCCGGGTACTCGTGGTACGAGGTGTCGAACTGGGCCACCTCCGAGGCCGGCCGCTGCCTGCACAACGAGCTGTACTGGCGCGGCGCGGACTGGTGGGGCGCGGGCCCGGGCGCGCACTCGCACGTCGGCGGGGTGCGCTGGTGGAACGTGAAGCACCCCGGCGCGTACGCGGCCGCCCTGGCGGAGGGGCGGTCGCCGGGCGCGGGGCGCGAGCTGCTGTCGGCGGAGGACCGGCGCGTGGAGCGGATCCTGCTGGAGCTGCGGCTGGTGGACGGCGTCCCGCTGTCGCTGCTGGCCCCCGCGGGCCTCGCGGCCTCCCGCCGCGCCCTGGCCGACGGCCTCCTGGAGGCCGTGCCGTACGGGGCCGGGAGGGCCGTGCTGACGCTGCGCGGGCGGCTGCTGGCCGACGCGGTGGTGCGGGACCTGGTCGACTGACCAGGTCCCGGCGGAGGGGCGGGGTCAGCTCGGCCAGCTGTTGCGCCAGGGCTTGTAGTGCGGGTTGTCCTGGCACTCGTCCATGATCTCGGTCTTGGAGGTCTTGTCGACCGGGCACACCGCGACGATGAAGGACCGGTCGATGCCGCCGGGGAAGGCGACCTCCGCCTGGGAGGCGTACTTGTGGGTGTCGCCGATGGTCTGGTTGACGTCCACCCCGCCCGGGGCGTCGATGTAGTAGTTCCAGCCGCTCTTCCACCAGGTCTTGTACAAGTCGTGGTCGTAGGTGGTCGACACGTACGGGGACGGCTGGTTGACCAGCACGTACTGCTCGATGTCGTACTGGCCGTCCAGGGGCGCCTTCGGCTTGAAGCCCTCCTCGAAGACCACCGACGGCGGGCGGCCGTCGGAGCGGTAGAGCTGCTTGCAGTTGATCCGCCAGGACGGTGACGGGGTGATGCGCTCCACCACGACGGTCTTGTCCGCCGCGGCGAAGAGGTGGTCGGTCACCCGGGGACAGGAGTTCGCCGGGGCGGCGTGCGCCGCGGCCGAGGCCGAGGCGGAGGCGGGCGGGAGCAGGGCGGCGGCGAGCACGGCCGCGGCGAGGACGGCACGCTGCCGCAGAGCAAAGGTGATCATGCCGAGCACCCTTGCGCTTCGTGGCGCTCCGCACGCGCACTGTCACCCGAAGGTGGGCGAGTCGGGCGGTGCGCGGTGCGCGGTGCCTCAGGGAAGCCTGCCTCAGCGCCCGTGCCTCAGCGCCCGTGCCTCAGCGCCCGTGCCTCAGGGTGCCGTGACGAAGTCGATCAGCTCCTCGACGCGGCCCAGCAGCGTCGGTTCCAGGTCCCGGTACGAAGACACCCGCGACAGGATGTGCTGCCAGGCGGCCCCCGTGTTCGCGGGCCAGCCCAGCGCACGGCAGACGCCCGTCTTCCAGTCCTGGCCGCGCGGCACCTCGGGCCATGCCCGGATGCCCAGCACGGACGGCTTCACCGCCTGCCAGACGTCCACGTACGGGTGACCCACCACCAGCACGTCCGCGCAGGTCACCGAGGCCGCGATCCGGGACTCCTTGGACCCCGGCACCAGGTGGTCCACCAACACGCCGAGACGGGCGTCCGGCCCCGGGGCGAACTCCTCCACCACGGCTGCCAGGTCGTCGACGCCCTCCAGGTACTCCACCACCACGCCCTCGATCCGCAGGTCGTCGCCCCACACCCGCTCGACCAGCTCGGCGTCGTGCCGCCCCTCCACGTAGATCCGCCCGGCGCGCGCCACCCGCGCCCGCGCCCCCGGGACGGCGATCGAGCCGGAGGCCGTGCGGGCCGGCGCGGCGGGCCCCCGCGAAGGGCGGGTCAGGGTCACCACGGCGCCGTCCAGCAGGAAGCCGCGCGGCTCCAGCGGGAAGACCCGGCGCTTGCCGAAACGGTCCTCCAGGGTCACGGTGCCCGCCTCGCACGCCACCACCGCGCCGCAGAAGTCCGTACCCGCCACCTCGACCACCAGGTCCGGGTCGGCCGGCACCTCCGGCACGGCCTTGGCGCGCTTCCACTGCGGGGTCAGGTCGGGGGAGTACTCACGCATCCGGCCGACACTAGGAGAGCCGGCGCCCTCACGCCTCCGACACGCCGAACCGGCCCGCCAGTGTGGCGCGTTGCGCACGCACGAAGCCCGCGTCCACCAGCGCTCCGTGACCCGGCACGTACACCGCGTCGTCCCCGCCCAGGGACAGCAGCCGGTCCAGGGCGGCCGGCCACTGGCCCGGCACCGCGTCCCGGCCGGCCTGGGGCTCGCCCGACTCCTCGACCAGGTCGCCGCAGAACACGGCCTCCCGCTCGCCCGGCACGAAGACGGCCAGGTCGTGCTGGGAGTGCGCGGGTCCCACATTGGCCAGCAGGACCTGCACCCCGCCCAGCTCCAGGGTCCACTCGCCCGACACCAGGTGCCGCGGTGCCCGGAGCAGCCCGGCCGCCTCGGCGGCCTCCGCCTCCGCCAGGCCGTGCCGGACCGCGCTGGCCCGTACCTCCTCGCGGCCCGTGGGGGCCGACAGCAGCCGGTCCAGGCCGACCGCCCCGAAGGACTCGGCGCCCGCGAAGGCCGCCGCGCCCAGCACATGGTCGAAATGTCCGTGCGTGAATGCGATATGGGTCACTCGGCGGCCCGTCAGCCGCTCCGCCTCGGCCCGCACCCCCGCCCCCTCGCGCACCGAGGACCCGGGGTCGATCAACAGCACCGACTCGTCCCCCACCACCAGCCCCACCGTGCAGTCCCACACCGGCAGCCGCCGCCGGCCGACCCGTCCGGTGACCCGTTCCCAGCCCGCCTCTTCCCAACGCACGTCCATGCGGCGACGCTACCCTGGCGGGCCGCCCTTGCCCGCGGCGTACTACCCGGCCGTACACTGACCGGGGGATGTCTGGCACTCAGACGCGCAGAGTGCCAACAAGCCAGCGACCGGCCCCCGACGGCCAGACCGACGACCGACCCGCATCCGGAGGTGTGCGCGATGCTCAGTGAACGCAGACTCGAGGTATTGCGCGCCATCGTCCAGGACTACGTGGGGACGGAGGAGCCCGTCGGCTCCAAGGCCCTCACGGAGCGGCACCGGCTGGGCGTCTCGCCCGCCACCGTCCGCAACGACATGGCCGTGCTGGAGGAGGAGGGCTACATCGCCCAGCCCCACACCAGCGCCGGCCGGATCCCCACGGACAAGGGCTACCGGCTCTTCGTCGACAAGCTCGCGGGCGTCAAGCCGCTGTCGAGCCCCGAGCGCCGGGCCATCCAGAACTTCCTCGACGGCGCCGTCGACCTCGACGACGTGGTCGGGCGCACGGTACGGCTGCTCGCGCAGCTCACCCGCCAGGTCGCCGTCGTCCAGTACCCGTCGCTGACCCGCTCCACCGTGCGGCACGTCGAGCTGCTGTCGCTGGCCCCGGCCCGGCTGATGCTCGTACTGATCACCGACACGGGGCGCGTCGAGCAGCGCATGGTCGACACCCAGACGCCCTTCGGCGAGAACTCCCTCGCCGATCTGCGGGCGCGGCTCAACAGCAGGGTCGTGGGCCGTCGGTTCACCGACGTCCCGCAGCTGGTGCAGGACCTTCCGGAGTCGTTCGAGATCGAGGACCGGGCGACCGTCACGGCCGTCCTCGCGACCCTTCTCGAAACGCTGGCCGAGGAGGCGGAGGAGCGGCTGATGATCGGCGGCACCGCCAACCTCACCCGCTTCGGACATGACTTCCCCTTGACGATCAGGCCGGTGCTGGAAGCGCTCGAGGAGCACGTGGTGCTCCTCAAGCTGCTCGGCGAGGCCGGAGAGTCGGGAATGGCCGTACGGATCGGGCACGAGAACGCCTACGAGGGGCTCAACTCCACGTCGGTCGTGTCCGTCGGCTACGGTTCGGGCGGCGAAGCAGTCGCCAAACTCGGCGTGGTCGGACCGACCCGCATGGACTACCCCGGAACGATGGGAGCGGTACGCGCAGTGGCACGTTACGTCGGACAGATCCTGGCGGAGTCGTAAGTGGCCACGGACTACTACGCCGTACTCGGCGTGCGCCGCGACGCATCGCAGGACGAGATCAAGAAGGCCTTCCGCCGCCTCGCCCGTGAACTCCACCCGGACGTGAACCCGGACCCGAAGACGCAGGAGCGCTTCAAGGAGATCAACGCGGCCTACGAGGTCCTCTCGGACCCGCAGAAGAAGCAGGTCTACGACCTCGGCGGCGACCCGCTGTCCTCCTCGGGCGGCGGTGGCGGCGCGGGCGGCTTCGGAGCGGGCGGCTTCGGCAACTTCTCCGACATCATGGACGCCTTCTTCGGCCAGACCTCGCAGCGCGGCCCGCGCTCGAGGACCCGCCGCGGGCAGGACGCCATGATCCGCCTGGACCTGGAACTGGACGAGGCCGCCTTCGGCACGACCAAGGACATCCAGGTCGACACGGCCGTCGTCTGCGGCACCTGCACCGGTGAGGGCGCCGCCCCCGGCACCTCGGCACAGACCTGTGACATGTGCCGCGGCCGCGGCGAGGTCTCCCAGGTCACGCGGTCCTTCCTCGGCCAGGTCATGACCTCGCGCCCCTGCCCGCAGTGCCAGGGCTTCGGCACCGTGGTCCCGACCCCGTGCCCCGAGTGCGCGGGCGACGGCCGGATCCGCTCCCGCCGCAGCCTCACCGTCAAGATCCCCGCCGGTGTCGAGAACGGCACCCGGATCCAGCTCGCGGGCGAGGGCGAGGTCGGCCCCGGCGGCGGCCCCGCCGGCGACCTCTACGTGGAGATCCACGAGCTGCCGCACGCGACCTTCCAGCGGCGCCAGGACGACCTGCACTGCACGGTCACCATCCCCATGACGGCCGCGGCCCTGGGCACCAAGTGCCCGCTGGAGACGCTGGACGGCATGGAGGAGATCGACATCCGGCCGGGCACCCAGTCCGGCCAGGCCATCCCGCTGCACGGGCGCGGCGTCACCCACCTGCGCGGCGGCGGCCGGGGCGACCTGATCGTCCACGTCGAGGTCACCACCCCCGGCAAGCTCGACGCCCAGCAGGAGGAGCTGCTGCGCCAGCTCGCCAAGCTGCGCGGCGAGGAGCGGCCGATGGGGCAGTTCGCCCCCGGCCAGCAGGGCCTCTTCAGCCGCCTGAAGGACGCGTTCAACGGCCGCTGAGGCGCCCGGGAACCCGTACGGAGCCCGGTCCGGGGACACCCCGGGCCGGGCTCCGTGCTTCCCCGATCACGGCACGCGTCGATTCCCGGACACCGCCGGGGAACGGACTATGCCAGGCGAAAGCGGCGGTTCGGCGCGGTGCCCGGGACGTGGCACGATGCAGTCCATGTCCTCCGCGCCGAACGGTCTCCACCAGTACCCGATCGTGCAGGCTCCCATGGCGGGCGGCGCCTCCTGCCCGCCGCTCGTCGCCGCCGTGTGCGAGGCCGGCGGGCTCGGCTACCTCGCCGGCGGGTACAAGACCGCCGACGGCATGTACCAGGAGATCAAGCGGACCCGCGGCCTGACCCGGCGGCCCTTCGGCGTCAACCTCTTCATGCCGCAGACCGGCTACGTGGACCCGGCCGCCGTCGAGACCTACCGCGGGCAGCTGGCCGGCGAGGCCGGCTGGTACGCGGTCTCGCTCGCCGCGGAGGACATCATCGGCACCGGCGACGACGGCTACGAGGCCAAACTCGCCATCCTGCTGGAGGACCCCGTCCCGGTGGTCTCCTTCACCTTCGGCACCCCCGCACCCGAGGTCCTGGAGCGGCTGCACCGGGCCGGCACCCACACCGTGGTCACCGTCACCTCGGTCGACGAGGCCCGTGCCGCGCAGGCGGCGGGCGCCGGCTCCGTCTGCGTCCAGGGGATCGAGGCGGGCGGCCACCAGGGCACCCACCGCGACGACCCGCAGACCGACGGCACGGCCGGCGTCGGTCTGCTCGCGCTGGTCGCGCAGGTACGCGAGGCCGTGGCCCTGCCCATCACCGCCGCGGGCGGCCTGATGCGGGGCGCGCAGATCGCGGCGGTGCTCGCGGCCGGCGCGGAGTCGGCGCAGCTCGGCACGGCCTTCCTGGCGTGCCCGGAGTCGGGTGCGCACCCGCTGCACAAGCGGGCGCTGACCGACCCGATGTTCGCCCACACGGAACTGACCCGGGCCTTCTCGGGCCGGCCCGCGCGGGGCCTGGTCAACCGCTTCATGCGGGAGCACGGGCCGTACGCCCCGGCCGCCTACCCCCAGGTCCACGACATGACCTCGGGCCTGCGCAAGGCCGCCGCGGCGGCGGGGGACCCGCAGGGCATGTCCCTGTGGGCCGGGCAGGGGCACCGGCTGGCCCGGGCGCTGCCGGCCGGGGAGCTGGTGGAGGTGCTGGTGGCCGAACTGGCCGAGGCGCAGAACGCGTTGAAGGTGTTGCAGATGAGGAGAGCGTCATGACGGCCCCCGTGTTCGTGGTCGAAGAGGTTCCGGCGGGGCCGGAGTTCGTGCTGGAGGGCCCCGAGGGGCGGCACGCGGTGGCCGTGAAGCGGCTGAACCCGGGCGAGGACGTGGTCCTCACCGACGGGCGCGGCCGGTGGACGGAAGGCGTGGTCAAGGCGGCGGAGGGCAAGGACCGCCTGGTGGTCACGGATCTGGAGTCCGTGAGGGAGGAACCGGAGCCCGACGTACGGATCACCGTGGTGCAGGCCCTGCCGAAGGGTGACCGGGGTGAGGTGGCGGTCGAGACGATGACGGAGACCGGCGTCGACGCCATCGTGCCGTGGCAGGCCTCTCGGTGCATCACCCAGTGGCGCGGCGACCGGGGCGCGAAGTCCCTGGCCAAGTGGCGTTCGACGGCCCGGGAGTCGGGCAAGCAGTCGCGCCGGGTCCGCTTCCCGGAGGTGGCCGAGGCGATGTCCACGAAGCAGGTGGCCGCGCTGCTGGCGCAGGCCGACCTGGCGGTGGTGCTGCACGAGGACCGTGACGCTCCCTCGGCGGCGCTGGCCACGGCTCCGCTGCCGGAGAAGGGGTCCGTGGTGCTGGTGGTCGGCCCCGAGGGCGGGGTCTCGCCGGAGGAGCTGGCCGCCTTCGCCGCGGCCGGGGCGCTGCCGTACCGGCTGGGTCCCTCGGTGCTGCGTACGTCGACCGCCGGCACGGCGGCGACTGCGGTGCTGCTGGCGCGCACGGGGCGCTGGTCGTAGGCCGTCGCCCGGGGGCGGTTCGGGTGGCGGACGCCGTACGGACCCCGCACCGCCCCCGGGCGGCGGGGCCGGCCCGGTAGCATGCCCCGACCGATCAACGTCACGGGAGGCGCAGCAATGGCCGGGGAACCGCAGGCGGACTGCCTGTTCTGCAAGATCGTCGAGGGGACCGTCCCGGCGACGCTGGTCCGCGAGAGCGAAACGACCGTCGCCTTCCGGGACATCAACCCGCAGGCGCCCACCCACGTGCTCGTGATCCCCAAGTCGCACTACCCCGACGCGGCCTCCCTCGCCGCCGGCGAGCCGGGCGTGATCGCCGACATACTGCGCGAGGCCGGGGAGATCGCCGCCGAGGAGAAGATCGCCGACAGCGGCTACCGGGTGGTGTTCAACACCGGCGCCGGCGCGGGCCAGACCGTCTTCCACGCGCACCTGCACGTCCTCGGGGGCCGCGGCCTCCAGTGGCCGCCCGGATAAGCCGTGTCCATACGCGAGTTCGTGGTCCTGGGCACCGCCAGCCAGGTCCCCACCCGGCACCGCAACCACAACGGCTACCTGCTGCGCTGGGACGGCGAGGGCATCCTCTTCGATCCGGGCGAGGGCACGCAGCGGCAGATGCTGCGGGCCGGGGTCGCGGCGCACGACATCAACCGGATCTGCGTCACGCACTTCCACGGCGACCACAGCCTCGGCCTGGCCGGGGTGATCCAGCGGATCAACCTCGACCAGGTCCCGCACCCGGTGACGGCGCACTACCCGGTCTCGGGGCAGAAGTTCTTCGACCGGCTGCGGTACGCCACCGCCTACCGGGAGACCGTTCGGCTCCTGGAGGAGCCGGTCGCCTCGGACGGGGTGCTCGCGCGCGGGCCCTCGTACGTCCTGGAGGCGCGGCGGCTCTCGCACCCGGTGGAGTCCTTCGGCTACCGGGTGACCGAGCCGGACGGACGCCGGATGGTCCCCGCGCTGCTCGCGCGGTACGGGATCAGGGGCCCCGACGTCGGCCGGATCCAGCGCGAGGGGCGGCTGGAGGGGCCTGAGGGCGAGGTCACGCTGGAGGCCGTCAGCGAGCACCGGGCGGGGCAGCGGTTCGCCTTCGTCATGGACACCCGGCTCTGCGACGGCGTGGACGCGCTGGCGGAGGGCTGCGACATGCTGGTCATCGAGTCGACCTTCCTCGACGCGGACGTCCGGCTGGCCACCGACCACGGCCACCTCACCGCCGGACAGGCGGCGCGGGTGGCGCGGGACGCGGGCGTACGGCACCTGGTGCTGACGCACTTCTCGCAGCGGTACGCGGATCCGTCGGAGTTCGAACGCGAGGCCCGCGCGGCGGGATTCGCGGGGGAGCTGACGATCGCGGCGGACCTGGGACGGGTGGCCCTGCCCAAGCGGTAGGAGGAACGCCGGGTGGTGGTGTTCCTCCAGTGGCGCTGGGGGAGGAGGAGAGCGGCGCTCCGGTGATGTGCGTCACACTGGGTTTTGGTCCTGCCCGGCCCGGGCAGGGCTGGCAGTTTTCCAGCCCACTCGCAGAAACGACACTTCACCGGGGAGCACACCGTGACCAGTCGGGACAGCCGCATCACCCTCGACCCGCTCGGACCGGTGCGCGATCCCCAAGAGCCGGGCTGTGACGTCTTCCTGACCGGCACGGTCTTCCTCGACATCATCTTCACCGGCCTCGACTCGGCCCCCGTGCGCGGTACCGAGTCCTGGGCGCGCGGCATGGGCTCCAGCCCCGGCGGCGTCGCCAACATGGCCACCGCCCTGGCCCGGCTGGGCCTGCGCACCTCGCTGGCCGCCGCCTTCGGCGACGACCACTACGGCGAGTACTGCTGGGACGCCCTCGAACAGGGCGAGGGCATCGACCTGTCCATGTCGCGCACCATCCCCGGCTGGCACAGCCCCGTCACGGTCTCCATGGCGTACGAGGGCGAGCGCACCATGGTCTCCCACGGCCACGAGGCGCCGCCCCCGGCGGGCCCCGGCCCCTTCCCCTGGTGCCCGCCGAAGGCGCGGGCGGCGGTGGCCGCCCTCGGGGCCGGGCAGACGGAGGACTGGATCTCCGAGGCGGCCCGCCGGGGCTCGAGGATCTTCGCGGACGTCGGCTGGGACGAGACCGGGCGGTGGGATCTGGGAGCCCTGGCCGACCTCCAGCACTGCGAGGCGTTCCTTCCCAACGCGGGAGAGGCGATGCGCTACACCCGGACCGAGTGTCCGCGCAGAGCGGCCCGGGCCCTCGCGGAAAAGGTCCCGGTCGCGGTGGTGACCATGGGCTCGGAGGGCTCGTACGCGGTCGACAGCCGCACCGGGGAGACGGCGGAGACCCCCGCGATCCCGGTGGACGCCCTGGACCCGACCGGCGCGGGCGACGTGTACGTGGCCGGCTTCGTCACGGGCAGCCTGGCGGGGTGGCCGCTCGCCGACCGGCTGGCCTTCGCCGGGCTGACCGCCGCCCTCTCGGTGCAGGAGTTCGGCGGCTCCCTCTCCGCCCCGGGCTGGCCCGAGGTGGCCCACTGGTGGCGCACCGCCCCCGACGCCCTGCGGGACCGCTACGCCTTCCTGGACGCCCTCGTCCCGCCGGGCGCCGCCCCCTGCTCGCGCCGCCGGGCGGTCCCGACCATCGGCTTCCGGCACCCGGTCTAGGAAGTGTCCGGGACCGCCCGGAAAACCCCTCGGGCTTGCCCGGGGGTGGACGTACCCTTGGTATTCCGGAGGTCGACGATCGGCGCGGCCCCTCAGCGGGAGGTATGCGCAGGCCACAGTGCCGGCCCATGACTCAGACACCGACAGCCCACACCCCGGCGCAGGGCCAGGCGCGCGCCCACTTCACGGTCCCGGCGACGCACCCGATGGTGACCGTGCTCGGCTCGGGCGACGCCCTGCTGCGCGTGATCGAGAAGGCTTTCCCGAAGGCCGACATCCATGTTCGGGGCAATCAGGTCAGCGCGGTCGGGGCGGCGGCGGAAGTCGCCCTGATCCAGCGCCTGTTCGACGAGATGATGCTGGTGCTCCGCACCGGGCAACCGATGACGGAGGACGCAGTGGAACGTTCGATCGCCATGCTCAAGGCGAACGGCAGCGAGGGCGGTGACGCGGAGACCCCCGCCGAGGTGCTCACGCAGAACATCCTCTCCAACCGCGGCCGCACCATCCGCCCCAAGACCCTCAACCAGAAGCGGTACGTCGACGCGATCGACAAGAACACGATCGTCTTCGGCATCGGCCCCGCCGGTACCGGCAAGACCTACCTCGCGATGGCGAAGGCGGTCCAGGCGCTGCTGTCCAAGCAGGTCAGCCGGATCATCCTGACCCGCCCCGCCGTCGAGGCGGGCGAGCGGCTCGGCTTCCTCCCGGGCACGCTGTTCGACAAGATCGACCCGTACCTGCGCCCGCTCTACGACGCCCTGCACGACATGATCGACCCGGACTCCATCCCCAGGCTGATGGCGTCCGGGACCATCGAGGTGGCGCCCCTGGCCTACATGCGGGGCCGCACCCTCAACGACGCCTTCGTCGTCCTCGACGAGGCGCAGAACACGACCGTCGAGCAGATGAAGATGTTCCTGACCCGCCTCGGCTTCGATTCGAAGATCGTCGTCACCGGTGACATCACCCAGATCGACCTGCCGGGCGGTGCCAGGAGCGGTCTGCGGCAGGTCCAGGAGATCCTCGAAGGGGTGCCGGACGTCCACTTCTCGCGGCTCACGTCCGAGGATGTCGTCCGGCACAAGCTGGTCGGCCGTATCGTCGACGCGTACGAGAAGTACGACGACAGCCAGGCGGCCCGGGAGACCGGTCCGGCCCGGAACGGCAACCAGCGGAAGTAGAACCCAGCGCACCATGTCGATCGACGTCAACAACGAGTCCGGAACCGAGGTCGACGAGCAGGCGATCCTCGACATCGCCCGCTACGCGCTCACCCGGATGAGGATCCACCCGCTGTCCGAGCTCTCCGTCATCGTCATCGACGAGGACGCCATGGAGCAGCTCCACATCCAGTGGATGGACCTCCCCGGACCGACCGACGTCATGTCCTTCCCGATGGACGAGCTCCGTCCGCCGACGAAGGACGACGAGGAGCCCCCGCAGGGGCTCCTCGGTGACATCGTGCTCTGCCCCGAGGTGGCCAAGAAGCAGGGCGACGAAGCGCCGACGCGGCACTCCATGGACGAGGAGCTCCAGCTCCTGACCGTCCACGGGGTGCTGCACCTGCTCGGGTACGACCACGAGGAGCCGGACGAGAAGGCCGAGATGTTCGGCCTCCAGGCGGCCATCGTCGACGGCTGGCGCGCCGAGCGCGGCCTGACCGGTCCCTCGCCGGCCCCCACCGTCTCGTGACCGGCGCCGCCCAGCTGATCACCGGGGCGGTGCTGCTGACCGTGGTGGCCTGGTTCGCGGCGTGTGCCGAGTCCGGGATCGCCCGCGTCTCCAGCTTCCGCGCCGAGCAGGCGGTACGGGAGGGCCGGCGCGGGAGCACGAAGCTCGCCCAGGTCGCCGGCGACCCCACCCGGTACGTCAACGTTGCCCTGCTGGTGCGGGTGACCTGCGAGATGGCGGCGGGCGTGCTCGTCACGTACGTCTGCCTCGACGAGTTCGGCGAGAACTGGACGGCGCTGCTCGTCGCCATCGCCGTGATGGTGCTGGTGTCCTTCGTGGCGGTGGGCGTGTCCCCCCGTACGATCGGCCGCCAGCATCCGCTGAACACCGCGACGGCGTCCGCGTACGTCCTCGTACCGCTGGCGCGGGTCATGGGTCCGATCCCGCAGCTCCTGATCCTGCTCGGCAACGCGCTCACCCCCGGCAAGGGCTTCCGCAAGGGGCCCTTCGCCTCCGAGGCCGAGCTGCGCGCGATGGTGGACCTCGCGGAGAAGGAATCGCTGATCGAAGACGACGAGCGCCGGATGGTGCACCAGGTCTTCGAGCTGGGCGACACCCTCGTGCGCGAGGTGATGGTGCCCCGCACCGACCTGGTGTGCATCGAGCGCTACAAGACGATCCGGCAGGCGACGACGCTCGCCCTGCGGTCCGGCTTCTCGCGGATCCCCGTCACCGGGGAGAACGAGGACGACATCGTCGGCATCGTGTACCTGAAGGACCTCGTCCGCAGGACGCACATCAACCGGGACGCCGAGTCCGACCTGGTCTCCACGGTGATGCGGCCGGCGGTCTTCGTGCCCGACACGAAGAACGCGGGGGACCTGCTGCGCGAGATGCAGTCGGTGCGCAACCACGTGGCCGTCGTCATCGACGAGTACGGCGGCACCGCCGGCATCGTCACCATCGAGGACATCCTGGAGGAGATCGTCGGCGAGATCACCGACGAGTACGACCGGGAGATCCCGCCCGTGGAGGAGCTGGGCCAGGACCGCTACCGGGTCACGGCGCGGCTCGACATCACCGACCTCGGAGAACTGTTCGGGGCCCTGGCCTTCGACGACGAGGACGTGGAGACGGTCGGCGGGCTGCTGGCGAAGGCGCTGGGCCGGGTCCCGATCGCCGGTGCCTCGGCGGTGGTGGACCTGCCGGACGGGCGTCCGCTGAAGCTGACGGCGGAATCCCCGGCGGGGCGCCGGAACAAGATCGTGACGGTGCTGGTGGAGCCGGTGGTCGCGGCGGCGGCCGAAGAGGCGGAGGCGGAGTGACCCCCGCGGAGCTGCGAGCGTTCTGCCTGGGCTTCAACGCGGCCGTGGAGGAGTTCCCCTTCAACCCGGAGACCTCGGTCTTCAAGGTGCTGGGGAAGGTGTTCGCCCTGACCGCGCTGGACGCCGAGCCGCTGACGGTCAACCTCAAGTGCGAGCCGGAGACGGCCGTGCGGCTCCGGGCCGAGCACGCGGCGATCGTTCCGGGCTGGCACATGAACAAGCGGCACTGGAACACCGTGACGGTGGGCGGTCTGCCGGACGCACTGGTGCGGGAGCTGGTCGAGGACTCGTACGACCTGGTCGTGGCCGGGCTGCCGAGGGCGGAGCGGCTGCGGCTCGACCGGCCGTGACGCGGAACCCCCAGGAAGGGGCCGCCCCGGCGGGGCCGTCGCCGGGCTCCGCCGGGGCGCTCCCTATGCTGTCGCCTATGAGCGAGAGCACCGTGGGCAACGGCATCGACCCCGAGGACAGCAAGATCATCACGCTGGCGCGCAGCGCCCGGGCCCGCAACGGAGTCCCGGAAGGGGCGGCGGTACGGGACGAGACCGGCCGTACGTACGTCGCCGGCACCGTGGAGCTCGACTCCCTCAAGCTGAGCGCCCTCCAGACGGCCGTCGCGATGGCGGTCGCCAGCGGAGCGCGCTCCCTGGAGGCCGCGGCCGTGGTCAGCGCGGCCGACGTCCCCGCCGAAGCCGACCGTGCCGCGGTCCGCGACCTGGGCGGCCCCGCCACCCCGGTCCTGCTCGCCGGCCCGGACGGCACCCTGAAGTCCACCACGCCCGCCGGAGCCTGAGCCCCCGGGCCCCCGGCCCCTGCCGCCCGGCAGGGGCCGGCTGCGCGCACCGCTCACGCGGCCGCCGCAGCGGGCCCGTCCGGCCGGCGGCGGATGACCATCGCCATCAGCGCGGCCACCGCGCACAGGCCGCCCCCGGCGTACCAGACGAGGTCGTACGAGCCGAAGGCGTCGCGGGCCACCCCGCCGAGGAAGGCCACCAGGGCGGCGCCCACCGGGCTGAGCGACCTCGCCCGGCAGGAGGCCGTGTCGGTACGGACCTTCACGCGCCGCTTCCGCGAGGAGTGCGGGGTGAGCCCGGGGGAGTGGATCACCGGCCGGCGGTGCACGGGCGGGCGCGGGGGAGACTCCCGGACCCGGCCGCGGCGGGGCCACCGGCCCGCCGGAGCGGACCCCCACCACGCCGCCGGTTCGGCGCCGGAAGGCCGTACGGACGCCGCCCCGGGCGACCCGGCGACCGGCGCCGCGAGCCCCCCGCCGCCCCCCGCGGCAGCGGCCTGGTCGGCGCGGGGGGCCGCATCGGGGAGAATGGCCCGTATGAGCGATCGTTCCCCCGAGCCCAACGCCCCGCACCGCGCGGGCTTCGCCTGCTTCGTCGGCCGCCCCAACGCGGGCAAGTCGACCCTGACCAACGCGCTCGTGGGCACCAAGGTCGCGATCACCTCCAACCGGCCGCAGACCACCCGCCACACCGTCCGCGGCATCGTGCACCGCCCGGACGCGCAGCTGGTGCTCGTCGACACGCCGGGCCTGCACAAGCCGCGCACGCTGCTCGGCGAGCGCCTCAACGACGTGGTGCGCACCACCTGGGCCGAGGTCGACGTGATCGGCTTCTGCCTGCCCGCCGACCAGAAGCTCGGCCCCGGCGACAAGTTCATCGCCAAGGAGCTCGCGGCGATCAAGAAGACCCCCAAGATCGCCATCGTCACCAAGACGGACCTGGTCGAGTCCAAGCAGCTGGCCGAGCAGCTCCTCGCCATCCACCAGCTGGGCGCCGAGCTCGGCATCGAGTGGGCCGAGATCGTGCCCGTCTCGGCCGTCGGCGACACGCAGGTGCAGCTGCTGGCCGACCTCATCGCGCCGCTGCTGCCCGAGAGCCCCCCGCTGTACCCGGAGGGCGACCTCACCGACGAGCCCGAGATGGTGATGGTCGCGGAGCTGATCCGCGAGGCCGCGCTGGAAGGCGTGCGTGACGAGCTCCCGCACTCCATCGCCGTCGTGGTCGAGGAGATGATCCCCCGCGAGAACCGGCCCGCGGACCGGCCGCTGCTCGACATCCACGCCAACGTCTACATCGAGCGCCCCAGCCAGAAGGGCATCATCATCGGCCCGAAGGGCTCGCGCCTGAAGGAGGTCGGCATGAAGTCGCGCAAGCACATCGAGGCGCTGCTCGGCACGCCGGTCTTCCTCGACCTGCACGTGAAGGTCGCCAAGGACTGGCAGCGCGACCCCAAGCAGCTCCGCAAGCTCGGCTTCTAGGGCCCGGGGGGGGGGGGGGGGGGGGGGGGGGGGTGGGTGGGGGGGGGGGGGGGGGGGGGGGGGAGGGCGAGGGGGTGATCAGGGTGCATGATAGGTCCGTGTCACCGGGCGTGTACGCCTCCGCCCGCAGGGC
>NZ_JBVHWK010000004.1:69683-85342 GCF_055569445.1 Streptomyces sp. NPDC029122 | reverse complement strand
CGGGGTCCCCCTCCTCCACCTCCCCCCCCCCCCCCCCCCCCCCCCCCCCCCCCCCCTCCCTCCCCCCCCCCCCCCACCCCCCCCCCCCCCCCCCCCCCCCCCCCACCAGGGCCTAGCGGAGCCTGCGCACCTTCAGCGCGTTGTCCTTGCGGCTCCCGGGCCGGCCGTCGGGGGCGGTCATGGCCTGCTCGTGCTCGGCCGCGAGCAGCACCTCCCAGGCGCCCTCCGGCAGCTCCAGCTGGGCGAGGACCTCGTCCGGGGTCGGGAAGTGGATGTCCGCGTGCGCGTCCGGGTCCCAGGACGGCCCGCCCGCGTGGCCCGCGATCAGCAGGATCCCGCCCGGGGCCACGGCCGTCGCGGCGGTGCGCAGGATCCGCTCGCGCGGGAAGTCCCCGTACGAGTGCAGGAAGCACGCGGAGACCAGGTCGAACTGGCCGTCGGGGAAGGACTCCGCCAGGTCGTGCCGCTGCCAGTCGACGCGGTCGGCGAGCCCCGCTTCGGCGGCGTGCTCGGCCGCCCGCTCCAGCGCCACCCCCGAGATGTCGGTCCCGGTGACCCGCCAGCCCCGCCGGGCGAGCCAGACCGCGTCGGCGCCCTCGCCGCAGCCGAGGTCGAGGGCGCGCCCGGGGGTGAGGTCGGAGGCCTCGCGGACCAGGACCTCGTTGGCCCTGCCGCTCCAGATGCGGTCGCTCTCGCGGTAGCGGGCGTCCCACCACTCCGCGCCCGCGGGGTGGTCCTGGTGCTGGTGCTGCTGCTCGGACATGGGGCCTCTTCCTGTACGGGTCTGCCGGTACGGCCGATGCTGCGCCGGGGCCGGGCCCCGGGCAACTTCCGTTGCCGAACCGGCAAACCCGCCGGGCCTCAGGCCGCCGCCGGCTCCGCGATCAGGGCCGTCCCCACCCGGCGGAACCCGGCGCGGGCGTAGATGCGGGCCACGTCCTCGTCCCCGGCCGACAGGAAGACCGTACGGGCCCCGCGGGCGCGGGCCCCGGCGACCAGTGCCGCCGTCACCCCGAGGGCCAGCCCCTGCCGCCGGGCGGTGGGCAGGGTGCCGACACCGACGATCTCGGCGACGTCGCCGACCGGGTTGTACTGGCCCGAGCACAGCACCAGGCCGTCCCGTACGGCAGCCGCCACCGCGGTGCGCCCGTCCGCGAGCATCGCGGACACCCTGCTCCGGCGCTCCTCGGAGGCCGGGTCCTCCAGCGCCGCCGCGAGCTGGGCCGGTCCCGCCGTGCCCAGGGCCGTGCCCGGCTCGCGGAAGGCCAGCGCGGGGACGGTCACGGCGGCCCCCAGCAGCGGGTCCCCCGCGCCGAGCAGCCGTACGTCGGGATGCGGCGGGAGCGGCTCGGCGTCCTCCTCCAGCACCATCAGCGGGTGGGCGTGCACGTGCAGCCCCGCCTCCTCCACGGCGGCCCGCAGCGAGGGGGTGGTTTCGGCCACCCACTCGAAGGACTCCGGCACCTTCAGCTCCCGCTGCCTCTCCAGCACCGCGCGCACGTCCTCGGCGGTCGCGTCGGCGCCGCCGGGCGCGGGCCGCGCGTAGTACTGCCAGCCCTGCCCCTCCTGTACGAACAGGGTCAGCGGCCCGAAGTCCTCGCCGCGCGCACCGCCCCGGCGGGGGACGGTGTCGTAGTACTGCTCCAGGGCGGCCAAGATCGTTTCACTCATGCCGCCATCCAAGCAAAACCGCCCCGGCCGGGCACCTGCTTATGCCCGGCCGGGAGACCGGCCCCGGTTCACGCGCCTTCCTTGAGCACCCGCGAGACCAGGCTCCGCTGGGCGTCCGACAGGTGCGGGTCCTGGCAGGACACCGTCCGGCCGTCCACCGTGATCCGGTAAGAGAACCCGTCCCGCACGCCGCCCGGCCCCGGCTCGGCGCGGGGATCCGGCCGCAGGGCCAGCAGGGCCAGCGCCCGCCACTCCTCCTCGTCGGGCCGGCCCGAGGTGTCCACCTCGGCCCGGCGTTCGATCCCCGCGAAACCGCCCGTCCGCACCACTTCGATCCGCATGGTGCCCCTTCTACCCGATGCGGACCGCCGCGCCCAGCCTCCTCAGGCCAGGCCGACGGACGACCAGGCCTTCTGGAGGGCCTGGTGCTCCGCGCCGCCCTCGCCGTACCGGGCGACCGCCGCGGCCACCGAGAGCCGCGCGAAGTCCTTGAAGGAGGCCTTCTCGCCCAGCTGCCCGCCGGTCAGCGTGTCGTACCAGATCTGACCGGCCCGCTCCCAGGCCTTGCCGCCCAGTTCGGTGGCCGCGATGTAGAAGGCGTGGTTGGGGATCCCGGAATTGATGTGGACGCCGCCGTTGTCGCGCGAGGTGTTGACGTAGTCGTCCATGGTCGCGGGCTGCGGGTCCTTGCCGAGCTCGTCGTCGTCGTACGCGGTCCCGGGCGCCTTCATCGAGCGCAGGGCGACCCCGGTGACGTTCGGCCCCAGCAGCCCGGCCCCGATCAGCCAGTCCGCCTGGTCGGCGGTCTGGCCGAGGGAGTACTGCTTGATCAGCGAGCCGAAGACGTCCGACATGGACTCGTTGAGCGCCCCGGACTGGCCGTGGTAGTCGAGGTTGGCCGTGTACTGGGTGACGCCGTGGGCCAGCTCGTGCCCGATCACGTCCACCGAGACGGTGAAATCGAGGAACAGGTCCCCGTCCCCGTCGCCGAAGACCATCTGCCGGCCGTCCCAGAAGGCGTTGTTGTAGTCCTCGCCGTAGTGGACGGTCGCGTCCAGGGGCAGCCCGGAGTCGTCGATGGAGTGCCGCCCGAAGGCCTTCAGGAACAGCTCGTACGTCGCCCCGAGCCCCGCGTAGGCACGGTTGACGGTGGAGTCGCCGACCGGCTCGCTGCCCTCCCCGCGGACCTTCTTCCCGGGCAGCCGGGTGCGGTGCTGGGCGTCGTAGACCGTCCGCGAGGGCCCTTCGGCCGGGGAGTCGACGAGGGAGGGGGCGATCCCGCGGAGGGCGTTGACCTGCCGCCGCTCGCGCAGGCCGCTGTCGTGCTCGAGGGTCCGCAGGGCCGCTTCGGCCCGCGCTCCGTCCGGGGACTGGGCGGCCTTGCGCAGGAGGTGCGGAGGCACCACGGTGCAGAAGACCGGGCGGTGGGGGGTGTGGCCAGGGGAAAGGAAGGCATCCATGCACGGCAATGTGGCAGTGGGTCATGCCGCTGTCACTAGCGGCGACCATGATTCATTCGGTTGTCTCAAACGGAGGGCGCCGCGTTGACGGATCGCCCTGACCTGGGCGCCCGAAAAGAGTCGTAGCTCACAAAGGGTGCAAATCGGGCACCCGGGTCTTGCATACTGAAACAGGTCCTCGCGATACGGCGCGGCTCGGCTAGGCTCGGCCCATCATGCGTTTCGGGCTGCTTCTCCTTAGCTGCCGCGGCGAGGGTCTGTAGTCGTAGGCCGGCCCCCTCCCCGCGGAGTTTGGTGTTGCGGTTTTCACTACCGCCGTCGGCCGTCCCAGCGAACTACACGCGGACACGCGAGGAGCCCAACGCCATGAGCCAGCAGCCTTTTGTCGGTCGCCCCACGCCCATCACGAACGCGACCCACACCCAGAAGCCCTCCGGGATGCCGATCCACAAGTACGGCGCGTACGAGCAGGTGGACATCCCGGACCGCACCTGGCCCGACGCCCGCGTCACCAAGGCCCCCCGCTGGCTGTCCACCGACCTGCGGGACGGCAACCAGTCGCTGATCGACCCGATGACCCCGGCCCGCAAGCGCGAGATGTTCGACCTGCTGGTGCGCATGGGCTACAAGGAGATCGAGGTCGGCTTCCCGTCCTCCGGCGAGACCGACTTCGCCTTCGTGCGCTCCATCATCGAAGAGGGCGCGATCCCGGACGACGTCACCATCTCCGTACTGACCCAGGCCCGCGAGGACCTGATCGAGCGGACCGTCGAGTCGCTGGTCGGCGCCAAGCGCGCCACCGTGCACCTGTACAACGCGACCGCCCCGACCTTCCGCCGGGTCGTCTTCCGCGGCTCCAAGGAGCAGATCAAGCAGATCGCCGTCGACGGCACCCGCCTGGTCATGGAGTACGCCGAGAAGCTGCTGGGCCCCGAGACCGTCTTCGGCTACCAGTACAGCCCGGAGATCTTCACCGACACCGAGCTGGACTTCGCCCTGGAGGTCTGCGAGGCCGTCTGCGACGTCTGGCAGCCGGCCGAGGGCCGCGAGATCATCCTGAACCTGCCCGCCACCGTGGAGCGTTCGACGCCCTCCACCCACGCGGACCGCTTCGAGTGGATGGCCCGCAACCTGACCCGCCGCGAGCACATCTGCATCTCCGTCCACCCGCACAACGACCGCGGCACCGCCGTCGCCGCCGCCGAGCTGGCCCTGATGGCCGGCGCCGACCGCATCGAGGGCTGCCTGTTCGGGCAGGGCGAGCGCACCGGCAACGTGGACCTGATCACCCTGGGCATGAACCTGTTCTCGCAGGGCATCGACCCGCAGATCGACTTCTCGCAGATCGACGAAATCCGCCGCACCAGCGAGTACTGCAACCAGATGGAGGTCCACCCGCGCCACCCCTACGCGGGCGACCTGGTCTACACCGCCTTCTCCGGCTCCCACCAGGACGCCATCAAGAAGGGCTTCGACGCCATGGAGGCCGACGCGGCCGCCCGGGGCAAGACCGTCGACGACATCGAGTGGGCCGTCCCGTACCTGCCCATCGACCCCAAGGACGTCGGCCGCTCCTACGAGGCGGTCATCCGGGTCAACTCGCAGTCCGGCAAGGGCGGCATCGCGTACGTCCTGAAGAACGACCACAAGCTGGACCTGCCGCGCCGCATGCAGATCGAGTTCTCGCGGATCATCCAGGCCAAGACCGACGCCGAGGGCGGCGAGGTCACGCCGAAGGCGATCTGGGACGTCTTCTCGGACGAGTACCTGCCCAACCCCGAGAACCCGTGGGGCCGCATCCAGCTGCGCTCCGGCTCGACCGCCACCGACAAGGACGGCACCGACACGCTGACCGTCGAGGCGGTCGTGGACGGTGTGGAGACGGTCCTGAACGGCACCGGCAACGGTCCGATCTCGGCCTTCTTCGACGCGCTGGCCGGCATCGGCGTCGACGCCCGCCTGCTGGACTACACCGAGCACACCATGAGCGAGGGCGCCTCCGCCGTGGCCGCCTCGTACATCGAGTGCGCGATCGACGGCCGGGTCCTGTGGGGCATCGGCATCGACGCCAACACCACCCGCGCCTCCCTGAAGGCGGTCATCTCCGCCGTCAACCGCGCGGGCCGCTGAGCCTGTCGCCCCGCCGGAGCCCCCGTCCCCCTGCCCGCAGGGGGCCGGGGGCTCTGGCGTCCCCGGGGCCGTTTCCCGGGGCGCGCGGTCTCCGTCCAGGGGCCGGCGCCCGCTCCGTGCGGATGGTTCCGGGAGCCACCGCGTTGACGCGGATCCCGTGCGCCGCCCGGCCCGCCGCCGGGGGCGCACTTCGGCCAACTCCCCTCCCCGCGCGATGTTGTCCTGTCGCACGACTGACGCAGCCTCACCGATGTGGCTAACATCACGCCAACCCGGCGGTGCTGCCGGAGGGGTCCCGCCCGCGTCCTGAGCGCCGCGGGGGAGATACGGAGGTGCGACGTGCTGCCAGTTCGGGGTGGGGACGGCCGGAAGCTGACCGTCTGGGGCATCCGCACCACCTGGAGCACCGTGGGAGACGGGGAGTTCTTCTGCCCCGGCTGCGGCGGTGACCGCAATTTCCGCAGGCGCACCGGGCGCAGGCGCTTCACCGTGCTCGGCGTGCCGCTGCTGCCGCGCGGGGAGGCCGGGCCCGTCATCGAGTGCCAGGGCTGCCGGCAGCGCTTCGGCACCGACGTGCTGGACCACCTGACCACCACCCGCTTCTCGGCGCTGCTGCGCGACGCCGTGCACACCGTGGCGCTGGCCGTGCTCGCGGCGGGCGGGACCACCTCGCGCAGCGCCCTGGACGCCGCCGTGGCGTCCGTACGGGCCGCCGGGTTCCAGGACTGCACCGCGGAGCAGCTGGAGTCCCTCGTGGACGCCCTGGCCGCCGACGAGGGCCGGCTGGGGCTGTACGACGGGCCCGAGTGCTGCGGGGCCGCGCTGTCGATAGAGCTCCACGAGGCGCTGGAGCCGCTCGCCCCGCACCTGGCCGTGCCGGGGCGGGAGTCGATCCTGCTCCAGGGCGCGCGGATCGCGCTCGCGGACGGCCCCTACATCCCCGCCGAGCGCGAGGTGCTGGCCACCGTCGGGGCGGCGCTGCGGATGGGCACGGACGAGGTGTCCGGCCTCCTCTCGGCGGTCCGCGCGCCGTAGGGGAACGCGTACGAAGTCCGGACCCGGCGGGTTCTCCGCCGGGTCCGGCTGCCTTTCGGCCACGATCCGGACGGCGGAACCGCCATAAATGGCCGCGAGCGAGGTAACGATCCGGCCTCCCGGGGGTGGGCCGGGGCGCCGCGGTCTCCGTGCAAGGGGGTGGACCCGGCCCTTCCGTACAAAAATTCCGCATTTCGGACGGCCGGAATTGCGCCCTCGGATTTGCGTGGCCGAATGCTTGCGAACCGGGTACCGCCAGCGTGGAAGGGCGGAAATTCGCAGGTGCGCAGCCTGCGGGAGGTGTTCCGCGGTCCTCGCCCCATACGCCCGTGTGGCGGGGTGCGCCATTGGAGGAACCGCCAGATCCGGCGTCCTGAAACGCCTGCGGTTCGTCGAAGTCTCCGATATCTGTGAGCGCTTCCACAGGCGTTCAATTTCGGTCACACGAGGAGACGCCGCCGGAAACATCCGGGCGCTTCGATCCACGTGTTCGAGCTGACAACCCTGGCGAACCAACGGGTTAACGACCCACTTCGCCCAGGGACAACCAGATTCCTCTCGTTACCTACCTCATTGAAGGGCAAGGCAGAGATGGCACGTGTCGCCGCCCGGCTTTCCGCCAACGGAGAGCAGAGCACGCACCCGGTCGACGAGGTGCTCCCCCTCCCCAAGCTCGCGCTGTACGGCTTCCAGCACGTACTCGCGTTCTACGCCGGCGCGGTGATCGTCCCGATCATCGTGGGCAGCGCACTCAAGCTGAGCCCTGAACAGCTCGTCTACCTGATCAACGCGGACCTCCTCACCTGCGGTATCGCCTCGATCATCCAGGCCTTCGGCATCGGCAGGATCGGCGCGCGACTGCCGCTGATCCAGGGCGTCACCTTCACGGCGGTCTCCCCGATGATCGCCATCGGCCTCGGCGCCGGCGGCGGCACCGCCGCGCTGCTGGTCATCTACGGCGCGGTCATCACCGCCGGTATCGCCACCTTCGCCTTCGCCTGGCTGCCCGCCAACGCGTTCCGGGCGGTCATGCGGCTCTTCCCGCCGGTGGTCACCGGCACCGTCATCACGGTGCTCGGCATCGTCCTGATCCCCGTCGGCCTCAACGACGCGGCCGGCGGCCTCGGCAGCCCGGACTTCGGCGACCCGAAGAACTTCGCCTACGCCGGCGGCACGATGCTCTTCATCCTCGTCCTGATGAAGCTCGGCAAGCCGTTCCTCTCCAGCATCGCCATCCTGCTCGGCCTGGTCGTCGGCACCGCCGTCGCGTTCCTCCTCGGGGACGCCAAGTTCGGCGACGTCGGTGACGCGGGCTGGATCGGGGTCAGCACCCCCTTCCACTTCGGCATGCCGAAGTTCGAGTGGTTCCCGATCGTCCTGATGCTGATCGTCATGCTGATCACCATGGTCGAGACGACCGGTGACACGTACGCGGTGGGCGACATCGTCGGCAAGGAGGTCGACAGCGAGACCGTGGCCCGCGCCCTGCGTGCCGACGGCGCCGCGACCGCCCTCGGCGGCGTCCTGAACTCCTTCCCGTACGTCGCCTTCGCCGAGAACGTCGGCCTGGTGCGCATGACGAAGGTCAAGAGCCGCTTCGTGGTCGTCGCCGCGGGCGTCTTCATGATCATCCTGGGTCTGCTGCCCAAGGCCGCCGCGATCGTCGCCGCCGTCCCGCACGGGGTGCTGGGCGGCGCCGCGACCGTCATGTTCGCCATGGTCGCCCTGGCCGGCATCCAGACGCTGGCCAAGGTGGACCTGAAGGAGGAGAAGAACGCGCTGGTCGTCGGTGTCTCCCTCGCCTTCGCCCTGCTCCCGGCCACCGTCCCGGTGCTCTTCTCCCAGCACATGGACCCCGACCTGTCCTCGCTCCTCAACAGCGGCGTGACCCTCGGTGCCACGGCCGCCATCGTGCTCAACCTGATCTTCAACGGCCCGGCCAAGGACGACGCGCGGACCGCCGCCCTCGTACCGGCCTCGGCCCTCGTCGAGACCGCGGCCCACGTCGGGCTGCCCGCCCAGCCGGTGGGCGCTCCGGCCGACGCGGAGAAGGCAGGGGCAGCGGAGAAGGACACCTCGGAGAAGGCCGGGGCAGCGGAGGACACCTCGGAGAAGGGCGAAGCAGAGAAGGGCGAAGCAGCGGAGGACGCCCCGGAGAAGGGCGAAGCGGCGGAGGACGCCCCGGAGAAGGACGCCGCCGAGACCGCCGGGGCCGGGAAGGTCGCCGTCGGCCCGGCCGGAGCCGCGGCAGCCGACTCCGAGAAGGCCGTCGAAAAGGCCGGCGACGCGGGTGCGCCCGCCTCCTGACCCTCCCAAGGGGTGCCGACCCCCGTCCGGACCCGTCCAGCCACCGCTGGACGGTGCTCCAGCCCGGACGGGGGCCGGCGCTGTCCGCGCGCAGGGGACAATGGGGCCATGAGCCTGTTCCGCGACGACGGCATCGTGCTGCGCACCCAGAAGCTGGGTGAGGCGGACCGCATCATCACGCTCCTCACCCGCGGCCACGGCCGCGTCCGGGCGGTCGCCCGCGGGGTGCGGCGTACCAAGTCGAAGTTCGGCGCCCGGCTGGAACCTTTCTCCCACGCCGACGTGCAGTTCTTCGCACGCGGCAGCGAGCTCATCGGCCGCAGCCTGCCGCTGTGCACCCAGACCGAGATCATCGCGCCCTACGGCAACGGCATCGCGAGCGACTACGCCCGCTACACCGCCGGCACCGCCATGCTGGAAACCGCCGAGCGCTTCACCGAGAACGAGGGCGAGCCCGCCGTACAGCAGTACCTCCTGCTGGTCGGCGCCCTGCGCACCCTCTCGCGCGGCGAGCACGAACCGCACCTCATCCTCGACGCCTTCCTGCTGCGCTCCCTCGCCGTCAACGGCTACGCCCCCAGCTTCGAGGACTGCGCGAAGTGCGGGATCCACGGCCCCAACCGGCACTTCTCCGTCGCCGCGGGCGGGGTCATATGCGGGGACTGCCGGGTGCCGGGCTCCGTCGTACCCTCGTCCGAGGCCATCGCCCTGCTCAGCGCGCTGCTGACGGGCGACTGGAAGCACGCGGACGCCTGCGAGGCCCGCCACGCGCGGGAGGGCAGCGGGCTGGTCTCGGCCTATTTGCACTGGCATCTGGAGCGCGGGCTACGCTCCCTCCGATACGTCGAGAAATAGGAGCTGGGCACATGGCACGACGCGGGATTCTGGGACGCTCTCGCCGCGAGTACAAGGTTCCCGAGCCGCACCCGTCCGGTGCGCGCCCGCCGAAGATCCCCGGTGAGCTGGTCCCGAACCACGTAGCCGTCGTCATGGACGGCAACGGCCGCTGGGCCAAGGAGCGCGGCCTGCCGCGCACCGAGGGGCACAAGGTCGGCGAGGGCGTCGTCCTCGACGTGCTCAAGGGCTGCCTGGAGATGGGCGTCAAGAACCTCTCCCTCTACGCCTTCTCGACGGAGAACTGGAAGCGCTCGCCCGACGAGGTCCGCTTCCTGATGAACTTCAACCGCGACGTCATCCGCCGCCGCCGCGACGAGATGAACGAGCTCGGCATCCGGATCCGCTGGGTCGGCCGCATGCCGAAGATGTGGAAGTCCGTCGTCCAGGAGCTCCAGATCGCGCAGGAGCAGACCGTCGACAACGACGCCATGACCCTGTACTTCTGCGTCAACTACGGCGGCCGCGCGGAGATCGCGGACGCGGCGCAGGCGATCGCCCGGGACGTGGCGGCCGGCAGGCTGGACCCGTCGAAGGTGAACGAGAAGACCTTCGCCAAGTACATCTACTACCCGGACATGCCGGACGTGGACCTGTTCCTGCGCCCCAGCGGCGAGCAGCGCACCTCGAACTACCTGCTGTGGCAGAGCGCGTACGCCGAGATGGTCTTCCAGGACGTGCTGTGGCCGGACTTCGACCGCCGCAACCTCTGGGCGGCCTGCCTGGAGTACGCCCAGCGCGACCGCCGCTTCGGCGGCGCCGTCCCGAACCAGCCCGAGGGCTCCGGGAGCTGAACCCTCCGCTAGGCTCCGCCGCCATGGACATGACCGACATGGCGGTGGAGCTGCACTACGGCGCGGCCCGCCGCGACGCGTGGGAGGTGCTGCGCTGGCGCGCCCTGAGGACCCCCGGGGGCCGCAAGGAGCTGCTGCTGTGGCTGGTGGCGCTCCCCGGGGTGCCGGTCGGGCTGGTCGTGCTCCAGCACGGCCGGGCGGCGGACCCGGCCGGCCTGGCCTTCGCGGGCGCGGTGGCACTGGTCCTGGGCGCCGTCTTGCACTGCCTGGACCTGCGGCGGCGGGCGCGCCGGATGTACCGCTGGGCCGCGGAGCACCCCGAGTACAAGCTGGTGGTCACCGGGCTCGGTACGCAGAACCACCGCCCCGACGGGACGGCGGTGGCCTACAGGTGGGACAAGTACCGGGGCTGGGCGGAGACCCGGGGCCTGTTCGTCCTCGTGTTCTTCAACGGCGACCTGGGCTGGCTGCCGAAGCGCGGGGCCCGGGCCCCCGAGGACCTCGACCGGATCCGATCGCTCTTCGACCGGAACCTGACCAGGATCGGTTAGCCGGCGGCCGCGCAGTCCGCGCAGGTGCCGAAGATCTCGACGGTGTGGGCGACGTTCACGTAGCCGTGCTCGGCCGCGATCGACTCGGCCCACTTCTCCACGGCCGGGCCCTCCACCTCGACCGCCTTGCCGCACTTGCGGCAGACCAGGTGGTGGTGGTGGTCCCCGGTGGAGCAGCGCCGGTACACGGACTCGCCGTCGCTGGTGCGCAGCACGTCGACCTCGCCGGCGTCCGCGAGGGACTGCAGGGTGCGGTACACGGTGGTCAGGCCCACGGAGTCACCGCGGTGCTTGAGCATGTCGTGCAGCTCCTGGGCGCTGCGGAACTCGTCCACCTCGTCCAGCGCCGCCGCCACGGCGGCCCGCTGCCGGGTGGATCGCCCTCGTACTGGCGCGGTACTCGTCTCGCCAGGCGCAGTCGCCACCGGTTCCTCCTCATCTCGGCCTGCCGCCATTGTGCCAGGCGGCCGCCGCTGCTAGACCTTCACGTCGTCCTGGAGGCAGACCTCCCCCGCGGCCCGGGAAGCCTTCGCGCGGCGCCTGGCCAGCGGTGCGGACAGGGCCGTCATCACCAGGAAGACACCGATGGCGAGCAGCACGATCGTGGCGCCCGACGGCGCGTCGATGTAGTACGTGGCGGCCGTGCCGGTCAGGGAGACGGTGAGGCTGATCGCGACCGCCAGGCCCAGCGTCGCCGCGAAACCCCTGGTGACCCGCTGGGCGGCCGCCACCGGGATCACCATCATGGCGCTGACCAGCAGCAGGCCGACGATGCGCATCGCGACGGTGACCGTGACGGCGGCGGTGACGGCGAGCAGCAGGTTCAGCGCGCGCACCGGCAGGCCGGTGACCCGGGCGAACTCCTCGTCCTGGCACACGGCGAAGAGCTGGCGGCGCATGCCGACCGTGACGGCGAGGACGAAGGCGGCGAGGATCGCCATCGCGGTGACGTCCTCGGGCGCGACGGTGGTGATCGAGCCGAACATGGCGCTGAGCAGGCTGGTCGTGGAGCCGCCCCCGACGTTGATGATCATCACACCGCCGGCCAGGCCGCCGTAGAAGAGCATGGACAGGGCCACGTCCCCGCTGGTCCTGCCGCGGGAGCGGATCAGCTCCATCCCGACGGCGCCGAGGACCGCGACGAGGGTGGCCATCCACACGGGGCTGGTCTGGAGGACGAAGCCGAGCGCGACACCGGTCATGGCGACGTGGCCGAGGCCGTCGCCCATGACCGCCTGGCGGCGCTGTACGAGGTACGTGCCGATCGCGGGCGCGGTCATGCCGACCAGCGCGGCGGCGATCAGGGCCCGCTGCATGAAGGCGTAGTTCAGGAGGTCCATCAGCTCAGCAGTCCCGTCCGCAGGGGCTCGGCGTCGTGCGCCGCGTGGGGGTGTACGTGGTCGTGGCCGGGCAGGGCGTGCTGGCCCACGGCCTCGGGGGGCGGGCCGTCGTGCGTGACGCAGCCGTCGCGCAGGACCACGGCCCGGTCGATCAGGGGCTCCAGCGGGCCCAGCTCGTGCAGGACGAGCAGGACGGTGGTGCCGAGGGCCACCTGCTGCCGTAGGGCGCCCGCGAGGACCTCCTGGTTGCTCAGGTCGACGCCCGCCATCGGCTCGTCCATGATCAGCAGTTCGGGTTCGACGGCGAGTGCCCGGGCGATGAGTACGCGCTGGTGCTGGCCGCCGGAGAGCGCGTTGACCGAGGCGTCGGCGTAGTCCTCCATGCCGACGAGGGCCAGGGCGGCCTCGACGGCGGTCCTGTCGGCCTTGCGCAGGACCCCGAAGCGGGTACGGGCCAGGCGGCCGGAGGAGACGACCTCCCGGACGGTGGCGGGGACGCCGCTGGCGGCGGTGGTGCGCTGGGGGACGTAGCCGATCCGCGACCACGCGCGGAAGCGCTTGAAGTCGGTGCCGAAGAGGGAGAGGGTGCCGCCGGTGAGCGGGACCTGTCCGACGACGGCGCGGACGGCCGTGGACTTGCCGGAGCCGTTGGCGCCGAGCAGCGCGACGACCTCACCGCGGCGGACGGTGAGGTCGATCCCGCGCAGCACGGGGCGCGCGCCGAGCGAGGCGGTGGCCCCGCGCAGGGATATGACGGGCTGGTCCTCGGCCTCTCGTGGCGTGGACTGCATGGCGCGCACCTCCGTTGCTGCTGTCATTACTTGGCTCCGAGTGCCTTCTGGAGGTTCTTCAGGTTGGAGCGCATGACCTCGAAGTAGTCAGCGCCCTGCGACGTGTCCGTGATTCCCTCGAGGGGGTCGAGGACGTCGGTGGTCAGACCCGTGTCCCGGGCGAGGCTCTTGGCGGTCTTGTCGCTGGCCAGGGTCTCGAAGAAGACGGTGGTGACATTGTCCTTCTTCGCGACGGCCTGGAGGTCCTTCATCCGGGCCGGGCTGGGTTCGGCCTCGGGGTCGACGCCGGAGATGCCCTCCTGGTCGAGGCCGTAGCGCTCCGCGAGGTAGCCGAAGGCGGAGTGGGTGGTGATGAAGGTCCTGGAGGCCGTGTTCTTCAGGCCGTCCTTGAACTCGGTGTCCAGGGCGCCCAGTTTGGCGGTGAGCTCGGCGGTGTTCTTCCGGTAGTCCGCCGCGTGGTCGGGGTCGGCCTTCTCCAGGACGGCGCCGAAGCCCTTGGCGATCTCCGCGTACTTGGTCGGGTCGAGCCAGACGTGCGGGTCCTCGCCGGCCTCGCCGTGGGCGTGGTCGTGGCCCTCGCCCTCGGCGGCGTGACCGGCGCCTTCGCCCTCGGCGGCGTGGCCTTCGCCCTCGTGGCCTTCGTGCTTCTCGTGGCCCTCGGCGGAGTGGACCTCCAGCTTGGTGAGGGTGGCCGCGTCGACGACGTTCTTCACGCCGGACTGCGCAACCGCCTTGTCCACGGCGGGCTGGAGGGTCTTGAGGTAGAGGACCACGTCCGACTCGGCGAGCTGCCCGGTCTGCTTCGGCGTGATCTCCAGGTCGTGCGGCTCGACGCCCGGCTTGGTCAGGGTGTCGACCTTGACGTGGTCCCCGCCTATCTGCTCGGCGAGGTACTGCAGCGGGTAGAACGACGCCGTCACGTGCAGCTTGCCGTCCTCGGCGGCCGCCGGGCCGGCGGTGCCGGAGCAGGCGGTGAGGGCCGTCGCGCCGAGGGCTGCGGCGGCGGTGAGGGCGGCGGTGGGTATCAGGCGTCGTACGTTCATGACATCCATTTTCATCAAAGATGGAAACCGTTGTCAAAAACCCAGGTGGGAGGCGTGCCCGGGCCCGTGGAAGGGCATACCCGATTTGAAAGGGAGGGTGCGGGCGCCGGTAACCTGAGGCATTCGCGTTCGTCCTCGTAATGAAGAGAGCACCGTGGCCGCCGACAAGATCGAAACCATCGTCAGCCTGAGCAAGCGCCGTGGCTTCGTTTTCCCGTGCAGTGACATCTACGGCGGCTCCAGGGCTGCCTGGGACTACGGTCCGCTGGGTGTGGAGCTCAAGGAGAACATCAAGCGCCAGTGGTGGAAGGCCATGGTCACCGGGCGTGAGGACATCGTCGGTCTCGACTCCTCCGTGATCCTCGCCCCCGAGGTGTGGGTCGCCTCCGGTCACGTCGCGACGTTCTCCGACCCGCTCACCGAGTGCACCGCCTGCCACAAGCGGCACCGCGCCGACCACCTGGAAGAGGCGTACGAGGCCAAGCACGGCCGCCTGCCCGCGAACGGCCTCGCCGACATCAACTGCCCGCACTGCGGCGTGAAGGGCCAGTTCACCGAGCCGAAGCAGTTCTCCGGCATGCTGGAGACCCACCTCGGCCCGACCCAGGACACCGGCTCGAAGGCGTACCTGCGCCCCGAGACCGCCCAGGGCATCTTCACCAACTTCGCCATGGTGCAGACGACTTCGCGCAAGAAGCCCCCGTTCGGCATCGCGCAGATGGGCAAGTCCTTCCGCAACGAGATCACGCCCGGCAACTTCATCTTCCGCACCCGCGAGTTCGAGCAGATGGAGATGGAGTTCTTCGTCAAGCCGGGCGAGGACGAGCAGTGGCAGGAATACTGGATGCAGGAGCGGTGGAACTGGTACCGCGGCCTGGGTCTGCGCGAGGAGAACATGCGCTGGTACGAGCACCCGGCGGAGAAGCTCTCCCACTACTCGAAGCGCACCGCCGACATCGAGTACCGCTTCAACTTCGGCGGCAGCGAGTTCTCCGAGCTCGAGGGCGTGGCCAACCGCACCGACTACGACCTGAAGGCGCACTCGGCGGCCTCGGGCCAGGACCTGGTCTACTTCGACCAGGAGGCCAAGGAGCGCTACACCCCGTACGTCATCGAGCCGGCGGCCGGCGTCAACCGCGCCATGCTCGCCTTCATGCTCGACGCGTACGTCGAGGACGAGGCCCCCAACGCCAAGGGCGCCATGGAGAAGCGCACGGTCATGCGCTTCGACCCGCGCCTGGCGCCCATCAAGGTCGCCGTCCTGCCGTTGTCCCGCAACGCGGACCTGTCGCCGAAGGCCAAGGGCCTGGCCGCCGACCTGCGCAAGAACTGGAACATCGAGTTCGATGACGCGGGCGCCATCGGCCGCCGCTACCGTCGCCAGGACGAGATCGGTACGCCGTTCTGCGTCACCGTCGACTTCGACACGCTCGACGACAACGCGGTGACCGTGCGCGAGCGCGACACCATGAAGCAGGAGCGCGTGTCCCTGGACCAGATCCAGAGCTACCTCGGCAGCCGTCTGCTCGGCTGCTAGGTTCCCGCCCCGAAGACCGGTGGGGGGGGGGGGGGGGGGGGGGAACGGGGGGGGGGGGGGGGGGGGGGGGGGGGGGGGGGGGGGGGGGGGGGGGGGGGAAGGGACA
>NZ_JBVHWK010000004.1:31387-69673 GCF_055569445.1 Streptomyces sp. NPDC029122 | reverse complement strand
CCCCCTCCCCCCTCCCCCCCCCCCCCCCCTCCCCTCTTCCCCCCCCCCCCCCCCCCCCCCCCCCCCTCCCCTCCCCCCCCCCCCCCCCCCCCCGCCACCGGTCTTCGTGCGTGTGGCGCCGGGCGCCGGGCTCCGTCGAGCACCGCGCCCCTGGTGCGCGGGGAGGGCCGGACCGTCCGCAGCGCCGGGCCGATCGCGGCGGCTGTGCCGGATCAGGGGCGCAGGCCCCGGATGAGCAGCGCGGTGACCGCCTCGAACTCCGTGAGGATCGTGGGCGACAGCCAGTCCGCCACGTACTGCGGATCATGGAAACGCCCCGTGGCGTCGAAGACGGCGCGCGCGGCCGCCGGGACATCGGGCGCGACCAGGGTGCCGGCCGAGACCCCCTCGGCGATGATCTGGGTCAGCTGGTCGATCAGCTCGCCCAGGTGCGCGTCGACCACCCCGCTGTTCTCGCCGAGCAGCACCGTGTACGTCGCGAACAGCTCCGGATCGTCACCCGCCTTGTGGCGCTTGGCCTCGAAGAGTGCCTCCAGCCAGGCCTCCAGCTTGGAGGGCGCCGGCTCGTCCGGGGCCGAGGCGATCTTCTCCAGCATGACCACGCTCTTGGCGAGCCAGCGGTCCGTGACCGCCTCGCGCAGCGCCGCCTTCGAGGGGAAGTGCCGGTACACGCTGCCGTGGCTCACCCCCAGGGCCCGTGCGACGTCCACGACGGTGGCCTTGGTGGGGCCGAAGCGGCGCAGCACCTCCTCGGTGGTCTCGAGGATGCGCTCGGGGGTCAGGGGTTCGGTCGCAGCGGAGGGCATGGGTACGACCGTACCGCCGCCTCAGTGCTCGCTGTCGAGGTGGGCCATCTGCGCCGCGGGGTAGCGCTCGCCGGCCGCCGCCCCCGCCGGGACGGCCTCCTCGATGGCGGCGAGGTCGGCCGGGGTGAGCTCCACCCGTATGGCACCCAGTGCCTCGGCCAGCCGGTCCCGGTGCCGTGCGCCGACCAGCGGCACGATGTCCTCGCCCCGGGAGAGCACCCAGGCGATCGCGATCTGGGCGACCGTGACCCCCTTCTCCTCGGCGACCTCGCGCAGGGCGTCGACCAGGTCGAGGTTCCGGTGCAGGTTGCCGCCCTGGAAGCGGGGGCTCATGCCGCGGAAGTCGCCGGGGGCCAGTGCCCGGTCGCGGGTGAAGTGCCCGCTGATCAGGCCCCGGGACAGCACCCCGTACGCCGTGACGCCGATGCCGAGCTCGCGGGCCGTCGCCAGGATCTCCTCCTCGATGCCGCGCGAGATCAGGGAGTACTCGATCTGGAGGTCCGATATCGGGGCGACGGCCGCGGCCCGGCGCAGGGTGTCCGCGCCGACCTCGGAGAGGCCGATGTGCCGTACGTGCCCGGCCTGGACGGCCTCGGCGATGGCGCCGACCGTCTCCTCGATCGGGACGGCCGGGTCCACGCGGGCGATCCGGTAGATGTCGACGTGGTCCCGGCCGAGCCGTTGGAGCGAGTAGGCGAGGAAGTTCTTCACGGCCTCGGGCCGGCCGTCGTATCCGGTGAATCCGCCCTCGACGGTACGCAACGCACCGAACTTGACGCTGGTCAGCGCCCGCTCGCGGGCCGCGGCCGGGGCCGTGCGCAAGGCCTCGTTGATCAGTAGTTCGTTATGGCCCATGCCGTAGAAGTCGCCGGTGTCGAGCAGTGCGCCCATGCCCTCCGGAACGGCTTCGAGATAGGCGTGGACGGTCGCGAGGGACTCGGCCCGGTCGGCCTCGCCGTAGAGCGCGGACATGCCCATGCAGCCCAGCCCCAGGGGGAAGACGGCGGGGCCGGTGGTGCCCAGCCGGCGGCTCGCGGGGGCGAGGACGGTGGCGGTGGTGGCGTTCTCGTTGGTCGTCATGGAACGAGAATGGCATGACGGATGACAGATCTCAATATCTGTCATCCGTCAGTGTGAGGTCCGTGGGGACGGAGCCGGGCAGGCCCGGTGCGGGGCCGGGCCACGCGCTTGCGGCCGGACCCCCGACAGGGGCCCGGCCGCACCGGAACAGCTCGCGAGAACGCGCCAGGACGCGCCGTCGAACGGGAGGTCAGCCCGCCGGCGCCGGTCCCGGGGCCGGCGGGAGTCCGCCGTCCATGCGGGGGCCGGGGCCGGGGGCCTGTCCCGGCGGGGGAGCCGAGGGGGCGGCGGAGGACGGCCCGAGGGACCGAGCCGTGCGCACCGCCGTGGCGTGGGCCCACGGGCCGGTGGTGACGGCCCCGACCAGCAGCACCAGGAACGCGCAGCCGGTGATGATCCACCAGGCGGGCCGGGTCGCCGCGGCGAAGTCCGCGCCCCCGGCGGTGCCGGCCGCCAGCACCGCTCCGATCACGGCCACCCCCAGCGCCCCGCCCGTCTGCCGGCTGGTGGAGGCCACGGCGGCCGCCACCCCCGCCTGGGCGCGCGGCATCCCGGACACCGCCGTATTGGTGATCGGCGCGTTGACCAGGCCGAAGCCGATGCCGAAGAGCACGTACCCGGTGAACATCAGCGGTGTGGAGGTCTCCGCCGAGAACGCCGCGAACAGCAGCCCGCTCGCCCCCATGGCCACCCCGGAGATCAGCAGCGACGGCCGCGGCCCGTGGCTGGCGACCAGCCGGCCGGACACCGGCGCGCACAGGAAGGCGAAGGCGGCCATCGGCAGCATGTGCAGCCCGGCGTCCAGGGCGCTCAGCCCCCGTACCTCCTGGAGGTAGAGGGTGGTGAGGAAGAGGAAGCCGGAGAGCGAGGCGAAGGTGCTCACCGCGATCACCGTGGCCCCGCTGAAGGGGGCGCTGCGGAAGAACCTCGGGTCGATCAGCGGGTCCGCCCGCCGGGACTCGTAGAGCACCAGTCCCGCCAGCGCGGCGGCGGCGCCCAGCGCGCACCCGAGGATCGGCGGCGATTTCCAGCCTTCCGCGGGAGCCTCGATGATCGCGTACGTCACACCGCCCAGCACCGCCATCACCAGCAGCTGCCCCACCGGGTCCGGCCGCCGCGGCCGTTCGGACCGGGACTCCGGGACGTGGCGCAGGGTCAGTACGAGGGCGAGCACCCCGACGGGCACGTTGACCCAGAAGATGGACCGCCAGCCCACCGAGTCCACCAGCAGCCCCCCGACCAGCGGCCCGGCCGCCATCGAGATGCCGACGACCGCGCCCCAGGCGCCGATGGCGCGGACGCGCTCCTTCGGGTCGGTGAAGGTGTTGGTGATGATGGACATGGCGACCGGGTTGAGCATCGCCCCGCCCACGGCCTGGAGCATCCGGAAGGCGATGAGCCATTCCAGGCCGGGCGCCAGCGAGCACAGCACCGACCCGGCGGTGAAGAGGACCAGCCCCCAGACGAAGACCTTGCGGCGTCCGATCCGGTCCGCGGTCGATCCGGCCAGTATCAGCAGCGAGGCGATCACCAGGGTGTAGGCGTCGATGGTCCACTGCATCCCCGAGACCGAGGCGTGGAACTCGCGCCGCATCGCCGGCAGGGCCACGTTCAGGACGGTGTTGTCCAGGCTGACGATCAGCAGGCTCATGCAGCAGATCGCCAGGACGAGCAGGCGACGCCGACGGCTCATGTGATCTGCGCCACTCATGTGATGCATACCGCCGATAGTACGGATAACTAACGAACGCCGCGTGCGCGAGAATGGGGGGATGACCACGCTCCCCCCGCCCCTCGCGATCGGCCCGCACACCGTGCAGCCCCCCGTGGTGCTCGCGCCCATGGCCGGCATCACCAATGCCCCGTTCCGTACGCTCTGCCGCGAGTTCTCGGGCGGCAAGGGGCTCTTCGTGAGCGAGATGATCACGACCCGCGCCCTGGTCGAGCGCAACGAGAAGACCATGCAGCTGATCCACTTCGACGCGACGGAAAAGCCGCGCTCGATTCAGCTGTACGGGGTGGACCCCGTCACCGTCGGCAAGGCCGTCCGCATGATCGTCGAAGAGGACCGCGCCGACCACATCGACCTCAACTTCGGCTGCCCCGTCCCCAAGGTCACCCGCAAGGGCGGCGGCTCCGCCCTCCCGTACAAGCGCCACCTGCTGCGCGCGATCCTGCGCGAGGCCGTCGCGGGCGCCGGGGACCTGCCGGTGACGATGAAGATGCGCAAGGGCATCGACGACGACCACCTGACCTACCTCGACGCCGGCCGCATCGCCGTTGAGGAGGGGGTCACCGCCATCGCCCTGCACGGCCGCACCACGGCCCAGCACTACGGCGGCACCGCCGACTGGGAGGCGATCGCCCGGCTCAAGGAGCACGTGCCGGAGATCCCGGTGCTCGGCAACGGCGACATCTGGTGCGCGGAGGACGCTCTGCGCATGGTCCGCGAGACCGGCTGCGACGGCGTGGTCGTGGGGCGCGGCTGCCTGGGGCGGCCGTGGCTGTTCAACGACCTCGTCGCCGCCTTCGAGGGCCGCCCCGAGGACTTCCACAAGCCGGCGCTGCGGGAGGTCGCGCAGACGATGCTGCGGCACGCGCAGCTGCTGGGGGAGTGGATCGGCGACGAGGCGCGCGGTGTGATCGATTTCCGTAAGCACGTCGCCTGGTACCTCAAGGGCTTCGCCGTGGGTTCCGAGATGCGGGGCAAGCTCGCGGTCACCTCTTCCCTGGCCGAGCTGGACGCTCATCTGAGCGAGCTCGACCTGGACCAGCCGTGGCCCGACGGCGCGGACGGCCCGCGGGGCAGGACGTCCGGAAACAACCGGGTTGTCCTGCCGGATGGCTGGTTGAAGGATCCCTACGACTGCGCCGGTGTGAGCGAGGACGCCGAGCTGGACACGTCCGGAGGCTGAGAAACCGCCCTGCGTGCCGCGTGATATACGCCACGCATGGGAGAGGTTTCGCTCAGATGAGCGCATAAGTCACGGGTAAGACTTTCAAAGGGTGGCACTGGGTGCCACCCTTTGTGCGTTCAAGAGTTGAACGCAAATGTATCGATGATCGCTCATCCGAGCGCGATCAGGCCTCAAGGGCCCCTCTACTCTTCGGCTTCTGAAGGCTCTTCGTGCGTTTCCATTACTCAGCGGTTACTTTCGATCCACTGGCGCACGGGTGGTTACGCCCTCATGACGGCCAAGTGGACGTACCGGGAAGCCTTCGATCTGGGTATGTTCCTGGCCGTCAGGGCAGCCACCCGAGTCCTCGAGGAGTCGAGACCCGTGTCGGAAAACAAAGATCAGAAGTTCGTCTACGACTTCACCGAGGGCAACCGGGACCTCAAGGACCTTCTCGGCGGCAAGGGGGCCAACCTCGCCGAGATGACCAACCTGGGTCTTCCCGTCCCTCCCGGCTTCACCATCACCACCGAGGCCTGCAAGGTCTACCTCGAGAGCGGCACGGCCCCGGCCGAGCTCCGCGACGAGGTCAGCGCGCACCTCGCCGCCCTCGAGGCGAAGATGGGCAAGAAGCTCGGCCAGTCGGACGACCCGCTGCTGGTCTCCGTCCGTTCCGGCGCCAAGTTCTCCATGCCGGGCATGATGGACACCGTCCTCAACATCGGCCTCTCCGACGAGTCCGTCACCGGCCTCGCGACCCAGGCCGGCAACGAGCGCTTCGCGTGGGACTCGTACCGCCGCCTCATCCAGATGTTCGGCAAGACCGTCCTCGGCGTCGAGGGCGAGCTCTTCGAGGACGCCCTGGAGGAGGCCAAGACCGCCAAGAAGGTCACCGTCGACACCGACCTCGACGCCGCCGACCTCAAGAAGCTGGTCAAGGTCTTCAAGAAGATCGTCGCGAAGGAGGCCGGCCGGGAGTTCCCGCAGGACGCCCGCGAGCAGCTCGACCTCGCCGTCGAGGCGGTCTTCAACTCCTGGAACACCGACCGCGCCAAGCTCTACCGCCGCCAGGAGCGCATCCCCGGCGACCTGGGCACCGCCGTCAACGTCTGTTCCATGGTCTTCGGCAACCTGGGCCCCGACTCGGGCACCGGCGTCGCCTTCACCCGCGACCCGGCCAGCGGCCACCAGGGCGTCTACGGCGACTACCTCCAGAACGCCCAGGGCGAGGACGTGGTGGCGGGCATCCGCAACACCGTCCCGCTGGCGGACCTGGAGACCATCGACAAGACCTCCTACGACCAGCTCATGACGATCATGGAGACGCTGGAGACCCACTACAAGGACCTCTGCGACATCGAGTTCACGATCGAGCGCGGCCAGCTGTGGATGCTCCAGACCCGCGTCGGCAAGCGCACCGCGGGCGCGGCCTTCCGCATCGCCACCCAGCTCGTGGACCAGGGCCTGATCGACGAGGCCGAGGCCCTCCAGCGCGTCACCGGTGCCCAGCTCGCCCAGCTGATGTTCCCCCGCTTCGACGAGAACGCGAAGACCGCGCTCCTCGGCCGCGGCATCGCCGCCTCCCCGGGCGCGGCGGTCGGCAAGGCCGTCTTCGACTCGTACACGGCCGTCAAGTGGTCCCGCTCCGGCGAGAAGGTCATCCTGATCCGCCGCGAGACCAACCCGGACGACCTGGACGGCATGATCGCCTCCGAGGGCATCCTGACCTCGCGCGGCGGCAAGACCTCGCACGCCGCAGTCGTCGCCCGCGGAATGGGCAAGACCTGCGTCTGCGGCGCCGAGGACCTCGACGTCGACACCAAGCGCCGCCGGATGACGGTCGGCGAGACGGTCATCGAAGAGGGCGACGTCGTGTCCATCGACGGCTCCACCGGCAAGGTGTACCTCGGCGAGGTACCCGTCGTACCGTCCCCGGTCGTCGAGTACTTCGAAGGCCGCATGCACGCCGGCGCCGACGACGCCGACGAGCTCGTCGCCGCCGTGCACCGGATCATGGCGTACGCGGACCGCGTCCGGCGCCTGCGGGTGCGCGCCAACGCCGACAACGCCGAGGACGCGCTGCGCGCCCGCCGCTTCGGCGCCCAGGGCATCGGCCTGTGCCGCACCGAGCACATGTTCCTCGGCGAGCGCCGCGAGATGGTCGAGCGCCTGATCCTCGCGGACACCGACGACGAGCGCGAGGCGGCACTCAGTGCCCTCCTGCCGCTCCAGAAGAAGGACTTCGTCGAGCTCTTCGAGGCCATGGACGGCCTGCCCGTCACCGTCCGCCTCCTCGACCCGCCGCTCCACGAGTTCCTGCCCGACATCACCGAGCTGTCGGTGCGCGTCGCCCTCGCCGAGTCCCGCAAGGACGCCAACGAGAACGACCTGCGCCTGCTCCAGGCGGTGCACAAGCTGCACGAGCAGAACCCGATGCTGGGTCTGCGCGGCGTCCGCCTCGGTCTGGTCATCCCCGGCCTGTTCGCCATGCAGGTCCGGGCGATCGCCGAGGCCGCCGCCGAGCGCAAGAACGCCAAGGGCGACCCGCGCGCCGAGATCATGGTCCCGCTCGTGGGCACCGTCCAGGAGCTGGA
The DNA here is from genome assembly GCF_055569445.1 of Streptomyces sp. NPDC029122. Lineage (NCBI taxonomy): Bacteria > Bacillati > Actinomycetota > Actinomycetes > Kitasatosporales > Streptomycetaceae > Streptomyces > Streptomyces sp. NPDC029122. The sequence continues at coordinate 62,296 of NZ_JBVHWK010000004.1, read as the reverse complement.
GATCGTCCGCGAGGAGGCCGACGCGATCATCGCCGAGGTCGAGGCCGCCACCGGCACCAGCCTCAAGCTGTCGATCGGCACCATGATCGAGCTGCCGCGCGCCGCGCTGACCGCCGCCCAGATCGCCGAGGCCGCGCAGTTCTTCTCCTTCGGCACGAACGACCTGACCCAGACGGTGTGGGGCTTCTCCCGCGACGACGTCGAGGCCAGCTTCTTCACGGCCTACCTGGAGAAGGGCATCTTCGGGGTCTCGCCCTTCGAGACCATCGACAAGGACGGCGTCGGTGCCCTCGTGCGCCACGCGGTCGAGCAGGGCCGGGCCACCCGCCCCGACCTCAAGCTCGGCGTCTGCGGAGAGCACGGCGGCGACCCGGAGTCGGTGCACTTCTTCCACGAGGTCGGCCTCGACTACGTCTCCTGCTCGCCGTTCCGGATCCCGGTGGCGCGCCTGGAGGCCGGCCGAGCGGCCGCCGAGTCGAAGGGCTCCGACAGCCGCTGAGCCCCTGCGGGCCCCTCGGGGCCTCACGGGCCCCCTGAGGGGCCCCGGGGCTCGCACGGCCCCTCCTGACTGCGCCCTCCCCCGGTTCCCTGACTGCCGGGGGAGGGCGCGACCCATTTCGCGGGGCGGTTCGCGAGACGGTCCGTGTCGCAAAATTTTCAACAATGTCATTACGGCGCCAGGCGGTGGACGGATCCCCACCCGTCCACCGCCTGCCGCCTATCCGCCAGGCACGTCGGCGCTTCCCAGTGCGACCGACCGCCAGGCCCCGCAAAGCCCCCCACGGCCTTCACGGAGCGTTTCGGTCGCACCGGAGTGTGCCTGGCGGAGTACAGGATTTCGCTTGTCACGCCTCCGCCGAAAGGGGTTTCAACTGTGGCTGAAAGGGCGTGGTGACCACGTGTGACGGCGTGCATACTCGTGGGGCGGGGGGATTGCGGTTGCACAGGTGGGGGTTCGGTGCTTCGTATCCATTTCACTGGAGTGGACCTGGCACGCGTACGGATGGCAGGGCGTCCCGATGCGTTGTGGGAAACGATTCTTAGTTTTCATCGCTTAAGGGACCGGCGTGACGCCCGGTTCTTCGGCGAATGGCGTACGGAAACCCGTAGCCGGTTGAATGGTGAAACAAGGCTGCTGGGTGCGCTCATACCGGCTCGCGGCTATTTCCCCGATTTCCTGACCCCGGCCGAGGGCCAGTACGGGTGGGACCTCGGGCTCGACGCCCTGCGCGGGCTGCGCCCCGAGCGGCTGCGCCGGGAGCTGTCCCTCGTGGGCTCCGGCGCCGGGACGGGCTTCGGGGCGGCCTTCGGGACCCCGCCGCCGGCCCGGCTGCGGGAGTTCATGGACGGCGGCACCAAGTACCTGCCCCGGCTGCTGGGCGAGCTGCGCGCGTACCACCGGGCGGCCGTGGAACCGTACTGGAGCCACATCCAGGCGCAGATCGAGGCCGAGCGGGCGGCCCGCGGCCGCGCCCTCCTGGACGGGGGCGCGGACGAGCTGCTCTCGTCGCTGCCGCCGATGCTGCGCTGGCGGGCCCCGGTGCTGGAGTGCGAGTACCCGGTGGACCGGGACGTACGGCTGCGCGGGCGCGGGCTGCTGCTCCAGCCGTCCTTCTTCTGCCGCCGGACGGCGGTGACCCTGCACGACCCGGAGCTGCCGCCGGTGCTGGTCTACCCGGCCGCCGCCCAGCTGGCCTCCGCGGCGGCGGGCGGGGAGGCCGCCCGGCCGGCCGAGGAGCAGCGCCAGCGCACCCTGGGCAAGCTGGTGGGCCACACGCGCTCGGTGGTGCTGCGGGCCATCGGGGACGGGGCCACCACCAGCGAGCTGGCCCGCCGGGCCGGGGTCTCCCTGGCCTCCGCGAGCCAGCACGCCTGCGTGATGCGGGAGGCGGGTCTGGTGACGACCCTGCGCCACGGGAACGCGGTCCTGCACACGGTGACCCCGCTGGGCGCGGCCCTGCTCAAGGGCGGCGCGGTGGTCTCCTGAGGCATCGGCCGGCCGGGCGCACGCGCCACGGCCCGGCGGGAGGGGCGGTGGCCTCCTCCGCCGGGCCGGGAGCTGCCCGGGCCGGGCGTCAGACGCGGAACGGCCCCGTCACCTCGTAGGTGATGCCGCCGCTCGAGGAGCCGCTCGTACCGCGCTGGCTGCTGAAGTACAGCCGGCTGCCGTTCGGGGAGAAGGCGGGGCCGGTGATCTCCGAGGAGGACTGGCCGGTGACCCGCAGGAAGGGCGCCACCACGTCGTCCGGGGTGATCACGCAGATCTCCATGTTGCCGCCGTCCTCGGCGACGTACAGGTCGCCGTAGGACGACCCCGTGACGTTGTCGACGCCGGTCAGCGGCGCGGCTCCGCCCGGGACCAGGGAGTCGTCGTAGGCCAGCTCGTAGGTGCCGCTCGCGAGGTTGAGCTGCCAGACCCGGTTGTCGCCCTTGGTGGTGAACCAGACGGTGTCGTTCGCGTAGTGGCAGCCCTCGCCGCCGGTGAAGCGCTTGGCGCCGGAGACCTGGGTGCGGGTCGTGGTCGGGGAGCCGTCGGGGTCCGGCACGTTCTGCCAGCTGAAGGATCCGGAGGTGCCGCTTCCGGCGACCATGACCTGGAGCGTGCCGGACGAGAGGTTGCCCCACGTGGTGGGCACGAACCGGTAGAAGCAGCCGTCCGACTCGTCCTCGGTCATGTAGACCACCTTGCGCACCGGGTCCGCCGCCGCCGCCTCGTGCTTGAAGCGGCCCATCGCGGGCCGCTGCACGGCCGCGTTCACCCCGTACGGGTCGCTCTCGTAGACGTAGCCGAGGCTGACCTCCTCGCACGACAGCCAGGTGTTCCACGGGGTCTTGCCGCCCGCGCAGTTCTGCCGGGTGTTCGAGAGGATCCGGTACGCCCCGGTGACCGTGCCCGAGGAGTTGAACCTCACCGCGCTCGCGCCGCCGCCCGGGTTGATCTCCGAGTTCGACACGTAGATCCAGCCGGTCCCGTCCGCGAAACACGCCCCGCCGTCGGGGGCGTTGTGCCAGGTGTACGAGGTGCCGCTCACCCTCTGGGAGGAGCGGGCGATGATCCGGCTGCTGAAACCGGACGGCAGCATCAGCCCGTTGGCGTCCGCCGCGCCGAGGGCGCCGTAGGGCCCGGCGCCCGGCTGGGCGGGGGCGGCGTACGCGGCCCCGTGGCTGAGGGTGCCGGCGAAGGCGGCGGCGGAGGTGCCGATCACGGCACCGCGCAGGAAGGTACGACGTTCCACGGTCACTCCTGGGGGAGGAGGGCCCGCGCCCGGTCGGGCGCGGGGTCGCATGCGTCGAGGAACCTAAGGGCGCCGCATGGACGCGGCGCCAACTCCTCATGACGCGCGAGCGACCGGCTCGGGGTCAATGCCCGTGCGGCACCCGCTGCCCGCCGGGCCGCCCGGGAACCGCCGCTGGTGGCCCTGACCTGCGGAAACGAAATTCCGAAAAAAACTTCTCCGGACCGCGATGAGTTCTTCCGGTGCCCCGGGTCCACCCCTTCGACAGCACACCGGGCACGGCGCACCGCGCCACACGCCCCACCAGAGAAGAGGAACCGAGATGGCTCAGATGATCTTCGTCAACCTGCCGGTGAAGGACCTGGACGCCGCGAGGGCCTTCTGGGAGAAGCTCGGCTACTCCTTCAACCCGCAGTTCAGCGACGAGACCGCGGCCTCCCTGGTGATCAGCGACACCATCTTCGCGATGCTGCTGACCGAGGCGAAGTTCAAGGAGTTCGCCACCAAGCCCGTGGCCGACGCCTCCAAGACCACCGAGGTCATGGTCGCGCTCAGCGCCGACAGCCGCGAGAAGGTCGACGAGGTCGTCGACGCCGCCCTCGCGGCCGGCGCCGTCGAACCCCGCCCCGCCATGGACCTCGGCTTCATGTACGGCCGCGCCTTCGAGGACCTGGACCACCACGTGTGGGAGTACGTCTGGATGGACCCGGCCGCCGTCGAGGGCTGACCGCCCCTACGGAGCGGAGGCGGTCCGCACCGGGTACGTCCGGACCGCCACCTCCTCGTCGTCCAGGCAGCGCCCCGACTCCAGGTCGAAGCGCTGCTTCAGCAGCGGCGACGCCACGAAGGGCCGGCCCGCCGCGGCCCCCAGCAGCCCGCGCGACAGGACCTGTGCCCCGGTGAAGGGGTCCTGGTTCCCGATGGCGTACGGGCGCCCCGAGCGGTCGAGGAAGACCGCGGCCTGGCTCCCGTCGGGCAGCAGGGCCGCGACCCCCCGCCCGGGGATGAGCACCGACAGCGGGCACACCGTCAGCCAGCCTTCGGCCACCTTCAGTTCGACGGTCATCGGACCGGTCCTCCAATGGTCAGGACGGCCAGGTCGGGCTTGACCTGGTCGCGCTCGGGAACGAACTTCACGGTCGGGTCCGGGGCGCCGGGCGCGTTGACGAAGGACACGAACCGGCGCAGCCGGTCCGGGTCCGACAGCGTTTCGGCCCACTCGTCGCGGTAGTGCGCCACGTGGTCGGCCATCAGGGCCTCCAGCTCCGCGCACAGCCCCAGCGAGTCGTGCACCACCACGTCCCGCAGGTGGTCCAGGCCGCCCTCCAGGCGGTCCAGCCAGGTGGACGTCCGCTCCAGCCGGTCGGCGGTGCGGATGTAGAACATCAGGAACCGGTCGATGAGCCGGACCAGCTCCGCGTCCGAGAGGTCCTGGGCGAGCAGATCCGCGTGCCGTGGGGTGGCCCCGCCGTTCCCGCCGACGTACAGGTTCCAGCCGCTCGCCGTCGCGATGACGCCGAAGTCCTTGCTCTGCGCCTCCGCGCATTCGCGGGCGCAGCCGGACACCGCCGACTTCAGCTTGTGCGGGGCGCGCAGGCCCCGGTAGCGCAGCTCCAGGTCGATGGCCATCCGTACGCTGTCCTGCACCCCGTAGCGGCACCACGTCTGCCCCACACAGGACTTCACCGTCCGCAGGGCCTTGCCGTACGCGTGCCCGGACTCGAAACCGGCCTCGACCAGACGGGCCCAGATCTTCGGGAGCTGGTCCACGCTCGCGCCGAACAGGTCGATGCGCTGACCACCGGTGATCTTCGTGTAGAGGCCGAAGTCGCGGGCCACCTCCCCGATCACGATCAGCTTGTCGGGAGTGATCTCACCGCCCGGGATGCGCGGCACGACCGAGTACGAGCCGTTGCGCTGGAGGTTGGCGAGGAAGTGGTCGTTGGTGTCCTGGAGGGCGGCCTGTTCCCCGTCCAGTACGTAGCCGCTGGCGCCCAGGGTCGGGGCCAGGGAGGCGATGATCGAGCCGACCGCGGGCTTGCAGACCTCGCAGCCGTCGCCGCCGCGCGCCTCGGCCCGGCCGTGCCCGTCCAGGATCTCCCGGTAGGAGACCAGCCGCCGGGTGCGGACGATCTCGTACAGCTCGGCCCGGGTGTACGGGAAGCAGCCGCACAGCCCCTTGTCGGCGGCGGCCGGCAGCAGCTGCCCGATCACCTTCAGGCAGCTGCCGCAGCCGGTGCCGGCCTTGGTGCACTTCTTCACCTCGGGCAGGGTGGCGCAGGCGGTGATGGCCTTCTTGGTGACGTTGTGGCAGGAGCAGATCACCGCCGTGTCCGGCAGCGAGGACGGGCCGAGCGCGACGGGCGCCCCGACCCCCGCGGGCAGCACCAGCTGCTCGGGGGCGACCGGCGGGACGCTGCCGGTGAGCGGGCGCAGCAGCCCGTACGAGTCGGCGTCGCCGACCAGCACCCCGCCGAGCAGTACCCCGTCGGCGGAGACGACCAGCTTCTTGTAGACGCCGGAACGGGAGTCGGACCACACCACGTCCAGGCTGCCCTCGGCCGCGCCGTGCGCGTCACCGAAGGAGGCCACGTCCACGCCGAGCAGCTTGAGCTTGGTGGAGAGGTCGGCGCCGGTGAACTCCTTCTCCCGGCCCAGGAGGTCCTCGGCGGCGGTCTCGGCCATCTCGTAGCCGGGCGCGACCAGCCCGTAGACGCGGCCGTCGACGGCCTGCGCGCACTCGCCGATGGCGTACACGTGTGGGTCGGAGGTGCGGCAGCGGGCGTCGACGGTGATGCCGCCGCGCTCGCCGACGGCCAGCCCCGCGGCGCGCGCCAGCTGGTCGCGGGGGCGCACCCCGGCCGAGAAGACCACCAGTTCGGTGTCGACCGTGGAACCGTCCGAGAGGCTCATCCCGCGGACGGAGCCGTCCTCACCGGTCAGCACCTCCTGCGTGCCGACTCCGGTGTGCACCGTCAGGCCCATGGACTCGATGGTGCGCAACAGGACCGCGCCGCCGCCCTCGTCGACCTGGACGGGCATCAGGCGCGGCGCGAACTCCACGATGCGGGTGGCGAGCCCGAGCCCCTGGAGGGCGCCCGCCGCCTCCAGGCCGAGCAGGCCGCCGCCGACGACGGCTCCGCTGGACCGGGACTTGGCGTACTCCTCGATCGCGAGGAGGTCCTCGATGGTGCGGTACACGAAGCAGCCCGGCGCGTCCCTGCCCGGGACGGGCGGCACGAAGGGGTAGCTGCCGGTCGCCAGGACGAGGACGTCGTACGGGAAGACCTGCCCGGAGCGGGAGGTGACCGTACGGGCGCCGGTGTCGACGTGCTCGGCGGGGTCGTCGAGGCGCAGCTCGATCCCGTGCTCCTCGATGAAGCCGGCCGGGGTGAGGGAGAGGTCCTCGGGAGTACTCCCGGAAAAGTACGAGGTGAGGTGGACCCGGTCGTAGGCGGGCCGGGGCTCCTCGCAGAGCACGGTGATCCGGTGCGTCCGGGTGGCCCCGCGCTCGGCGAGGGCCTCCAGGTAGCGCTGGCCGACCATGCCGTGTCCGATGAGCACGATCGCGGGCAGGGGCTCGGGCACGGTCATCAGTGGCCTCCGTCGTCGGTGAGCAGGTGGAACGGGTCGTGCGGGGCGGTCAGGAACTCGTCGCCCTCCCAGGTGCGGGCGAGGGCGCCCACCGTGGAGAGCTCCCCGAGCAGCACCCCGCCGACGAGCCGGTCGCCGCGCAGGACGACCTTGCGGTAGGTGCGGCGGGTGGCGTCGGCGAGGCGGAGCACGTCGTCGCCGGGGAGCGGGGTGGGGTCGCCGAACGCGGCGAGGTCGAAGGGGCCGGGGCCGTCGGCGGTGGGGAGGGTGAGGCGGGTGAGGGCGCGGGTGCCGCAGTACTCGGCGTCTCCCCCCAACAGGACCGCCGCGAGCGCGTCGGCCTGCTCCAGGGCGGGTCCCGCCAGGCCGTACACCCGGCCGTCGTGTTCGGCGCAGTCGCCGATGGCGTGGACGCGCGGGTCGCTGGTGCGCAGCCGGCCGTCGACCACGACGCCCTTGCGGACCTCCAGCCCGGCCGCCTGGGCCAGCCCGACGCGGGGACGGACCCCGCAGGCCAGGACGACGACGTCGGCGTCGAGCCGGTAGCCGTCGGCGAGCTCGACCCCGGTGACCCTGCGGGGGCCCGGGCCGGGCGTCCTGCCGGGCACCCGGCGGGCCGGCGGACGGGCGGGGCCCGTGCTCCCGGAGAGCGGGGCGGAGCCGCGCCGCGGCTCCGCCGGTCCGCCCGGCGCGGGCGTCGTGATCAGGCCGCGGACCCGGCATTCCGTGTGTACCTCCACGCCGAGCGCCGTCAGGTGGTCCCGCAGCAGCGCGGAGGAGTCGGCGTCCAGCTGGCGCTCCATCAGGCGCTCCGCCTGCTGCGCGAGGACCACCTGCGCACCCCGCGCGGCCAGCGCACGCGTCGCCGAGACGCCCAGCAGCCCGCCGCCGATCACCACCGCCCGTACGCCCGGGCGTACGGCCGCCGCGAGGGCCAGGCAGTCGTCCATGGTGCGGAACGCGTGCACCCCCTCGGGGAGTTCCCGCCCGTCCGGGGCGAACAGCCCGCGCAGCGGCGGCAGCACCGGGTTGGAGCCGGTGGCCAGCACCAGCGTGTCGTACCGCTCCACGGCACCGTCGTCGCAGTGCACGGTGCGGTCCGCGCGGTCGATCCGCACCGCGCGGACACCCCGGCGCAAGGCCGGGCCGGGTTCCGGGAGCGCGGTGACCTCGGGTGCGTACCGGCCGGCCAGCACCTCCGCCAGCAGGACCCGGTTGTAGGGGGCGTGGGTTTCCTCCCCGAGCACGGTCACCGCCGCACCGGGGCCCAGCCGCGCAGCGAGCCGCAGGCCCGCCAGGCCGCCGCCGATCACCACCACACGCTGTTCCGAGGTCATGGCACGAGCGTGCGGGCAGGCTGTTTCCCCGCCGCATCGCCCCTGTTACCCGGACGGAACACCGACCTCAGCGCCCCGGTCAGGGGCCCGTGAGGCCCTCCGGCGCACGGGGGTGCCGCACAGGACGCCGCCCGCCGGGGCCGGCGCCCGGGCGAAGCTCAACCTTTGCGCAAGTTTCCGATGATCGATGGTCTTGCATCGATCCGGTCCCTAGGGTCGGTCCGTGCCTGACATATCAACAACGATGATCATCGTGCTGTGCGCGGCCGCCGCGGCGGCCGGCTGGATCGACGCGGTCGTCGGCGGAGGCGGCCTGCTGCTCCTGCCGGCCCTGCTGCTCGGCCTGCCAAACGCCCAGCCCGCCGCCGTCCTCGGGACGAACAAGGCGGTGGCCATCGTCGGCACCGCCGGAGCGGCCGTCACCTACGCGCGCAGGACCCCGATCGACGTGAAGCTCGCCGTCCGGATCGGGCTGGCCGCGGTCGCCGGATCGATGGGCGGTGCCGCGCTCGCCGGCGGGATCAGCAAGGACACCATGCGGCCGCTGATCATGGGGGTGCTGCTGGTCGTCGCCGCCGTCGTCATCTTCAAGCCCGGCTTCGGTGCCGCCCCCTCCGCCTCGCCCGTCTCCCGGGGCCGGGTGCTCCTCGCCATCGCCCTCGCCGGCCTGGGCATCGGCTTCTACGACGGCCTGATCGGGCCCGGCACCGGCACCTTCCTGGTGCTGGCCCTGACCGCTCTGCTCCACCTCGACCTGGTCACCGCCTCCGCCACCGCCAAGATCGTCAACTGCTGCACCAACGCGGGAGCGCTCGCGATGTTCGCGTACCAGGGCATGGTGTTCTGGCAGCTGGCCGCGCTGATGGCGGTCTTCAACCTGGCCGGCGGCATGGCCGGGGCCCGGATGGCGCTGAAGAAGGGCAGCGGCTTCGTCCGCGGCGTCCTGCTCACCGTGGTGGGCGCCCTCGTGGTCAAGCTCGGGCTCGAACAGTGGGGATAGCGGGTCAGGCCGTCCCCGTCAGGTGGGCGAAGACGACCACGTTGCCCTGGTAGCCGGTGCGCGGTGAGAAGGCGCCGCCGCAGGTGATCACCCGCAGCTCGGCGCGCGGCGAGGGCCCGTACACCCGCCGGTCCGGGAAGGCCCGGGAGTCGTACACCTCGACGGCGTGGACGGTGAACAGGGCCGTACGCCCGTCCGCGCGGGCGACCTCGATCACCGCCCCCCGGTGCAGCGCGCCCAGGTGGTAGAAGACGGCCGGGCCGCTGGCGTGGTCCACGTGCCCCGCGATCACGGCGGTCCCCGTCGCCCCGGGGGTGGTCCCGTCCCGGTACCAGCCGGCGAGGTCGCGGCGGGCCGGCGGGGGCACCTCGAGGCTGCCGTCGCGGTCCAGGCCCAGCCCGGTGAGCGGGGCGTCCACCCGGATCGCCGGGATCCTGATCCGCACCGGCGGCGAGCCCGGGAGCGGGGCGATGCTCCCGGGGTAGAGCAGCTGCGCGCTCAGCGCCTCGGCGGGGGAGGGCAGCGGGGGCCGCACGGTCACGGCGGAGCCGCTGCCGATGAGCCAGACGCCGACGCACAGGGCGACCGCCACCAGCCCGGCCCGCACCGGGAGCGCCCTGGCGCGCGGCGCCCCGCCCCGCCGGGTGCGGCCGCGGATGCGGGCGCCGCTGCCGTGGACGCCGCCGGACGGGCCGCCGCGTACGCCGTTGCCGCCGGACGGGCCGCCGGTACCGCCGTGGAGTACGCCGTCCCGCCGGGCGGCACCGTCCGGTACGCGGTCCCGCCCGCCGGGGAAGCCGCCACACATGCGCCGTACCCCCTCGTCTCGCCGTTCCTGGGAGTGGCCGTCGCCCGTCCCCGCGAACGGGGGGACCTCGCGGGGCGGGCGACGGGGGCGGTACCGGTCGGACCGCGGCCGCAGCCGCGGTGGGCGCCCGTCAGCTCCGCGTGCCGCTCGCCCGGCGACGCAGGAGCCAGGTACCGCCGACGGCGGCCACGGCCAGCACGGCCGCTCCCGCCGCGATCTTGGCGGGGTCGGTGGCGGTGGTCGTGCCACCACCCACCCCGGTCCGTACGCGGCCCTGCGGGCCTCGTTCGGTGACGACCAGGTCGCCGGTGGCGAACTTGCCGTTCGTGCAGGTGGCGCCGATGCCGTAGGTGCCCGGCCGCAGCCCCGCGCCGACCCGGAACTGGCCCGTCACCACGTCCGCGCGGTGGCCCGGCGCCAGATCGAAGCGGCCGCCGTCCACCGTGCTGGCGTCGCCCTCGGCCCGGCCGCCCCGGCCGCAGGCCTTGGTGTGCACGGTGACGGTGGCCCCCGGGGCGGCGGACTTCGGCCAGACCTCCAGCACGGCGAAGTCTCCGGGCGCGAAGGCCGTCATGCCGAGCTCCGCGGCCGCCACCGCTCCGGCGACCGGCCCGGCGAAGGCGACGGCGGTCAGCGCGGTGGCGGTGAGCACGTGAGCGGTGCTGCGGCGCATGGGTACTCCAGGGGGACACGGGGTCGTGCTTCGAGATAAACCGGCCCGCACGCCCCGCGCCTGCCGAACCAGTGCCGGATGGCGCCCGCGGTGCCCCGTCAGCCGGGCATCCGTGCAGGTCAGGGCCGTGAAGGGGCATCCGTGTCCGTCCACGCCGTCCGGGTGATGCCAGGCCGGCGCACGGCGACGCCGACCGCCGGGACCGGACGGAACCGGTCGTCATCGGACGCCGCCCCGGGGGGCCGGAGACCGCGCGAGAGCGGTGCGTACGGTGGGGGTGCGCGGCGGAGACGGCCCTCGGGCCGGGACCGCCGCACCGTCCAGCCATCGTCGGGGGAGGGCCGTGTGGCATCGGTCGACCGGCCGGGATCCGCGTCCGGCGTGCTGCCATTCTTCGTGTACGGGACCCTGCGGCCGGGGGAGGTCAACCACGACCTGTTCCTGCGGGGCCGGACCGCGGCCGAGGAGCCCGCCCGGCTGCCGGACGCGGCGCTGTACGAAGGGCCCGGCTACCCGTACGCCGTGGACCGCGCCGGCTCCGCCGTGGCCGGCGAGCTGATCACGGCCGCGCCGGGGGCGTACGCGGAACTGCTGGTCGCGCTGGACCTGCTGGAGGAGTACGCCGGTCCGGGACACCCCGGGAACGTGTACGACCGGGTCGCCCGAGAGACCGTCCGCCCCGACGGCGGCCGGGTCCGGGCCTGGGTCTACCTGGCGGCACCCCCGCTGGCCCACCACCTCGCGGAGTCGGGCACCGAGATCCCCGGCGGGGACTGGCTCCTGCGCTGAGGGGTCCCGCTCGCGGCGCCGGACGGCCGCTACAGCCCTTCGGCGCCGCGGTTGCGCAGGCGCTGGCCGTACTGCTGGAGCACCCACAGCTCCTGCTGGATCGCCGCGTGCTGCTCCGGCGGGGCCTGGGGGCTCAGCCGGGTCAGGGCGCCCTGGATCTCCAGGACCCTCCGGTCCACGGCGCGCAGGCGGACCTGGACCAGCTGCACGCCGGCGTAGACCTCGTCCACCGTCTTGGCGTGGATGGCCTCCACCGCCAGTTCCGTGACCATCGCGCGGACGGTGTCGTTCGGAGCCGCGTCACGGACCCGGGCCAGATAGTCGTCGGTGGCCTGCGCGGCCCCGCCGGCGTCCTGGATGGCCTGGCGGACGGCCGCGTAGGGCGGAGCGGTGAACTCGTCGATCCCGTACGCGTCGAAGGCGGGCGAGACCAGGGCCGGCCGCTGGAGCGCCAGCTTGAGGAGCTCCCGCTCGGTGCGGTGGGCGGGGCTGCGCAGGTTCAGCGCCGGTCCGCCGGCGCCGGCCGGCGGCGGCGCGGGAGCCGGTTCCTGGGGACGGCCCCGGCCCTGCTGCTGCGGCTGGCCGCCGCGTTCGCGGGCCCAGCGCGCCAGCTGCGCCACCCGCTTGACGACGAACTGCTCGTCGAGGATGCCCAGCATCCCGGCCAGCTGGACCGCCGACTCGTGCTGGATCGAGAGGTCCTTGATGCTCGCGACGACCGGGGCGGCCTCGGCCAGCGCGGCCGCCCGCCCCGCCGGGTTCTCCAGGTTGTGCCGGCCCACGATGTGCCGCAGCGCGAACTCGAACAGCGGGGTGCGCGAGTCCACGAGCCCGGCCACCGCCGCGTCGCCGTGCGCGAGACGCAGGTCGCAGGGGTCCATGCCGTCGGGGGCGATGGTGATGGAGGTCTCGGCGGCGAACTTCTGGTCGTCCTCGAAAGCCCGCAGGGCCGCCTTCTGCCCGGCCGCGTCACCGTCGAAGGTGAAGATCACCTCGGCGGTCGCGTTGTCCATCAGCAGCCGGCGCAGGATCTTGATGTGGTCCCCGCCGAAGGCCGTGCCACAGGTGGCGATGGCGGTGGTGACCCCGGCCAGGTGACAGGCCATGACGTCGGTGTAGCCCTCCACGACCACGGCCCGCGAGGTCTTCGCGATCTCCTTCTTCGCCAGGTCGATGCCGTACAGCACCTGGGACTTCTTGTAGATCGCCGTCTCGGGGGTGTTCAGGTACTTGGGCCCGTTGTCGTCCTCGCGCAGCTTGCGCGCGCCGAAGCCGACCACCTCGCCGCTGATGTCCCGGATCGGCCACATCAGCCGGCCCCGGAAGCGGTCGATGGGCTTGCCGCTGCGGCTGTCCTGGGCCAGCCCGGAGAGGATCAGCTCCTTGTCGGTGAAGCCCTTGCCGCGCAGGAACCGGGTCAGGTGGTCCCAGCCGGCCGGGCTGTAGCCCACGCCGAAGTGTTCGGCCGCCGCCTGGTCGAAGCCCCGTTCGGCCAGGAACCGGCGGGCGATCTCCGCCTCGGCGCCGCCGAGCTGCTCCGCGTAGAAGACGGCGGCGGCCTTGTGCGCCTCGACCAGGCGGATCCGCTCGCCGCGGCCGCTGGTGCCGGCGGTGTAGCCGCCCTCCTCGTACCGCAGGGTGATGCCGGCCTGGCCGGCCAGGCGCTCGACCGCCTCAGAGAAGGAGAGGTGGTCGATCTTCATGATGAAGTCGAGGGTGTCCCCGCCCGCCTGGCAGCCGAAGCAGTGGTAGAAGCCCTTGCTGGGGCTGACCTGGAAGGACGGGGACTTTTCGTCGTGGAAGGGGCACAGCCCCTTGAGGTTGCCGCCGCCGGCGTTGCGCAGCTGGAGGTACTCGGAGACCACGGCGTCGATCGGGACCGCGTCCCGTACCGCCTTCACGTCGTCGTCGTTGATCCGTCCTGCCACCCGTGAATTCTACGGCCGGGCGCAGGCAAACCCGTCAGGCCCCCTCCGCCGGCACCAAGGACTCAAGCGGAACGGAAGGGTCCGCCAGTTTTTCGCGGTCCACCGGCGCCTTCGACCTGATCAGGGCCTGGATGGGCTCGACGACGTCCCACACGTTCACGTTCATCCCGGCCAGCACCCGGCCGTCCGAGAGCCAGAACGCGACGAACTCCCGCTTGCCCGCGTCCCCGCGCACCAGCACCTCGTCGTAGCCGCCCACCGGGGCGTACCCGGAGTACTCCAGGCCGACGTCGTACTGGTCGGAGAAGAAGTACGGCACCCGCTCGTACGAGACCTCCTGCCCCAGCATCGCCCGCGCGGCGGCCGGGCCGCCGTTGAGGGCGTTCGCCCAGTGCTCGACCCGCAGCCGGGTGCCCAGCGCCGGATGGTGGGCGGCGGCCACGTCCCCGACGGCGAACACGTCCGGGTCGGAGGTCCGCAGCGAGGCGTCCACGGCGATGCCGCCACCGTGCTCCCGGTCCACCAGGGCCAGCCCGGAGGTCTCGGCGAGCGCGGTGCGCGGCGCCGCCCCGATCGCGGCGAGCACCGCGTGCGCCGGGTGCTCCTCCCCGTCGTCCGTGCGGGCGGCCATCACCATGCCGTCCTGGCCGACGATCTCCGTCAGCCTCGCGCCGAAGTGGAAGCGCACCCCGTGCTCGGCGTGCAGGTCGGTGAAGAGCCGGCCGATCTCCGGGCCGAGCACCGCGTACAGCGGGGTGGGCAGCGGCTCGATCACGGTCACCTCCGCCCCGTACCCGCGGGCGGCCGCCGCCACCTCCAGGCCGATCCAGCCCGCGCCCGCGATCAGCAGGTGGCCGTTGTCCCGGCCCAGGGAGGCCAGTGCCTTGCGCAGCAGATCGGCGTGGGCCAGCCGGCGCAGGTGGTGCACCCCGGCCAGACCGGTCCCGGGGATGTCCAGGCGGCGCGGCTCGGCCCCGGTGGCCAGCAGCAGCTTGTCGTAGTGCAGCAGGGTGCCGTCGCCCAGGCGCACCGTCTTGGCGTCCCGGTCCAGGTGCACCGCGGGCTGGCCCAGGTGCAGCTCGACGTCCGCGCCCGCGTACCAGGACGGCTTGTGCACGAAGACGCTGTCGCGTTCCTCCTTGCCCAGCAGGTAGCCCTTGGACAGTGGGGGCCGTTCGTACGGATGGTCGCGCTCGTCGCCGATCAGGATCACCCGGCCCGTGAACCCCTCCGCCCTCAGCGTTTCGGCGGCCTTGGCCCCCGCCAGCCCTGCGCCAACGATGATGAACGTCTGGTGTGCGTCGACCACCTGATGCCTCCTCATAACCCATCGGCCACGTGCGGCCACCTTGCGAGCGTCCCGCACCCAGCCTGCCGCGTGAAGGGGGAGTGGCCCGATCGGCTCACCCTTCGGCGCGCCGCCCGCGTCGGGTGAGGCGCGCGTGCAGGGAGCGGGCGGCGGCGTCGGTCAGGCAGGCGATCTGGTCGATGACCGCCCGTTTGCGGGCCCTGTCGTCCGGCGCCGCGTCGAAGAGCGCCCGGAACTGCGGGTCCAGGCCCTCCGGTGCGCGGGCGCTGAGCGCCTCGGCGAGTTCGGCCAGGACGACGCGCTGGTCGGCCCGCAGCCGCTCCTGCTCGTCGCGCTGCATCACGTACAGGTCGGCGACCGCCTTGAGGACCGCGCACTCGTTGCGCGCCTCCCGCGGCACGACCAGCTCGGCCGCGTACCGGGTGAGCCGCCCGGCGCCGTACGCCTCGCGCGTGGCGCCCTCGGCTGCCAGGCAGAAACGGCCGATCAGCTGGCTGGTGGCGTCCTTCAGGCGGGCCTGCGCCACCGCCGAACCGTCATAGCCGTGCGGCCACCAGTCCTCCTCCATCAGCCGGTCCAGTGCCTCGCGCAGCTCCTCCGGCGAGGTGTCGGCGGGCACGTACCGGCCGATCGCGACCCGCCAGATGGCGGTCCGCTCCGGCTCGGCGAAGAGGAGGTTGGGATCGAGGTGGCCGGCGTGCAGCCCGTCCTCGAAGTCGTGCACGGAGTACGCGACGTCGTCCGCCCAGTCCATCACCTGGGCCTCGAAGCACTTGCGGTCGGCGGGCGCGCCGCGCCGCAGCCACTCGAAGACCGGCAGGTCGTCCTCGTACGCCCCGAACTTCACCGAGGCCGGGTCGGTGGGATGGTCCCCGCGCGCCCAGGGGTACTTGGTGGCGGCGTCCAGGCAGGCACGGGTCAGGTTCAGACCGACGCTGGCCAGCTCGCCGTCCGGGCCGGTGACGAACCGTTTGGGCTCCAGCCGGGTCAGCAGGCGCAGGGACTGGGCGTTGCCCTCGAAGCCGCCGCAGTCCTTGGCGAACTCGTTGAGCGCCTCCTCGCCGTTGTGCCCGAACGGCGGATGGCCCATGTCGTGGGAGAGGCAGGCCGCTTCGACCAGGTCCGGGTCGCAGCCGAGGGCCGCGCCGAGCTCCCGGCCGACCTGCGCGCACTCCAGGGAGTGCGTCAGCCGGGTGCGGGGACTGGCGTCCCAGTCGAACGAACGGGTGCCCGGGGTGACGACCTGGGTCTTCCCGGCGAGGCGGCGCAGCGCGGCCGAGTGCAGCACCCGGGCGCGGTCGCGCTGGAAGGCGGTGCGGCCGGGCCGTTTGTCGGGCTCGGCGGCCCAGCGCTCGGTGGCGGCCGGATCGTAGGACTCGTAGGCGGGGGCGTGCGGCGTGCCTTCCATGCTCAGACGTTAACCGGAACCACCGACAATCCGAGCGATCCGAACCAATGCGGCCGTCAGGCGGTGGCCAGTTCCCGTTGGCCGGCGCTGCGGGCCAGCGCCTCGTCGTAGCGCCGCAGCACCAGCCGGGCCAGTGCCGGGTGCGCGCCGAGCGGGGCGGCCGCCGGGCCGGTGGCGGCGGCGGCGCTCGCCGACGCGAACCGGCCCGGGGCGGCGAAGTACGAGGCCACCGCGGTCCGGTGGTGCCCGCGGGCGGTCAGCGCCCGGACGGCGTCCGCCACGCTCGGGGCGGCCGCGGAGGCGTACGCCGGGACCACGGGCACCCCGCCGAGCCGCTCGGAGAGCAGGTCGGCGCTGCGCCGGGTGTCGGCGGCGGAGTCCGGGTCGAGGGACCCGGCCGAGGCCAGTACGACGGCCGTGCCCGGAGTCCAGCCGGCCTCCAGCAGCCGCTCGAAGAGGGCCTCGACGAGCAGGGGGTGGGGACCGAGGGGGGCGGCGGTGCGGATCCGCAGGTGCCCGGCCCGGGCCGCGGCGGCGGGGAGGTCCCGCTTGACGTGGGTCCCGCGCCCGAGCAGCAGCGGTACGAGGACGGCCGAGCCGGTGGTGTCCCGGAGGGTGTCGGCCAGCAGTGGCCGGTTCAGCTCGATGTGCCCGAGGCGGACGTCGAGGGCGGGGCGGAGCTCGCGGACCCGCTCGAGCAGGGCGAGGACGGTGCGCGGGGCGCGCGGATCGCGGCTGCCGTGGGCCACGGCGACGAGGGTGGGGTGCATGGGAGGACTCCGTGGTGCCGGGCGCGGGGCGGGCGCAGGACGCTGAGCTGGGTGCCGAGCTGATCGGTGATCCGGGTCAGCAGCTCGGCCGCGCTGCCGAGGGGGAGGGAGGGCGGGAGGGCGGAGGAGGGGAGGGGCTGGGGGGCGGGAGGGTGCACCGGCTCCGTCATGAACCGATCCTGCGGGGTCCAGATTGCGGGGGCGTTGCGCGGGGGTGACGGGTGTTTTCCTGCGGCTCACTCGGTCATTCGTACGAGTGAAAGGCGGGGCGGGTGGAACTGGGGGCGGGGCCGGTTCGTCAATCCGTGCGAAAGGCGTGCGGGACGAGGGGGGACGGTCATGGACGAGCGGGAGCGGGCGGGGGCGCCGGTGTCCGGGAGGGCGGGGCGGTTCCGGGCGGCTCGGCCGGGGGCGGGGCGGCAGCGGGGCGGGCGGTGGCGGGCCGCGCGGTCGCGGGCCGGCGGGCTGCGGACGGTGCGGGCGCGCCGAAGGGCCGTGCAGACGGTCATGGCGCTGTGCGTGCTGGCGCTGCTGCCCTCGGCGTGGACGCGCGCCGCGGCCGCCGACCGGCTGCGGACCACCGCCGACGCGCCCGAGGCCGGGGTGGCGGTGGTCTTCGGGGCAGGTCTGTGGAAGGGCCGGCCGACCCCGTACCTGGCGTACCGGCTCGACGCGGCCGTGGAGCTCTACCGCGCGGGAAAGGTGAAGGTGGTCCTGGTGACCGGGGACAACAGCCGGACCGAGTACGACGAGCCGGGCGCGATGCGCGCCTATCTCAGGGGTCACGGGATACCGGACGACCGGATCGTCAGCGACCACGCCGGATTCGACACCTGGGACTCCTGTGTACGGGTCCGGGAGATATTCGGGGTGCGCCGCGCGGTCCTGGTCAGCCAGCACTTCCACATCCATCGCGCGGTGGCGCTGTGCCAGGCGGCGGGCGTGGACTCCTACGGCGTCGGCGTCGACGACGAGCACGACTCCACCTGGTACTACGGCGGTGCCCGCGAGGTCTTCGCGGCCGGCAAGGCGGCCCTAGACGCGGCCTTCCAGCCGCGGCCGAGGTTCCTCGGACCGAAGGAGGAAGGGGTGTCGCGGGTCCTGGCCGCTCTGGCAGACTGACGCAGCGGTCGGCGTATACCGATTAGTCATATGCGGAGGTGTCCGCGGCAGGGGGATGGAGCATGGGCGCTGTGGTGGATCTGAGCGGCAAGGCCGTCGTCATCACCGGCGGGGCGCGGGGCCTGGGCGCGGCGGCCGCGCAGGCGGTCGTCGACGGGGGCGGCCGGGTGCTGATCACCGACCTGCTGGAGGCCGAGGGCGCCGAGACCGCCGCCGGGCTCGGCGACGCGGCCCGCTTCCTGCGGCACGACGTGACGAGCGAGACCGACTGGCGGGCGGTGCTGGAGTACGCGGTCGCCGAGTTCGGCCGGATCGACGGACTGGTGAACAACGCCGGCATCCCCACGGGCCAGTTCCTGGAACACGAGAGCGTCGAGCACTTCCGCCGGGTCATCGAGGTCAACCTGGTCGGTGTGTTCATCGGGATCAAGACCGCGATACCCCTGCTGCGGGAGAACGGCGGCGGCTCCATCGTCAACATCTCCTCCGCGGCCGGCCTCACCGGACTCGCCCTCACCGCCGGGTACGGGGCCTCCAAATGGGGCGTGCGGGGGCTGTCGAAGATCGGTGCCGTCGAGCTCGCCGAGGCGAGGATCCGCGTCAACTCCGTCCACCCCGGCATGACGCTGACCCCGATGACCGCCCCCGTCGGCATCCGGGCCGGCGAGGGCAACTATCCCGGGGCCCCACTGGGCCGCGTCGGCGTCCCCGAGGAGATCGCGGCCGCCGTCGCCTTCCTCCTCTCCGACGCCGCCGGATACGTGACGGGCGCCGAGCTCGCCGTGGACGGCGGCTGGACGGCCGGCCTGACGGCGAAGCACCTGACGGGACGGTAACCCCGCCCCCGGCGGCCGGGTGGGCCGGGTGGGCCCGCCTGCCCTGCCGCCCCCGGCGGCCCGGCAGGCCGGGCGGCGGGCGGATATCCGCGTGTGCCCCGCCGGTCCCCCGGGCTACCGTCCGGGCCATGCGACCGCCTGCGCCACCCCTCGTACGCGAAGTCCTGCCCGCGCTGATTGCCGAGCTGGTCCGCCTCCTGGAGGAGGAGGGGGAGCGCGACCTCGCCATCTGCGCCTACGACCTGCGGTTGTACGGGGAGTGCGGCTGCGGGGACGACTTCTGCCAGAGCCTCCGAACCGGCGCCCACGCCTCCGGCACCTCCGAGGTGCGCGGCGTCCACCTCCTGCCGGAGCGCGGCATGATCAACCTCGACGTGCTCCGCGGCCGGATCGAGTACGTCGAGATCATCGACCGCCCCGACCTGCGCCTCCCGCGGGCGCCCTAGCGCCCCCGGCCCCGGCCGCCCGGCGACCCCGCGCCGCCCCGGGCCGCGCCGACGGCGCCGACCCCGCACCCTCACCGTTCGCGGCGGGCCGCGATGAGGGCGAACACCCCCGCCCGTAACGCGGGCGCGCGGCCCGTGTAACACCCGACCCGCACCCTGGACCGTATGCACAGCTCCCCGGAAGCCACCGCCACCCACTGCCCCTACTGCGCCCTGCAGTGCGGCATGAACCTGCGCCCCGCCCCCGAAGGCGACGCGGTGACGGTCGAGGAGCGCACCGACTTCCCCGTCAACCGGGGCGCGCTGTGCGGCAAGGGCCGCACCGCCCCCGCCGTGCTCTCCTCCCGGGTACGCCTGACCGAGCCGCTCATCCGCACCCACGCCGGCGGCCCGCTCGTCCCGGCCACCTGGGAGGAGGCGCTCGACGCCGTCGCCGGGGGCCTCGCCCGCACGCGCCGTGCCCACGGCCCGGACGCCGTCGGCGTCTTCGGCGGCGGCGGCCTGACCAACGAGAAGGCATACGCCCTCGGCAAGTTCGCCCGCGTCGCCCTCGGCACCTCCCAGATCGACTACAACGGCCGCTTCTGCATGTCCTCGGCCGCCGCCGCGCACCAGCGGGCCTTCGGCCTCGACCGCGGACTGCCCTTCCCGCTGGAGGACGTCCCGCGCACCGGCTGCGTCATCCTCGTCGGCTCCAACCTGGCCGAGACCATGCCGCCCGCCCTGCGCTACCTCACCGAGCTCAAGGCCAACGGCGGCACCCTGATCGTCGTCGACCCCCGCCGCACCCGCACCGCCGAGCAGGCCGACCTGCACCTCGCACCCCGCCCCGGCACCGACCTCGCCCTCGCCCTCGGGCTGCTGCACCTCGTGGTCGCCGAGGGCCGCACCGACGAGGAGTTCATCGCCGGCCGCACCACCGGATGGGAGGACGCCCGGGCCGCCGCCATGGCCCACTGGCCCGAACTGGTCGAGCGCATCACCGGCGTTCCCGTGCCGGAACTGCGCCGGGCCGTTGAGCTGTTCTGCGCGCCCTCCTCCGCCATGGTCCTCACCGCCCGCGGACCGGAGCAGCAGTCCAAGGGCACCGACACCGTCGGCGCCTGGATCAACCTCTGCCTCGCCACCGGCCGCGCCGGCCGCCCGTACTCCGGCTACGGCTGCCTCACCGGCCAGGGCAACGGCCAGGGCGGCCGCGAGCACGGCCAGAAGGCCGACCAGCTCCCCGGCTACCGCAAGCTCACCGACCCGGCGGCCCGCGCACACGTGGCCCGCGTCTGGGGCGTCGACCCGCAGAGCCTGCCCGGCCCCGGCCGCAGCGCGTACGAACTCCTCGACGCCCTCGGCGGCGACGTCAAGGCCCTCCTCCTCATGGGGTCCAACCCGGTGGTCTCCGCGCCCCGGGCCGCCCACGTCGAGGAACGCATCCGCTCCCTGGACTTCCTCGCCGTGGCCGACGTCGTCCTCTCCGAGACGGCCGCGCTCGCGGACGTGGTCCTGCCCGTCACCCAGTGGGCGGAGGAGACCGGTACGACCACCAACCTGGAAGGCCGCGTCCTGCTGCGCCGCCGCGCCCTGACCCCGCCGCCCGGGGTCCGCAGCGACCTGGAGGTCCTGCACGGGCTCGCCGCCCGGCTGGGCGTGGAGAAGGGCTTCCCCACCGACCCCGAGGAGGTCTTCGGCGAACTGCGCCGCGCCTCCGAAGGCGGCCCCGCCGACTACTCGGGCATCTCCTACGCCCGCATCGAAGCCGAGCAGGGCGTCTTCTGGCCCTGCCCCGAAGGCTCCCCGGGACAGCCCCGGCTCTTCCTGGACCGCTTCGCCACCGACGACGGCCGGGCCCGCTTCACGGCCGTCTCGCACCGCGACGCCGCCGAGGTCCCCGACGCCGAGTACCCGCTGCTGCTCACCACCGGCCGGGTCGTCGCCCAGTACCAGTCCGGGGCGCAGACCCGCCGCGTGCCCGAACTCAACGCCGCCGCACCCGGCCCCTTCGTGGAGCTCCACCCGCGCCTCGCGGCCCGCCTCGGCGTGACCGACGGCGCCCCGCTCGCGGTGACCTCCCGCCGCGGCCGTGCCGTCGCCCCGGCCCGCGTCACGGACACCGTCCGCGCGGACACCGTGTTCATGCCGTTCCACTGGCCCGGCGAGGGCCGTGCCAACACCCTCACCAACCCGGCCCTGGACCCCGTCTCGCGCATGCCGGAGTTCAAGGTCTGCGCGGTCCGGGTGGAGCCCGCGTAGCCCCGCCCCGGACGCCGTACGGCCGCGGATGACGGCCGCCTCTTCCGGACGGCCCGAGGACGGGCCCGAGGACAGTCCGAGGACGGCCCGAGGACGGCCCGAGGACGGCCCGAGGACGGCCCGAGGACGGCCGCCGGCTCGGACATGCGTCCGGTCCGCATCGGGGTTCCCGCCAAGGGGTAACCATCCGTCACGCGGCGGGCTCAGAAAGTGCCCGCACGCCCCTCGTGGCAGCGATGTGTCGTACCCCACACTGAGGTGCGGTGCCACCGTCCTCGGAGCCCTGGAGGTCGCCCCCGTGCAGACCCAGACCCTGACCGTGAACGCGAGCCGCCCCGCGGACGACGCCTCCGATCCGGATCCGGAGGCCGAGACCGTGGAAGACGCCGGGGACGAGGAGCCCGAGGTCCTCGAACTCATCGCACCGGTGCCCCCGCAGCGCTCGCGCGGCCGGGACGGCGGGACCGGGGCCGGGCCCTCCGCGGACCTCTTCCGCCAGTACCTGCGCGAGATAGGCAGGATCCCGCTGCTCACCGCCGCCGAAGAGGTCGAACTCGCACGGCGGGTGGAAGCGGGCCTCTTCGCCGAGGAGAAACTCGCCGGCGCCGCCGACCTCGACTCCCAGCTCGCCGTCGACCTCGACAAACTCGTGGTCATGGGCCGGATGGCCAAACGCCGCCTCATCGAGTCGAACCTGCGGCTCGTCGTCTCCGTGGCCAAGCGCTACGTCGGACGCGGACTGACCATGCTCGACCTGGTCCAGGAGGGCAACCTCGGACTCATCAGGGCCGTCGAGAAGTTCGACTACGCCCGCGGCTACAAGTTCTCCACGTACGCCACCTGGTGGATCCGGCAGGCGATGTCACGGGCCCTCGCCGACCAGGCCCGCACCATCCGCGTCCCCGTCCACGTCGTCGAGCTGATCAACCGCGTCGTCCGCGTCCAGCGCCGCATGCTCCAGGAACGCGGCTACGAACCCACCGCCGAAGAGGTCGCCGTCCACCTGGAACTGACGCCCGAGCGGGTCCTGGAGGTGCTCCGCCTCGCCCAGGAGCCCGTCTCCCTGCACGCCCCCGTCGGCGAGGAGGACGACGTCGCCCTCGGCGACCTGATCGAGGACGGCGACGCCGCCTCCCCCATGGAATCCGCCGCGTTCTTCCTGCTGCGCGAGCACCTCGAAGCCGTGCTCTCCACCCTCGGCGAACGCGAGCGCAAGGTGGTCCAGCTCCGGTACGGGCTCGCCGACGGCCGGCCCCGCACCCTGGAGGAGATCGGCCGCATCTTCGGCGTGACCCGCGAACGGATCCGCCAGATCGAGTCCAAGACCCTCGGCAAGCTGCGCGACCACGCCTTCGCCGACCAGTTGCGCGGCTACCTCGACTGAAACGGGCAGGGGGCGCCCCGAAGGACGCCCCCACCCGCACGGCCGGAGCCGCGGCCCGCGCTCCCGGTCAGTCGACCTCGGCCACCGCCTGCGCGAACTGCGCCGCGTACAGCCGCGCGTACGCGCCGTCCGCCGCCAGCAGCTCCTCGTGCGTGCCCTGCTCCACGATCGAGCCGCTCTCCATCACCAGGATCACGTCGGCGTCGCGGATCGTGGACAGGCGGTGCGCGATCACGAAGGACGTACGGCCGTGCGCCAGGCGCGCCATCGCCTTCTGGATCAGCACCTCCGTACGGGTGTCCACCGAGCTCGTCGCCTCGTCGAGCACCAGGATCACCGGGTCCGACAGGAACGCCCGCGCGATGGTGATCAGCTGCTTCTCGCCCGCGCTGACCCCCGCGCCCTCGTCGTCCAGCACCGTGTCGTAACCGTCCGGCAGGGTGCGGACGAAGCGGTCCGCGTGCGCCGCCCGCGCGGCCTCCTCGATCTCGGCGCGCGTCACCTCGCGCGAGGCACCGTAGGCGATGTTCTCCGCGATCGTGCCGCCGAACAGCCAGGTGTCCTGGAGCACCATGCCGATCCCGGCGCGCAGCTCCTCGCGGGTCATCTTCGCGATGTCCACCCCGTCCAGGGCGATCTCCCCGCCCGTGACCTCGTAGAACCGCATCAGCAGGTTGACCAGCGTCGTCTTGCCGGCGCCCGTAGGGCCGACGATGGCGACGGTCTGGCCCGGCTCCACCGACAGCGACAGGTTCTCGATGAGCGGCTTGTCCGGCTCGTAGCGGAAGGCCACCTTGTCGAGGGTGACCTGGCCGCGCAGCTTCTCCGGACGCTCCGGAACCTCGACGTCCGGCTCCTGCTCCGGCGCGTCCAGCAGCTCGTAGACCCGCTCCGCCGAGGCGACGCCCGACTGCACGAGGTTCGCCATCGACGCCACCTGCGACAGCGGCATCGAGAACTGGCGCGAGTACTGGATGAAGGCCTGCACATCACCGATCGACAGGCTGCCCGAGGCCACCCGCAGACCGCCGACCACCGCGACCAGCACGTAGTTGATGTTCGAAATGAAGAACATCACCGGCTGCATGATGCCGCTGACCAGCTGCGCCTTGAAGGAGGCCCGGTACAGCTCCTCGTTCTGCTCGGCGAAGACCGCCGCCGACTCCTTCTGCCGCCCGAAGACCTTCACCAGCGCGTGGCCGGAGTACATCTCCTCGATGTGGGCGTTCAGCGCGCCCGTGCTCTTCCACTGCGCCACGAACTGCGGCTGCGACTTCTTGCCGATCTTCGCCGCGACCACCACCGAGAGCGGTACGGTCACCAGCGCGACCAGCGCCAGCAGCGGCGAGATCCAGAACATCATCACCAGCACGCCGACGATCGTGAGCAGCGAGTTCATCAGCTGGCCCATCGTCTGCTGGAGGGTCTGGCCGATGTTGTCGATGTCGTTCGTCGCCCGGCTCAGCACCTCGCCGCGCTTCTGCTGGTCGAAGTACGACAGCGGGAGCCGCGACAGCTTCGCCTGGAGCTCCTCGCGCATCCGGTACACGGTGCCGTTCATCACGTGGTTCGACAGCCGCGTGGCGACCAGCATCAGCAGGCCCGCGAGGGTGAACACCACCAGCGCCCACAGCGCCATGACCCCGACGGCACCGAAGTCGATGCCCCGCCCGGGGGTGAAGTCGGTGCCGGACAGCATGTCCGCCATCCCGCCCCGGCCCTCGTCGCGCAGCCCGTCCAGCGCCTGCTGCTTGGTCAGGCCGTCCGGCATCTGCCGGCCGACGATCCCCGCGAACACCAGGTCGGTGGCCTCCCCGAGGATCTTCGGCCCGACCACCGCGCAGCCGACGCTGCCGACCACGGCCGCGACCATGCCCCCCAGCTTGGCCCGGTCCTGCGCGAGCTGACCCAGCAGGCGCTTGCCGGACCCCTTGAAGTCCATGGACCGCTGGCCCGGCCCCGTCATCATCCGTCCTCCGGGCCCGCTCATGCGGCCTCCGCCTCCGTCAGCTGGGAGAGCACGATCTCCCGGTAGGTCTCGTTGCCGGCCATCAGCTCGTGGTGACGCCCCTCGCCCACCACCTGGCCCTCGTCGAGGACGATGATCCGGTCGGCGTCGCGGATCGTGGAGACCCGCTGGGCGACGATGACCACCGTCGCGTCCTCGGTCTCCAGGGCGAGCGCCGAGCGCAGCGCCGCGTCCGTGGCGTAGTCCAGGGCCGAGAAGGAGTCGTCGAAGAGATAGATCTCAGGACGCTGCACGAGCGTCCGGGCGATCGCCAGACGCTGGCGCTGGCCGCCGGAGACGTTCGTCCCGCCCTGGGTGACGGGCGCCTCCAGCCCCCCGTCCAGCTCGGACACGAAGTCCTTGGCCTGCGCCACCTCCAGGGCCCGCCACAGCTCCTCGTCGGTCGCGTCCGGGCGCCCGTAGCGCAGGTTGGAGGCGATGGTCCCGGAGAAGAGGTACGGCTTCTGGGGGACCATGCCGACCGTCCGGGCCAGCAGCTCCGGCTCGATCCGGCGTACGTCCTCCCCGTCGACCAGCACCTCGCCGCCGGTCGCGTCGAACAGCCGGGGCACCAGCCCCAGCAGTGTGGACTTGCCGCTGCCGGTGGAGCCGATCACCGCGGTGGTCTCGCCGGGGCGGGCCACCAGGTCCACCCCGCGCAGCACCGGGGCCTCGGCGCCCGGGTAGCGGAAGTCGGCGCCGCGCAGCTCCAGCCGCCCGCGCCGGGCGAGCGTACGCACCGGGTCGGCGGGCGGGACCACGCTGGACTCGGTGTCCAGGACCTCCTGGATGCGCTCGGCGCACACCTCGGCGCGCGGCACCATCATGAACATGAAGGTCGCCATCATGACGGCCATCACGATCTGCATCAGGTAGGCGAGGAAGGCCGTCAGCTGGCCGATCTCCATGCCGCCGCCGTCCACGCGCATCGCGCCGAACCAGATGACGGCGACGCTGGAGATGTTCACGACCAGGATGACCACGGGGAACATCAGGGCGAGCAGCCTGCCGGAGGCCAGCGAGACGTCCGTCAGCCCGGTGTTCGCCCTGCGGAAGCGCTCCTCCTCGTAGCCGTCGCGGACGAAGGCGCGGATGACGCGGTTGCCCGTGATCTGCTCCCGCAGCACGCGGTTGACGACGTCGAGGCGGTCCTGCATCTGGCGGAACAGGGGCCGCGTCTTCCAGACGATCGCCCCGACCGAGACGCCCAGCACGGGCACCACCGCGAGCAGGACGGCCGACAGCTTCACGTCGAGGGAGAGCGCCATGGCGATACCGCCGACGCACATGATCGGCGCCGAGACCATCAGGGTGAAGGTCATCAGGACCAGCATCTGGACCTGCTGGACGTCGTTCGTCGTACGGGTGATCAGCGACGGGGCACCGAACTGGCCCATCTCCCGCGCGGAGAAGCTCTGCACCCGGTCGAAGACGGAGGCCCGGACGTCGCGGCCGAGAGCGGCCGCGGTGCGGGCCCCGTAGTAGACGGCGCCGGCGTTGCAGACGAGCTGGACGAGGGAGACCGCGAGCATCAGCGCGCCGAAGCGCAGGATGTAGCCGGTGTCCCCGTTGACGACACCGTCGTCGATGATGTCCGCGTTGAGCGTGGGCAGGTAGAGGCTCGCACTGGTCTGCAGGAGTTGCAGCAGCACCAGTGCGGCGATGGGTTTCTTGTACGGACCCAGATGGGTCCGCAGCAGTCGTATGAGCACGCGCAGGCTCCGGTAGGCAAGATCGAGGGGGGTTCACTCCATCTTGTGCCAACCGGCGGCCCGATCCCTACCGCTTTTCGCAAAGCCGGGTCAAAAGGATGAGGCCACCGTGCGGCCCGCGGCCTAGAACCCGAACGCCCCCGGGTGCAGCTGCTCCCGCGTCGTCACGTACTGCTGACGGACGGCCTGCCAGGCCGGGTAGTCCTCGCCCGGCTCGAACACCTGGGCCGGCGGGGCCGGCCACAGCGGCGGGACGTGCGGGGCCAGCGTGCCCTGCCGCACCCCCAGCGCCCAGGCCGCCTGACGGGCCGCGCCCAGCGCCGCGTAGTCCGCCGGAGCGGGCACGACCACCTGCGTCCCGAACAGCCCCGGCGCGGCGGCCTGCACGGCGGGCAGCTCGGCGGCGGCCCCGAGCAGGAACACCCGGCGGATCTGGGCGCCCCGGTGCCGCAGCACGTCGAGGGCGTCGACCAGCCCGCACAGCATGCCCTCGAAGGCGGCCCGCGCGAGGTGCTCGGGCTTCATGGAGTCGCGGCGCAGCCCGGACAGGGTCCCGGCGGCGTGCGGCAGGTTAGGGGTCCGCTCGCCCTCCAGGTAGGGCAGGAGCACGAGCCCGTGTGCACCCGGGGTCGACTTCAGCGCGAGCGCGCTCAGACCCTCCAGGTCGGTGCCCAGCATGTCGGCGGTGCCGCGCAGGGCCCGTACGGCGTTGGACGTGTTCACCACCGGCAGGTGCATGCCGGCCGCGTCGGCGAGGGAGGTGATCAGACCGCCCGGGTCGGACAGCGCCTCGTGGTGCACGGCCATCACCGAACCGGAGGCCCCCAGCGAGACCACCGCGTCCCCCGGGCCGATGCCCAGTCCGAGCGCGGCGGCCGTGGTCTCCCCGGTGCCGGCGGAGATCAGCAGCCCCTCGGGGGTCATCCCGGCGGCGTCGGCGGGGCCGAGCACCTCGGGCAGCAGCGCCTGGTGCCCGAGCGCCAGCTCGACCAGGTCGGGGCGGTAGGAGCCGGTGGCCGCCGACCAGTAGCCGGTGCCCGAGGCCCCGGCCCGGTCGGTGGTGCGGCGCGCGGGCCGGCCGAGCAACTGCCAGACGAGCCAGTCGTGCGGGGACAGCACCACCGCGACCCGGCGCGCGGCCTCCGGCTCGTTACGGGCCAGCCAGGCGAGCTTCGTGATCGGCTGCGCGGCGTGCGGGACGGAGCCCACGGCCGCGACCCAGGCGGCTTTGCCGCCGAGCGCCTCGACCAGGTCGACCGCGGCGACCTGACCGCGCTTGTCGTTGCCGACCAGGGCGGGGCGGATCAGCGCGCCCTGCGCGTCCAGCGGCAGCACGCCGTGCTGCTGCGCGGAGACGCCGATGGCCTGCACGCCCTCCAGCAGCCCGCCCCCGGCGGCTTCGCCGAGGGAGAGCAGCCAGGCCTGCGGGTCGGTCTCGTGGGGGACGGTCTCGCCGGTGGGCTGTGGATGGGGCGCGTAGCCCTGGCGCAGCACGGCCCCCGTATCCGCGTCACAGACGACGATGCGAGTGAAGGTGGAAGAGCTGTCCAGCCCGGCGACTATCCCCATGCGGAGAATTCTGCCGCACGCCGGGCCGGACCCGACCGCCTCAGGTGTTGCTCGTGCCCCATTCGTCCTCGGTGCCCTGCCCGCGGTCCCGCAGCGACCGCACGTGCTTCGCCACGGACTCCGGCACGACGTCGCCCATCTTGTCGCCGACCACCGCGAACGCCTTGCCCGCGAACTGCCGTCCGGTCTGCCCGGCGGTCTCGGCGGCGTTGCGGACCGCCGGGTTCTGCGCGATCCGCCGGGCGGACTTCTTCATCTCCTCGTACCGTTCCCGGCCCGCGGCCGTGCCCAGCACGTACCCGAGGGCCACTCCGGTGAGGAACGTGACCTTGTAGCGCATGCCTGCCACCCTTCGTTTGTCTCGGTGCCCGGCCTGCTGCGATACCGATTGGCGGAGCACCCCCCTGCTTGCGCTAATCTATGACTCGCAACGGGCGCTCGCCCCCCGGCAAGGCCGGAGGTGGGCTGTTCGGTGCACCGCAGCAATCCCCTGTAGCTCAATTGGCAGAGCAGCCGGCTGTTAACCGGCAGGTTACTGGTTCGAGTCCAGTCGGGGGAGCGCGGTCCCCTGTAGCTCAATTGGCAGAGCAGCCGGCTGTTAACCGGCAGGTTACTGGTTCGAGTCCAGTCGGGGGAGCAGGAAGAGGAGAGGACCCGGGAGGGTCCTCTTTCTTTTTGCCCTGTTGCGGGGAACCGGGCAGCCTTCGGCGCGGTCTCTCTGAACAAGCGCAGCCGATCATGCGGGGCATCCGAGGCAGGAGATCGTATGAGCGGCTATGCTGCGGCAGACGGCGCGCACACATGTACGCGCCACGCCGTAAAGGGGCGGTAGCTCAGCCGGTTAGAGCAGCGGACTCATAATCCGTCGGCCGTGGGTTCGAGTCCCACCCGCCCCACCGCAGGCCGCAGGTGCAGAAACGATCGCACCTGCGGCTTCGGCGTTTTCTGGGGCGGGGCGGGCGGGCGGGCAGGGCAAGGGGCCGCGGGTCAGTCCCAGCCGATGGTGCGCTCGTCGGTGGCGGCGGAGTCCCAGCCGATCGTCCCGGTGCCGGCCGCCCGGACGGAGTCCCAGCCGATGGTGCCCGGGGCCGTGGCCGCCCGGACCGAGTCCCAGCCGATGGTGCCCGGGCCGGCGGTGACCGCGACGGCGGCGGTGCAGGACAGCAGAGCGGTGAGGCCGGCGGCAGCGATCAGGCGAGCGGTGCGAGACATGGAATCCCCCTGGAACACGAGCGTTTTCGGTGCGGTGTGGATGGGTGCGCTGCACCGGTCCGGCCTTTCGGCCCTGGCCTGGGGTGGGGCTCCGTGCCCCGCCGTCCCGGTGATCACCATCCTGCGGGGCGCCGTATAGAGGGAGAAGAGGATTCCGGTGGCACCAAGGTGACAGGCACCAAGGTGCCGACCCGATGGCCCCTACGGGATCCGGCCAGATCCGCTGCGCCCCCGCGGGCGTCACCGAGGCGCCCGACGGCTTCCGGCAACCGGTCGTTCCACCGGCCCGCGACGCCCGGCCGCCGAGTGGGAGCGGGCTCGGGGGACAAGATCGAAAGAGACTGCCTATGGCCCGACCTGCGCACCTTTAGGATCAAGACACGGCGGAACTCATCCGCCGGGACCAACAGCCGGGGGGCACGAGCATGCTGGAAGCTTTGGGACTGGACACCCTCGTAGAGGCCGTCTATCGGGAGATGCTCGCCGATCCGACGGGCGGCGTGGCCGAATTGGGTGCACGGCTGGGCCTCACGGAGGCGGAGGTGCGCGAGGGGCTCGACCGGCTCGTCGACCTCGACCTGCTCGCCCCGTCGCGGGACCACGCGGGCGGGTTGCGGGCCGTCAGCCCGGAGGCGGGCCTGGAACAGATCCTGCGCCGCCAGGAGGAGGAACTGGTCCGCCGTCAGCAGGAGCTGGCGGCGAGCAAGGCGGCCGCCGCCCGCGCGGTCGCGGAATTCGCGGGACTGCGCCCGAACACGGAGTCCGACGGCGCCGAACGGCTGGTGGGCCTCGACGCCATCCAGGTCCGGCTGGAGGTCCTCGCCCGCAGCCTCACCGTCGAATGCCTCTCGATCATGCCGGGCGGCGCCCAGTCCCAGGCCAGCCTGGACGCCTCGCGGCCGCTGGACGAGGACGCACTGCGGCGCAAGGTCCAGCTGCGGTCGGTCTACCAGGACAGCGTGCGCAACGACCCCGCCACCCTGGCCTACGTGCAGTGGGAGACCGACCTCGGGGCCCAGGTGCGCACCAGCCCGGTGCTGCCGCCCCGCCTGGTGATCTTCGACCGGAAGACCGCCGTGGTCCCCATCGACCCCGCGAACTCCAAGCTAGGCGCCCTCTGCACCACCGCCCCCGGCATCGTGGCCTCCCTCGTCAGCCTCTTCGAGCAGACCTGGGAACAGGCCGTCCCGCTCGGCGCCGCCCGCGAGCACCCCGCCGAGGACGGCATCACCGCCGGCGAACGCGAACTGCTCAAGCTGCTGGCCTCCGGCATGACCGACGAGGCCGCCGGCAAGCGGCTCGGGGTCTCCCTGCGCACCGTCCGCCGCCAGATGGCCGCGCTGATGGAACGCCTCAACGCCAGCAGCCGCTTCGAGGCCGGCCTGCGCGCCGCCCAGCGCGGCTGGCTCTGAGGGGTACCGGGGGGGGGGGGGGGGGGGGGGGGGGGGGGGGGGGGGGGGGGGGGGGGGGGGGGGGGGGGGGGGGGGGGTGTGCTTTATCCCGCTTTTCTGGCGGGGCGTTTGT